>NZ_ANOH01000286.1 GCF_000346505.1 Aporhodopirellula sallentina SM41
TCCGGGGAAGGCCGGGAATCTTGGGTGGGTTTGCTTTGGGGGGAGGTTTGCGGTTGGTAGGGGTGAGGTCGCGGTTGCCGCGACGATTCGTCGCGGAAGCTCGGTTTCTTGCCTCAGGGCGGTTTTCAGGAGCGGACGCGTCGAGACAATACGGTGTCACCCTTTATCCCCCAAGTTCGTTTCTATCGCTCATGGTTGGTTTGCCTTCCTCACTCAGGGCTGTCTTGCATCTGCAGCTCAGTGCTGTCTTGCATCTGCCGCTCAGGGTTGTTTCACCATGGCAGCTCAGGGCTGTCTCGCCACGGCTGCTCAAGGCTGTTTCGCCTCTCTCGCCTGCCGAACCGTTTCGACCTGATCGTGGTTGGATTTTTCGGGGCGGTTTTGGGGTGTTCGTTCTCGGAGTGATGTTGGTTTCGCTGGCCGGTTGCCGTGAAGCTCCGCCGGAATTTGAGTCGAACCTCGTTCGTGCGATTTCGCTGGAGATTTCTCGGGATATCCCGACTCAGGCGGCGATGGAGGACGTCGAACCGGTGGTCGAAGCGTTGTTCGGCACGCCGCAATCGCCACGGTGGCCGGCGAGTTGGATGGCCAACGACGATCAACGCAATCTGGTTTCGGTCGAGCGGTTGCAGGTCGCTGCCGGTGGCGTGTCGAGCAACCAAAAAAACGCTCACACCGGGCTGTACCAAGAACACTGCGTCGTCTGTCACGGTGTCTCGGGCAGCGGTGCGGGGCCGGCGTCGCGGTATCAGGTTCCCTACCCGCGTGACTTTCGTGCAGGCGTTTTCAAATGGAAGTCGACGGCGCGTTCGGAAAAACCAACCCGAGAAGATTTGGCTGAGTTGCTGCAACGCGGCATCCCGGGCACGCCGATGCCGAGTTTCTCGCTGCTGCCTCCTTCGGACCGCGAAGCGATCATTGACTATGTGATTTACCTGTCGGTGCGAGGCGAAGTCGAACGCGAACTGCTGTCCTTTGCCGTCGATATGTTGGACTACGACACGACACCGCCGGAGGATGAGTTGCGGATCATGTTGGTGTCGACCCAGGACGATGCGGCGATGTCAGAGGATGCAGAGAAAACGTCGGAGATGCCCGAAGAGTCGGCCGTGATGCCTGAGGAGTTGACTGAGGGCGGCGAAGCGATCGCGGAAGTCATCGACGACGTGGTCGGGCGATGGGTGAGTGCAACGTCGACGCCGGTGCCGCCGCGGCAGGAACTCGAGGGCGACGAATTGGCGGCCTCGATTGCTCGCGGCAAAGAGATCTTTCACGGCCAGATCGCGAATTGTGCCGGATGCCATGGCGTGGGTGGTGAGGGCGGTCTGCCCACGCTCGACTATGACGACTGGACGAAGGATTTCACGACGCGAATCGGGATCGACCCGACGGACAAGGAAGCGGTCAAACCGTTCCGCAGCGCCGGCGCGTTGCCTCCACGGCAGATCGATCCGAGAGTGTTGACCAACGGCGTCTTCCACGGAGGCGACGATCCTGAGACGCTGTACCGACGAATCCAACACGGGATCGCGGGAACGCCGATGCCGAGCGTTGACATCAGTGAAGAGGCTGCCGGAAAGACGGGATTGTCGCCGGACGAGGCTTGGGATCTGGTGAATTATTTGAGGAGGGGAAATTGACCGGTGGCTGCTTCGCCGCGTGTCCGTTCCCCTGTCCGGGTCTTGCTGTTGTCTGTCTTGTTGTTTTCGCGTCCTCGCGTTTTTCGGTCCTCCTTTTCTCCTGCCTTTGCTTTCTCCCCAACCAAAATGCGTGATACCTTTCGAACCGTTGGTGCTCTGACTGGGCTTTGCGTGGGGCTTTCGCTGATGTGGTTGCTCGGCTGGGGTGGGTTGCTCGCCTCGGCGTTTTTCGGTGCCATTGGAGCCGTGGTCGGCGGGATGGCAGGCGAACGCATCCACGACCGAGGAGAGCGGTGATGCCGGAGAACAAGGAAGAAACGGTTGCCGAGAACGTCGGTTCCGGCGTCGATTCGGATGTCAGTTCCAATACCACCACGCGAGAGCCCGCCACAGGGCAGTCAGGCAGTGGGCAGTTGGGCAGTTCACAGCCAGGTCGGGGCGATTCGCCTTGGCCGCGGCGGTTGGCCGTCGCGTTGGTCGTTTTGGTCTGGCCGCTGATTTGGGTCGGCGGTTTGGTGACGACGTATGACGCCGGGATGTCGGTTCCCGATTGGCCGGGGACGTACGGGTACAACCTTTTTCTGTATCCCCTTTCGACATGGTTGCTCGGGCCGTTCGACTTGTTTATCGAACACGGTCACCGGTTGCTCGGCGCGTTGGTCGGTTTTGTCGCGATCGGTTTCTTGATCGCTTGCTGGTTGGGCGACTCGCGACGATGGATCACGGTTCTCGCTGTCGCGGTCCTGGCGGCAGTGATCGGCCAGGGCGTTTTGGGCGGACTGCGGGTGACGATGAGTGCTCGTGTGTTGGCGATGGTGCACGGTTGCACCGGGCCGGCGTTCTTCGCGTTGTGCGTGGTGGCGGCGTGTGTGACGGGGGCACGGTGGCGGCGTGATTCGGTTTTGGCGGCAGCGGGGATCGGTCAATCGGAGGAAGGCGCACGACCGTCGCCTCGGTTGTTCTTGCCGATTTTGATGGTCCTGGCGGCGTACTCGCAAATTGTTTTCGGGGCACAACTGCGGCACGCTTTGCCGACGGCGAGCCCGGGAATGTTCGCTCACACCGCGATGACGCACGCATCGATGGCGTTTCTGTTGTGGCTGTTTGCGGGGATCGCTTGGTGGCGAATGCGGGGGTGCGGCGATTTGACGCTATCGCGTCCTGCGGCAGGATTGATATGCTTAGTGGCCGTGCAGATTCTGCTCGGGGTGGGGACTTGGATCGTGAATTACGGGTACCCGCCGCTGTTGGATTCGTTGCCTGGCAGCCAAACGTATCGGTTAGAGTCGAAAAACCTGCTGGACGCTTGGATCGTGACGGGGCATGTCGCCACGGGATCGTTGATTTTGGCGGTGACGACATTGATAACGGTTCGATTGTGGCGTCGGCGCAGCGTGCTGGCGTCGCTCGATGTGGCTGGTTTGCGTTGATTTGGCTTTCGACGCGTTGGCCTCGTAACGTTCGACCCGCAGTGAATTTCCGCCGATTTCCTAGCACCGTCTGCTCATCTTATCTCACTAACTCTCACGAGGCCGCTCATGGCGACCGATTGCCGCGAATCGTCGACTGCACTCTTGGATGAACCGCCCGTGATGGCCGAGCAGAATGACGAACCGCTTCGCGACGTGGTGCTGTCGGATTCCGCGGCCGCGGCGGTCGTTTCGGATACAGACGCTGCCGGCGGAAAGGCGGCTCGCCGTGCACGACGTGAGCCGACGCTGGTCCGCGATTTGATCGAGCTGACGAAGCCTCGGATCGTGATGATGATTTTGGTCACGACGGCGGCGTCGGCTTGGATCGCGATGGCGGGACCGACCGGCGTGAGTTTATCGTTGCTGGCGTGGGCGGTATTGCTGTTGGGGACCGGATTGGTCGCCGGCAGTGCGGGCGCGGCCAACCAAGTTTGGGAACGCGTGATCGATACCTTGATGCCTCGCACCGCGACCCGTCCACTGGCGTCGCGGCGGAGGTCGTTGGCGCTTGGAGTCTCAGCGACGGCGATTTCCGGGATCGTGGGCACGGCGCTGCTCGCATGGCAATTCGGTGTGATGCCGGCGGCGGTCGGTGTGGCGACGTGGGCGATGTACGTTTTGATTTACACGCCGATGAAGACGCGTACGGCATGGAATACCACGGTAGGTGCCATTGCAGGTGCGTTGCCGGTGTTCATGGGATACACCGCGGCCGGCGGCCAGTTGACTGATTTGCCGGGGTGGATGTTGTTCGGTGTGCTCGCGTGTTGGCAGTACCCGCACTTCATGGCGATCGCTTGGTTGTACCGGCGTCAGTACGCGGAGGCTGGTTTCCAAATGACCACGACGGTCGAACCGACCGGACGCAGTGCGGCGTGGCAGAGCATTGTCGGCACGCTGACGTTGGCGACGTGTGGCGTGGTGGCGTGTTTTGCTCCTGCGGGCGAGTTGTTGATGTCGCCTGCGAGTTTCATCATGGCGGCTTTGGTGGCGGCGGCGTGCTGGCCGTTGTTGAAAGCGTCGTTGCGATTCCAACAGTCGCCCGAAGACACCCGAGCACGCAAAATGCTGCGATGGTCGTTGGTTGTTTTGCCGGCTGTGTTGCTCGTCATGACTTTGCGGATGATCGGACTGTAATGACCGAGTCGACAGCGACGCGGGAGATGCCGCTAGGTAGCAACAAAATCAACGACACGGCGGAGGCGGCTCCGCTGGTGGACGTTTCTGCGGTAAGTCATCGTTATGGCGAAACGCTCGCGCTGGATGACTTTGACCTGTCGGTGCGTGGTGGCGAGATTGTCGCCGTGCTCGGACGCAACGGTAGCGGGAAGACGACTCTGTTCCGCATTCTCAGTACGTTGTTGCCGCTGCAATCCGGCCGAGCGAGTATCGCCGGTGCGGACTTGGCGACGCAGACGATGGCGGCCCGCGGACGGTTGGGGATTATCTTTCAATCCCCGAGTTTGGACATCAAACTCACGGTGATCGAAAACATGCGATGCCAGGGTGCGTTGTACGGACTCAGTGGCAGTCGGCTGACCCGGCGATGTGACGAGTTGTTGAAACAGTTTTCGCTCGAGGATCGTCGCAACGAGTTTTGCCAAACCTTGTCGGGCGGTCTGAAGCGACGGGTGGAGTTGGCCAAGGGCCTGTTGCACCGTCCGCCGGTGATGTTGCTCGACGAGCCGAGTACCGGGTTGGATCCTGCGGCGCGGCTCGCGTTGTGGGATGCACTCGAGTCGTTGGCGGCCGAAGGTGTGGCGGTGATGTTGACCACGCACTTGATGGACGAAGCCGCGAAAGCGTCGCGGGTCGTTCTGCTCGATTCGGGAAAGAAGATCGCTGATGCGCCGCCGTCCGTTTTGCAGCGGGAAGTCGGCGACCGTGTGCTGTCGATCGTGGCTGATGACGCGGAGGCAGCCGAGTCGGTGCTGCGTACCGAACTGCAAATCGATCCGATTCGGATTGGCAACACGCTCCGTGTAACCAGTCAGAACACCGGAGTCGCGGACTTGGCAACATTGGTCGACCCGATCGCCAAACGTCTCGGTGAGAACGTTCATTCGATCGCGTTTGGACGGGCGAGCCTCGAGGATGTGTTCGTGGCGAAGACGGGCTCCGCGTTCGATGACTGAACGCGAAACACACGGTCGTTTCGGCCGGTTTCCGAATAATCGGCATATTTGAATCTGCGATTTTAGCCGCACCGCGAACGAAATCTGCACCTCGCCCGTATAGGAAACTTAACGGCGAGTCGCCCAGCCTAAGAGGATTGCCGCACAAAATTCGACTTGACGCGGTCTTCTGGGGTAATTAATTCTGAATTTCAGGTTTTTTGACTCGCTCGGTTTCTCTGGTGTTTTCCAACTCCGTCGGCGAGTGGACCCTTCGTCTTCGAAGGAGCAATGTTATGCCTGATCATTCTCAGCCCAAGCGATCGACGCTCGATCGTTTTCTCAGCGGACTGTCTGAGTACATCTTCCAGACCAAACTCGGCGTGGCCGATGTTCAGTTGGTGGAGTACGTCAGCGAATTGATGTTGAGGTTCACACGTGTCGACGCGATCCAGCGTGTACGCCGCGATGACGGACGTCCCGCCACCGAGGTGTTCCAATTGATGTGTGAGGCGGAACGGAGGATCGGGATGGCGCGTCGAGAGGTGCACCGGCACATCGGAGACGTGACGTTGTTCCGTTCAGGAATGTTTCCCGAGAGCGTTCGTGGGAACGGCAAAGGTTCGCCGGATGAGTTGCTGGATTACTTCCATCACGGCAAACGTTCTTACAAAATCGCATCCACCATCCAAGCCGACGAGACTCGCCCGCCGTGCGATCTGTTGGACCGTTTGAGCGATCAATTCGAGTTGTGTGCGTACGGTCTGCGAGAAATTCGACGCGCGTGGGAAGAGTCCGATCCCGCGGA
>NZ_ANOH01000287.1 GCF_000346505.1 Aporhodopirellula sallentina SM41
CTCAAGCCGCCGTGGCATATCGACGAAGCCGCTCACCACGCGATGATCCAATATCAATGGCCGGGCAACGTGCGCCAGTTGATCAATGTTTTGCAACGAGCAACCATCCTCGCCGACAGCAACGAGATCACGCTCGACGATCTCCCCGAAGAAATTGTGACCGGATTTGACGGCTCACTCCCGAAGCCACCCGCAAGATCGCCGGCAACCACGGCAACCTATCCCGCTCATTTGGGAAACGGCCATCGCAGTGCCTCGCATTCCGTCGCCACCAACGAACCGGCGAACGTCAAACTTGACGACATCGCACGCGCTCACGTGATGGATGTCCTCGCCCAAGAAAACGGCAACAAAGCACGCACCGCCCGTCGGCTCGGTATACACCGCCGCAAACTTTATCGTTTGCTCGAACGCTTTGAAGCCAACGCGCAAGCGGAAGCACAAAAGAATACCGACGCGGAATCGACAACTGAGAACAGCTCAGCAACTGAGAGCAACTCGCCAACCGAAAGCACCGCTCATAACGAGAACTCGATGCCGTCGCAATCGTCGTCCGAGGCTTCACTGAACCAGTGAGCCGTCCCGGACGATCGTCAGCCTTGGTGCCTTAACGCTTCCGTCGGGTGCAACCGGGTCGCGCGGTAGGCGGGCAGCAATGCCCCGACCACACCAATCCCCAACCCGATCACGGCCCCGCGTATCCAAACGGACATGGCGATCGAAGGCTGCAGCACTCCCGCAGCCGAATCGGTGGATGACAGCACCGACAACAGGATCGCAGCCCCCACTCCACCAATCACGGTCGCGATCAACGCGAGGATCACGGACTCCAGGATCACGATCATCGCGACTCGTCGGGTTGGCCAACCGATCGCTCGCAAAACCCCAATCTCTCCGGTCCGTTCGAGCACACTGGTCATCATCGTGTTGAGCGTCCCGATCGCGCCGACCAACAACGCGATCGCCGATGTCATCCACGCCATCGAACCAGCCATCTGCATCCGGCGATCTGTTTCCACAAACTCTTCCGTCGCGAGGGCGAGCAACTTAGGGTCGATCGCCTCCAAACGCGTCACGACCTGATCGACCTCGTCTCGCTGCACCGACTCGTCCAGCAAAACGTTGATATAGGTCAACTGACCTTCCCGACCGGTCAATCGCTGGAGTGCCGTAAGAGGCAGGATCATCGATCCGTTCTCCCAGATGCTTCCGCTCTGAAACGTTCCTCCCACACGAAACGGCTCATCGAACAACATCACTTCGTCACCGACCTTCGCCTGCATCCGATCCGCGAGGTTCTGACCGAGATAGATCATCTCGACCGGCGGTTCTTCGCCACTGCCTGTTGAACCGGTGCCGGTTGCATTCGCGTCGCCTGCACTGACTTCGCTTGCACTGACTTCGCTTGAGTTGACGCCGAGGCCAGAATCCGCTGGCTCGGAAAGACCATAATCGGCGAACAGCCAACCGTCCGTTCGCAGCCCCATCGCGGGAATGCCGTAGATCTGTTGGTCTTCGATCGAGAGCGTTTCCAACAGTACCCCGGCGGCCTCGCCGACCCCATCGACACGCTCAATGCGTTGGGGAAAGTCATCAGCGAGCGAACTGCTCAGCCGATCCGCCGAACCTTGCCGCGAGACGACCAGGTCGACTTGGTGGGACTCGTAGACTCCACGAAACGAATCGGCGAAACCATCGGCCACCCCGACCAGAGCCATGACGGAACCGATCGCGGTGGCGAGAGCAGCGAGCGTGAGAAACGTCCGGAAAGGACGTCTCGATAAACTCTTCAGGACAAATCCGAGGAAAGTCAAAATCGCTCGCTGCAATAAGAGGGAAAACGGTTGCCGCTACACCGCCCCGATCGCTTCGGTTTCTTCCACGACCTCTTCGTCGATGTGCTCCGGCTTTTTAAACGCCGTGAGCAGAATGAGATACAAGACCGCCATCGTCAACGGCACTAATGCGGTTACGCGAAGAGCCATCCGACTTCCGTAGAGGGTTGCTTCGGATACCGGTTCCGCGTCGACATCGGCAAATTCCTTGTTCGCCTGCCACCACTCGTACTGTTTGCGAGGCTCTTCGAACTTGTCGGTCGACCAATCTTCACCCGCGATTTCGCGTTCGCTTTCAATTGCCGCACCGTTGTCGCCGAGCATCGCCGCCGCCGAACCGTCGATACCGGTGATCGGCGGGAAGAAGAGGAACTGGTTTTCGTTCGGTGCTTTCACACGCGAGAACGTTTCCGGAGCGACGTTCTGCAACTGGTTCGACGCGAAATAATCCTGCTTGTAACCGATCCCTGGTCCCCCCAGTGCACCGGCCGACAACATGCCGACACATCCCATAATCGCCATGCCGATCGTGGCACTTTGCGGGTAACGCTCACCGAGAACACCGAGCATGGTTGGCCACAGGAAGGTCTTGCCGACCGCGTAAACCGTTGCCGCAAAGAACATGAAGAAAACATTGGTTCCCGTACTGATCAGGTACAAACCGAGTGCGCCGATCAACGCACTGGCCAACAACAAACCGAGCGACGAGATGCGGTGAACAATTGGCCCAGCGAAGAAACGCAGCACGGTCATCAACAACGATGTGTAAATGAACAATGCGGTACCGAGCGTTGCACTGCTGAGAATACTCGCGGTAATTTTGTTGATCCACGAATCGGTACCGAGTTCGACATAACCGACGCATGCGTGGGCGACCAACAGGATCAAGAAGAACGGGCCGATCAACTTTTGAATCATCCCGCTATAAGACGTCGCACCTTGTTCCGCCGCTGTCTTGGGAAACGTCTCGAACGCAATAATGAATCCGTAGATCGCAACCGGCACGAGGAACGTTGCCATCAAGATTTCCCAGGCAACCACGCCCTTGGCGAACACGATCAGCCCCCCAATCACCAAACCGGCCGGCCATCCCGAGTGCAGAATATTAAGGTAATGCGTCTTGGCCTCGGGAAACAAATCCGCGGTCAACGGGTTGATGACGCCTTCGCAGATCCCGTTTCCGATCGCAAAGATAAACATCGACCAATAGAGCAACGCGTAAACGGCCTCTTTCCCGCTGGCGTTAAAGACCGGTGTCGCCGCGAACAGCATCGCCGCCGAAACGATGTGACATACCAACGCTATCAACATCAATCGCTTGTAACCGATCGTGTCGATCAAGAAGCCGGCGAACAAAATCACCGCGCCAAACCCGACCAATCCGCCACCCGTGATCTGGCCGAGTTCCGTCATGGTAAACCCGTATTGCGCCGACCATATCTCCAACAACCCACCACGGACTGCGAAGCCAATCCCGGCGGCAATCAGAGTGAGAATACCGGCAACAAGCAGTTTTTTTCTATTTTCCATAACTTCTATAGAACCAAGAGGGATGAAGGAGGGTGGGGTGATGAGCTCGCGAAAACCGACGGACTCGGCTGTGGAAACTCACTCATCGGCAAGCGACCCGGTGAACACGCGGCAACTGGTGTTTGCAAATCTCGCCTTTCAAAAGACTCTCGCTTTTCAAAAGACATTGCGCGTTGACGGCCTGACGATCTCGACGGTTGTCGGTCGACGCACGTGGCATCAAATGAGCGAAAGGCCAGTCTGATTCACAACACAACAGCGGTGCCCTGCACGTTCCTACCGAGGCAACAACGGCAGTATAGTCGCTGCAGAGCCGGCAAAGTAGCAGGCGTCGCAACGCCCAAATCTCGCACCGAACGCGGCTACCATTGGCGACGCCGCACAAGGATCCTCTCCCAATAAAAAACGGCCTTTGCGCTGAACGCAAAGGCCGAAAGAATCGATTGTAGATTTTGTTTCCGAAACGACTCAGCGTGCTGCCGGACGGGTCGCGACACGAGCGGCTGAGTTGGCGACGGTGAAGAAGTTATCGATCTCCGCAGTCTCTTTAAGCTGGTCGAACTTCAATCCCATCGCGATGTTGAGTTTCTTCTCACGAAGGTCACGTTCCAACTCGTCACGCACGACGGACATGTCGTCAACAACCGGTTCGGTGAACCCTTGGCAACGCAAGATGATGTACTTGTCACCGGTGGCAATGATACCACTCAGTTCGCCCGGCTTCATCGAGAAAGCTTCCTTCTCGATCGACGCCTGTCCGCCAAATTGGCGAATCGGAGGAACCTTGCCGAAGTTGCTCGATGACGTCGGCTCAATGCTGTACTGCTCCGCGAGCTGACCAAAGAAGGCGTCGGTCGGGTTATCGCGAGCCAACTCCCAAACCTTCTGTGCGGTACGTTGGTCTGACAAGACAACCGCGAGCACTTCGGCACGTGGACCAAAGGCAGATGCAAATCCTTGCTCGAGGTCTTTTTGGCTGACCGTGATTCCGTCTTCGACGAGCAACTTCAACGCAACGCTCGGCCAGACCGAATCCTCAATGTAAAGTTCTCTGGAAACGTCGCCTTGTGAAAGGACGGCTTCCATCCACGCGTCCGTGTCGGCTTGGCCATTGCTTCGCACGTACCCATAGCTTATCGCGGCACGAGCAATCTCCGCATCGATGTCGGCTTGCGTGACAGTCTTATTGGCTTGCCGGAGTGCTTGGTGCAGAAGCTTGCGATTAATCTCGCCTTCGAGGACCGCCTCGCCGTGGCGTTTGATGCACTCAGCGGCCACCGTACCTATTGAAATCTGTTGTCCGTTGATCACCGCGGCAACGCCGGGATGCGACTTCTCGGCTTCGGCATTCCCAAGGATCGTGACCACGTTGGCTTGCTTTTGCAGTTGAGTGAACAACTCCGCCGCGGCATCTTTCATCTTTTCATCACGGATCCGGTCTTTGATCTGTTCGTTAATCGCGGGCAGGGCTTGCGGGCTCGGATGGCTCGCCGGCATCCGACGAACGGCTTGCAAGAAAATCCACTGATCACCAATTTGGATCACGGGTGAAACGTCTCCATCCGCCAATGAAAACGCAGTTTCCTCCAGACGTGAGTCACCCATGTAACGTCGGATCGGCGGGATCAATCCACCGACACTCGCACTGGTCTCGTCTTCACTGTGTTCTTTCGCCAACCGAACAAAACTCTTCGGGTCCGCCATCGCTTGGGCGTGAACTTGGTTCGCTTTGGTTTGATCGCCGATCATGATCATCCGGCACTTCACCGCTTCGCCGAACTGCGACAAGAAAGCTCGGTTGAATTCTTCTTGGCTCACTTCGACCCGATCAGCGACGAGTCGCCGGAGAGCGAGCATCGGCCAAATAATTTCGTTGCTGTACTGGTCAGGGGTGATGTTGCGTTCCTCTTGCAACAGTTGCAAATACGCGTCGACCGCCAAACCGAACTTCTTCGCAACACGAATGATCTCGCCGCGAACTTCTTCGGACGTCACCGTGATGCCTCGGCGTTTGCATTCCTGCAGAATCAGGTGGCGGTTGATCAGATTGTCCAACACGTCCGAGCCGTAACGTTGCAAGGCGGCTTTGCCCAACGCGTCGCGACTGATCGGGTCCGCGTTAACAACCGCGACCACCGAAGATTCGGCCGCGTTCACCCGCATTTGAAGGAAACCGATCGAAATTGCCGCGACCGCCGCAACAAGAACGAGCGATTGCCGCACTCGCGAACGCAGGGGCGAGTGAGCGGATTCGAGGGAAAATCTATCCGATTGCGTGATTGAGCCAAAAGGTGACGGGTTCGACATGTGCGGACACTCCTTTATCCGTGCGGTTCGAAAGATCGAGCCGTTTGCGATCAATCGCGGTGGGACCTCATTGACCCAACGTGACGCAAGAGCGGCAACTTGCAACGAACCTTAGAAAAATTCGCATTTTGGCTCAAGTCGAATTTACGGCTCAATCGCCGACGCCGAGATCCTCCTCGAGGGCGTCGAGAATCAGCTTCAATTCGGCTTCCTCGTGTTCGTTGAACTGCGTCACAAAGCCTTCGAAACGCCGCAAGATTTTCTCCTGAGCGGTCGTCACTTCCGGCGTCGTTCCTTCGATCGGAGTGTCACCGGTGCACGCCGCCGCGGCCGCTTCGGCGAGGTGCCGAGCCTCCTCGAACAACACCGCATGCTGCGACCGCAAAAAGTCCGCCGTCACCGATAATTCGACATCAGGCCCGATCGCCTCGTCGAAATATCCGTACGCTTCCTCAAGGCCGAAATGCAGTGCCAACTGATCGCGAAGATCTTCGAACAGTCCGATCAATTCGGGCCAGTGATTTGCTGCCGCTTCCAATGGCTGAGTCAAAACACGCAACCGGTCCATCAAAATCTTTAGGTCGCGGTTGTCTTCCTTGATGTCCTTTAGAAAGGCGGCGTTGACAGTCAAACGTCGCGAAGTTTCAGGAGGTGTCGACATCAGATTTTCCTACCTTGGAGTGAAAGAAGCTGCTCTCATTGTAACCCAAACAGCACGCCCCGGTGAACCAACCATGCCCCTCCGCAGTGACCGCAGAATTACCCGGTGCATCGGATTGCAACAACCACGCGTGCTGGGTTTGGCCCCAAATCAACCCGGGTTTAGCCCACAAATAAAACGGGGCTTGGCTGGAAACAAACTCGCCCCCGGACAGGATTCAAACGACTGCGAATCACGATGATTCTCGAGCATTCCTTCTGTCTTTGCATGCGAGTCACTCTTTACACGCGAGCGTGAAAGTTGCTAGTGACCAGAACGTGCCCGAGCCTTCACGAGCCAAAATGAAACACCGTCGTCTCCTTTCTATCGACGCGACGAGTGATCAACAGACCACCGAAATCAGGAAATGACCTTCCATGCCCAAGACGCACACGAACCGGTTTCTGATGAACCACTGGATCGCGGCTATGGTGATCGCGACGATGATGCCCGCAATCCCCAACGCGACCGCAGACGGCCCCTCGTTGTTGCGGATGTTCAAACGTGGCAACAAATCCGTCGAATCGGACGCGTCTAAATCATACAACCTCAGCGAAGAGGACGGGCCGTGGATGATCCTCGCCCATACGTTTGTCGGTGAAGGCTCCAAGGAGCGCGCCGAACGACTCGTGTTGGAAATTCGTCGCGACCTGCAACTGCCGGCTTTTGTTTACGAAGAAGACTTTGACTTCTCCGGCAACGTCAACCCAGGCTCGCCCATCCGGACTTCGGGAGGCAAGACGCCAAACCGGCGAATGAGATACAAGAACGAAATCCGCTACGATGCCCACGCGGTGCTGGTCGGCGAATACGACTCTTCGCAGCATCCGCAAATTGAATCGGACCTTCAACGCGTCAAGACTGCCAACTGCGCCGTCTTCGGTGACGAAAAAGAAATGGCCGCGGAAACGGACTACCGCAATCCAGTCACGGCAGTGAAAGCACTCCACCATCAACTCACCAAAAAGTTCGGCGACAAAAAGCTCGGTGCAATGGGCAACGCATTCTTGACCCGAAACCCGATGTTACCGGACGATTACTTCCGTGCTCCGCAAGTCGACTCGTTTGTTCGCAGCCTGAACGAAGACAAACCGTACAACCTCCTGACGTGCGAAGGCAAATACACCGTCGTGGTTCGCACCTTCTCCGGGTTTAACACGATCGTCGATGGCAAGAAGGAACAAGCCTTCATCCCCAACGGCGAGCGACTCGAACGATGCGGTGAAGACGCAAACAACATGGTCGCTCTGCTTCGCAAAGACGGTGTCGAAGCCTATCAGTTCCATGACCGAACCAAGTCGGTCGTAACCATCGGCAGCTTCGATTCACTCGGACGTGAATTGCCCAACGGTGGGTTTGAGTATTCACCGGAAATCCTCCGCGTCATGAACGAATACCGTGCATTCAACCTCGACCCGGAGTTGGCCGAACACGTCAAGCAAAAAACCACCCAGGGTGTTCCGGTAAAGTGCGTCGCCGAGCGATTCCCGTTCGACATCCAACCCACGCCCATCGCCGTTCCCAAGGTTTCCAAACGCAGCCTCTACGGCGCCGCGATCCGGCGATAGCGGGCATCATCCCCGGGCCACCTGAGCCTGACAGACTTCGCGAATGCTGTCTTGATCGGACAGATGCGCGACATGGATATTCTCCGCCAATAGCGGAGCGGCGAGCCTCGTGTAGTCATCAATACCGAGCGTGTTGATCACGACCGCGATCGCCCAACCTCTCCTCGATAAATTGACCAACGCAGCAACGGTTTCCTCGGGAGCCTGCTGCAGGATGATGAGCAGCGTGGTCTCACTCGACAACCGAGATTCGGTTTCGATAAGAAACTCGGGCAGCGTGAGACCATCGGTCCGTTCCAATCTCGCCAACGTGCGAGTCATCTCTTTCAAATGCATTGGACCGCGGTCGACATCGATCATCACCGGTTGCAATCGATCATTATCGGCCAACATAGCGGCGGCTTGTCCCGCCGCATCACGCACTTCGAAGTGATCCCCGATGCGGTGATCCCCTAGAAAACCTTCTGTCCGAACACGGTCCGCAGCATCACGACCGTTGGTTGCCAACCCGAACGGTTCCCCCGCGTCGTGCAGCGCGGCCGCAATGGATACCGCGGCGACAATGCTCAGGTCGGTACGAATAGGCTCGTTATGGTCGGGGTTCGTCGACACGTGCATGTCGACGATGATCGTTGCACCGATTACCGATGAGGGCTCGTAAATCTTCGTGTGCAACGTTCCGGTTCGCGCCGTCGCCGCCCAGTGCACACTCCGCATCGGATCACCGGTTTGCCATTGCCGAATACCTCGCAACCGCGTCGGATCCGGCATCACGTTGGCCCGAATGCGTATCTCCCCGATCGGCCTTCGCGAGCCGATCTCATAGGTCGAAACGAGTTCGATTCGCGGCAGCACCGTGATGAACATTGGCGGTGTGCCTAATCGGTAACGACGAAACATCCCCACCGGATCGCCTGTCTCGAGCACCGTGGGTCCAACTTGGAAATAGCCCCGACGCCGACAATGAACAACATAACGAAGGTGTTTTGTCTGCCCCGGCCACAGCGTCATCACGGCGAGTCGGGCTCCGTCAACACTGAGTGCCGGCATGCGGGTGCGAGACACTGCGTCGTCGTGCTGCTTGCTTTCGCCACCCGCCGCACGCGGCAGCAAGTCCTCCGCCAATACCCAGGCAACCGGCAACCGGCCATTGTTCGTCACCGCGACACTGATCGGAACACGCGACCCGATCAACACCTCGAGATCGCGTCCCTCCTCAGGCAAATCCTCTCGCCGAGCCACCACATTCACCGACCACTGCGTCGACACAAATGCTCCGGCCCCCACGATCGCGGCAACCGTGACCGCAGCGATCATCCACAACCCCGCACCGGCGATCATGCCGAGGATCAAAACCGCACTGCACGCAGCCACCACCGTGAACCAATCTGATGATTCATCAGGAGAAGTCGCCTCGATCTGTTCGCTCAATCGATTCACGGCAGGCGACGTTACGAGTGAATGGTGGGAACGGCAATCTCACCGAGAATCTCATCGAGAATCTTCTCGGTCGTCAGTTTTCGCAATCGGCTTTCAGGACGCAGAATCAAACGATGGTTCATTACCGCAGGAATGACTTTCTTGACATCGTCGGGCAACACAAAGCTCCTGCCACGAATCGCGGCCATCGCCTGCGAACAACGATACAACGCGATCGTCGCCCGTGGACTCCCACCCAATGCGAGATGCTCGCTGTGCCGCGTTTGATGAACGACTTGCAATAGATAGTGCTGTACCCGCGGATCGACATGCACTTCTCGAATCGCTGCCTGCGCCGCAACCAACTGATCCGCCGTCGCGACCGCCTCGAGCGTGTCGACCGGATGCGTCCGCTGCAGCATCTCGAGCATCCGCAGTTCTTCTTCGACGCTCGGATAGCCCAACGAAAACTTCATCAAGAACCGATCCAACTGTGCCTCCGGCAGCGGAAAGGTCCCTTCATGGTCCACCGGGTTCTGAGTCGCGATCACTAGAAACGGCGGCTTGAGCGAATACGTCTTCCCGTCGACCGTCACACGTCCTTCCGCCATCGCCTCGAGCAACGACGCCTGCGTTCGCGGGGTTGCACGGTTGATCTCATCAGCCAACAAAATCTGCGTGAAGACCGGACCGGCGCGAAACTCAAACTCGGACTCTTTCTGGTTGAAAATGGACGTGCCCGTCACGTCCGACGGTAATAAGTCAGGCGTGCACTGAACCCGTTTGAACTGACACCCGAGACTCCGGGCCAACGCCCGAGCCAACATGGTCTTGGCCACGCCAGGAACGTCCTCGAGCAAGATATGCCCACCGCTGAGCCACGCAACGAGAGAGAGAATTAATTGCTTCCGCTTGCCAACAATCGCTAACTCCACATTGCCGATCACTCGTTTTGCCAACTCGGCAACTTGGCTGACCTCCATCGCGGCGGCCGATTGTCCCGCCATGGCAGTCGCTTCCCCACTCGCTGACGCGCGAGCCGAGGTCGCTTTCGTGCCGGCGGAACCTGGTTTGCGACCGCTGCGTGCAGCCTGCGGCGACGGAGGTCCTGGTTCAGGGGCAGATGAATTCAACGATGTCACTCAGCAGAAATGAATACGGAACGAGTCGTATCAAATCATACCTGTTCGCCACCGCCGCGGCGCGTTCTCGCAGGCGGTCGGCACAACATACACCTCAAAATATCGCCGCCACGCCCATCCGGGATCTCGCAATCGAGTCCAATCGACGCGGCAATCGCCCGTCCGATGCTACGGCACAGCGACAATTTGCACTGCGTCCGCGTGAACGTCGCCACCGGCCCCCTCCGTTGCCAGGGTCACGGAAACGGACGCTCCCTTCTGCATCTCAAACCGACCGACCGAATGGAAAATGCCGTCCGAAGGTGGCTCCTGCATATTGACCGTGACCGTCTTGCTATCCTCACCCACCGCGACCGTCACCGGGACCATCGTTCCACAGTTGGCGTGGGGTCGGTAGGAGATTCGGACCTCAAAGAGCCCGTCGCTCGGCGCCGTCGCTTGATACGCAATACTCGCGTCATCGTATCCATGGCTGTAGAGGTAATTCGTTCCGACGAAGCCTTCCAAACTGATGCTCGGTCGCCACTTCCATGACTTCTTCGTTTCCGTGTCGTCGATCACAATTCCATGCAACGATTTCGGATCGATTCCCTGAGCGAGCCCCTGGTCGGTAGCCTTCGACATCGCGTCATCCGGAATTTTGATTTCTGCATCAACGGTCTTTCGCCTAGCCTTTCCGGGCAACAAGAGCAACTCATGCATCTCATCCCAGTAACGTTCGTAGACGCTACGTGGCAGACAATCATGCAACACGCAAAGACTCGCCGCACGACCGACAACCTCTCCCATCATGCCGCACGTTTTCATCACGCGTGTCGTCCCCAACGCTTCGTGTGTGACGCTAACGTTACGTCCCGCCATGAACAGGTTGTCGATGTTTCGTGAATAGAAGCAACGATAGGGGACCGGGTATCCATAGTTGCGATCGATCCGGCGGTCGTGTACCGCTTTGGAAATGAACGGATTGTCGGGGTACTTCTTCGCGTACTGCTCCTTCGGATAGTGCAAGTCGATCGACCAAGTCGTCGGAACACAGCCATCCTTGAAATCACGTTTTTCGATAACGTCTTCTTTCGTCAGAACAACGTCGCCCATCAACCGTCGCGATTCTCTCGGTCCACCGACATACGCGATCCAAGTCAAAAACGCAGTTTGATGCTGGTCGGCACCGTCACCGTTCTTCATCGCATTGAACGCACCAAACACGGCGCGCAAATTCCAGTCGCGAATCGCCTCGGCACCGTCGATGGGGTCTTTGTCAAACCCACCCTCCCAAAACCACTGGCCATGATGCTCTCGCGGGTAAGGAAAATCATCCATGTCCAGATCCAACGCCCAGGGCGTTTCAGGGAAAGACACCGGGGCATTCCCTTCGTCCCACGCCCACATGTTGCTCATCCCCATCCGTCCCTTGGGAGTCATATCCAACTCCGCATCGGCGAGATGTCCGATCGTTCCGTGCCCGGTACAGTCAACGAAGAACCGTCCCGTGAAACGTTTCACCTCGCTCGTTCGGGTATCAAACGCGTGAACCGCTTCGATCAACGCCCCCTCTTTTTCCACCTTGAAGGCGTGATGGTTCAAGAACAAGTCGATGTTATCTTCCGCACGAACGATCGCTTCCTTCTTCGCGTCCTCGAACTCCTCATACGTCCCTGGCGACTTCGTGGCACGGTCCGCGATCTCTTCAATGATCTCGCCGATACGCGGATACTTCCCCCGACGAATATTTCCCATCGCCCACACGCGGATTTCACTCGAACCGTTTCCACCGAGCACAGGCCGGTTTTGGACCAGGGCGACTTTGCACCCCATCCGTGCACCGGAGATCGCGGCGCCCAACCCGGCGTAACCACCGCCGATGACAACAAGGTGATAGCCATCCTTCTCAGTAGGCTCTTCCTTCAGCCCCAGCAATTCCCGTCGCCATTGAGGCAGAATCGCCGACTCATTCGGTGGCGTTTCCCCGGACTTCGTAAACAAGATCGCGTCACACCGCCCGTCGAAACCGGTCAGGTCTTTCAAACGAAGCGTGGCCTGCAAATGATCGATTTTGACCGTGCCGCCATCCTGCCAAAACCACTCCGCACCCTGAGTCCCAAATGTTTCCTTGAGTGGTTTGCCATCGACGAGCAACTGAAACCGTCCCGGTTGACCGGGTGCATTCCAACGCGCTACCCAATCCTTGGTGCGAACATAAACACGGTACTCGCCCGTTGACGGGAACGTCACCGTTGTCGACGCGTCCTCTACCGGTTTTCCCAAACCGTGCGCCAACAGATAGGGCGACCCCATCGTGTCAATGAACTGTGTGTCGAGCTTCCAACCGCCATGGCTTTCAAAACTCTCCGCTTCCACGAGCACCTGATCGGCGGACACAGAAACGGTTGAAACGAGGAACAGCAACGCAATTGCAATTTGTCTGATTGGCATTTGTCGTGGGGATCTCAGTACGGAACAAACGAAGCAAAGGGTAACAACGATAAACAGAAAACCGATCCGAAACCTCCATAAGCCGATGAGCCCGCAGGAGTTGCCCCCGGGTTGTCTCATGCAGTCCGCGGCTAACGTCGATCGGCGGATGAGTTTTCGGATGAGTGCTTTGACGAAGAACTCCATGCTATGTGGGCAGACACAGCAAACCTAGTCTCAAACGCGATAAAAACCTTAGTGATTGCGACAGGCCGGTTTGCAAGAACCGATCCAATTTGCTCGGCGATTGCGACCGCGAACCAACGGCTCGCTTCCTCCGGCCTGCGATGTTCACTAAACGACGACCGGATCGCCACCGAGATCTTCACTCACGCCGGCCAGCGCACTCGTTCACATTCGACATCTGAAGCTGAGTCCGACAGATTCACTGCACGCCCGAATACTCTTCCACGCCCATCTCTTTCTCCCACGAGACGAGTTGGCGGGTGAGCGAACTGACAATTTCCGGATGCGACAGAGCGATATCGTTTTGCTCTGCTTCGTCTTTCTCGATGTTGTAGAGACTCACTTTTCCACTGCGATAGGCGAGCAACTTCCAATCGCCCTCTCGCACCGACGCGTACAGATCTTCGTAAGCGCGATAGCCCACGAGCGGTCCGCCACGATGGAGAACACTGTTGTCTCGAATCGTCGAAACCAACGAAACGCCATCGAGATCGGGATAGTCCTCAGTTTGTCCCCCCGCCATTTCAACCACCGTTGGAAACAAATCGGTCGACTGCACCAAACTGCGATTCCGCCCCGACGTCGCGACGCCCGGCCAATGAACCAACAGCGGAACGCGCGCCCCACCCTCACATAGCGTGTCGACACGTTTGCTGCCTCGCAGAGGTAGGTTCTGATCCCATCCGCCCTGGTCCGACAAAAACAGAACGACCGTGTTCTCGTCTAAATCGGCGTCTGCTAACGCTTCACGAATCTGCCCAACCGACTCATCGACAGCTTGCACCTGAGCCGCATAGACAGCATCTTCTTTCGTGTACCCTTTTTCCTCAAACGCGGCGACCAAATCTGCCCGCCCAACCGGCGGACGGTGCACGTTGTAGTACCACATCGACAGCATGAACGGCTGGTTTCTTTCATAGGTCTCGATGAAGTCAACGGCCTTCTCGGTGAGAGTATCTGTTAGATAGCCGTCTTCCACATTCGCCAACACATCCGAGTTCTTAAAGTACGGCGGCAAATACGATCGCGGGTGCCCCGCATTGCTCGTGCCGTACTGTGCATCGAAACCTTGCTCAATCGGATGATATGGCTCATGCCCCAGGTGCCATTTGCCAATGAATTGGTTGTAGTATCCGAGTTTCTTCAACGCCTCGGCATACGTCGTATGCTGCAGCGGCAACCAATTGCGACAGGGAAACTTCGCCGGATCAGAGTCCCAAAAATTGAATTCGTCGTCGGTGCGACCGAACTTGTCAAAGCCGTATTTCGGCACGTTCGGAATATGACGCACGATCCGAAGTCGAGCAGGGTGCTTGCCCGTCAACAACGTCGCCCGACTCGGGCTGCACGTCGGGCTAGCGATATAGGCACGTTCAAAATCGAGACTCTCCGAGGCCAAATGATCAATGTTGGGCGTTACAAACTTGGCGTTGCGATACCCCAAATCGCCCCACCCCAAATCGTCTACAAAGAGCAAAACAAAATTCGGCGATTTGCCGGACCGGTCAATCCTTTTGCCTTTTTCTGCATCGACGGCTTTGGAGGCACCAGACGCCTTTCCCCCGACGTCGGTCGTCGCAAGGCGGTTTTTCTCATCGCCCCCCCGAACCAAACCGACGTTGTTGTCGATGTGCAAATCGGTGGTATCGGCGGATGCCTTCACTCTTAGTTCGTGTTGGAACCCGCTCACCCAGTTGTCGTGGATCGCGACATCATTGCAATATTCCAACACGACCGCTTCGCCAACATCCACCGCCGGATAGTCTTCGCTGAAAAGGATCTTGTTGTTGGAAATTTCGAGCCCTTGGACCGAACGAGCATTCGCGATCAAACCGTTGAAACTCTTCAACGTATTTCCAGTGAACCTGACATTTCGATGATAGTAACCGTCACCCCAATGCTGATCCGGGGTGTACAACGGCGACGCAACCAACGGATAACGTTCAGTCGCTTCGTAACCGATGTTCTCAAAGACATTGTTTCGAATCGTCACATCCTCAACGGCTCCCGATTCGTACCACTTGTTGTTGTCCCCTTCGATGAGAATGCCGTGCATCTGCGACGAGAAATAGTTATTTTCGATCAGCACCTTGCCCTTGGTCGTGACCAGAACGCTTCTCGCTCGATTCTCTCGAATGATGTTGTCCCTCATCACGAGGTCGGGATACCACGTCAGGTTCTCAACCGACAACGGCCCTTCCGGCAGCGTGTCGGGCACTTTTGCGAGCGTCATGACAAATCGATGCTCGTTGAGCACCTCAACATCTTCCACCGTTGTTTCGCTAAATGGCAGGATGTTCTTGCGTGACAACAGAGCTACCCGGTCACCGGGTTCTGCAAAGGTGAGTCCCCACTGTTGGAAATGGCTGATCTCGCAGAGAAACTTTCGTTCGCCGAGGTATTCCTCGACTTTGACATACGCCCCATGAACGTTCACTCCGTCATCGAGCATGTGCTCGAACAAACAGTTTTTGATCTCGATCGTTCCTCGACAACCAATGAAGTGAGTCGCGTCGGCTCGCGTCGAAACGATGCGATCACCATTGGACGTCACCACCAGTTCGTCGAGCGTGATGTTGTTGGTCCGTTCAACGATCAGCCCCATTCCACCGGCATCGTGGATCATCACATCTTCAATACTGACATCGGATGAGTTGGTCACGTGAATCGCCTGGCAAAGCCGACTGGTCGGGTGAACCCCGTACGCTACCAAAACGCTGCCGACCGGAGGCACACGTTTCACCGCGTTCTCGATGCGGAATCGGTTATCGCCCACCGACGTGACCTTGGCACGCCTCCCGTTGACCGAATACTGCTTGGTTTCAAAAATCGGTGAACGGGTTGCCGGATCGAACAGCATGTTCGATCCGATCGGGTCGTCCTGCCCGTAGCGATGAAACAGAATCTCACCACCGGCAACGGTGTAAGGATATTTTTCCCGATCGGTTTCGACGACGAAACTCTTCGCATCCGAATCGCTTTCGACGACGGTCATCTCTGCGTGAAAAGAACGAACCCAGTCGATCGTAAAGTCTCGAAGGGTAACGTTTTTGCTGCGTTCGATAGTCACCGGCACCATCCGGCCATGAAACAAGAACGTCGAACCGCCCCCGTCGATCGTGATGTTCTGACAATCGAAAAGAGGAAACCCGAAACGCTTCAGCCCGTTGTCGTGATTGGCAACCGCCCGGTACATCTCCTTCGCATTCTCAGGATGAAAGTCGTACGTCCCTGCGGGGAAAACGAGAGTGATCTCGGGCTCGTTTTTCACCGATTCGATCAATCGGTTCACCGCATAGGTCACGTCTTTGCCGGGCACAATGCCGTGATCAGCCACATTGATGGTTTTCGCCTGAAGCGGCCCCTCAGACAACCAACAACTCAAAAGCAAAATGCCGATACCGGCGTATCGACGCATGGGGTGTGTTTCGGTCACGGAGGTGCCTCCTCTATCAGAACTCGTGGGGAGATTGTTCATTCAGAATGCAGCATTTCGGAATCGCACGACCCAGCCGAACCCATCGGTTTGCCGCCACTGAGACCTTCACTCACGCCGGCCAACACCGTTTCCTTCCAACGAAAACGGCAATGTGACAACACAGCCGATCAGCGCCACCAAACAGGTGCAACTCTGTTCAGCACGGCTCGATACCCAAGTCCAGGCGGACCTTTCGGCGCGCTTGCCCGGCGGCATACGCTCAGAAACCTAACTGCTTCTTCTTATCTAGATTCCCGCTATCGGTCATTTTCCCAGGAGCAATGTCAAAAATTATCTCCCGCAACTCTTCGAGCTTGCCGGGATACTGCTCAGCCACGTTGTTCTGCTCGCCGGGATCCTCGGCCAAATGGAAGAGCATGCCTGGCTCGTCAACACTGGTTTCCCTCCAAATTCCGACGCCTCCGCGTTCCGTGATGCTGCCCGGTGGAATGTATTTCCAGTCACCTTTTCGCACGGCGAGTTGAGTCAATGCCTCCTGAACGACAAACTCTCGGCCCCAATCCGATTCACCGAGCAACGCTGACAAAACATCGACACCATCAGCTCCCGCATTTTCAGGCATCGGCTTCCCGACGAGTGAGGCTAGCGACGCAAACAGATCAACCTGGCTAATGATCGCGTCGGACACCTGTGGTTTCGATCTTTCTGGCCACGAAACAATCATCGGGACTCGAGTTCCGCCCTCCCACCGGCTGTATTTGCCACCACGAAACGGGCCCGCCGCACGGTGCTCACCCTGCCGTGAAATCGCACCGTCCCAATAACCATCAAACAACACCGGCCCATTATCCGATGTGACGACGATGAGAGTATTTTCATAAACCCCAACTCGCTTGAGTTCTTCGATCAACCGACCGACACACCAATCAAACACAGCCAACGCGTCACCACGTGGTCCGATGCCAGACGAACCAGCGAACCGTGGATGAATCACACGAGGAACGTGGTTCTCGTTGGGCGCGTAGTAAAGGAAAAACGGCTGGTCCTTTTTTTGCTCGACGTGTTTCTCGACAAACGTTATCGCCTTACGTAGATACGTATCAGCCATGTCTTCATCGCGGAACCGCGCCGCCTGTCCGCCCGTCATGTATCCGATCCGGCTCACCCCGTTGACGATCGTGCAGGAATGTTGCTCGTCCGCTTGAACCTTCAGCAACTCCGGATGCGTGATCCCCGTCGGTTCGTCCCCCACCATCTGCTGATAATTGACTTCGATCGGATCCGACGGGTCGAGCCCGACGACGCGTCCGTTTTCGATATACACCGAGGGAACCCTGTCGGCGGTCGCGGCCATATTGAACGAGTAATCGAAACCAACCTCTTTCGGCCCCGGCGCTATCACGCCGTTCCAATCGAGTGGACGATCTGCCGATCCGAGCCCCAAGTGCCACTTCCCAACCAGAGCTGTCGCATAACCACTGTCCCGCAAAAACGACGCGACCGTCGGCCGCTGCGTCGAGATGATCAGTGGTGCATTCCCGGGCAGAATCAACGCACCTTGATTGCGAAACGCATACTCGCCCGTCAACAACGAATACCGCGAAGGAGTGCATGTTGCCGCGGTGCAATAGGCCGACGTAAAACGCACCCCGCTCGCAGCCAACGCATCGATGTTCGCCGTATCTACCCCGACGCCTCCGTAACAACCGAAGTCGCCATAACCGATGTCATCTCCGTAGATCACGATCACATTCGGCGAGGCCGCGTTAACACTCGCCGCGACGGCGACCACAACGAGCAAAACGATCTTCGACAACGCCGAAGAGAAGGAAACACGGGCGACAACAGAGAACATTTGAGACATGGGGCATCACCGCGCGAGTTCAAAACGAATCGGAACGAACACAAAGCGTCCGCATCATAGCCGCTGCGTACGGCGTTTTCATGCCGCCGAATCACCGTGAAGATCGATCGGTCGCATCGCACACGCGAACCCACCGACAATCTATTGACTGCGCCGTTTCCGTCGCGTACTCAAAGGCAGCAGTGTTTATTGCAATTTCGCTTTGAGAAGACGAACGTCGCACGGCTTCATCTCGATCGTACCGCCGACTCTCCGTTTCTCGATCATATCGATCATCATGCCCGACTTGTTTGCAACCGGACGTAGCCGCACACGCCGAAGACTGTTGCCGACGTTGTTTAAAACGATCGATACAACTCCTGTCTGTGGATGAACCGATTGCGACACGAAGACTCCGTACGCTTTCTCGCCACGCTCGTTGGTAACCGTGATCTCCAACGGCATCGCCGCCGCGGGAGGCAGCGTCCGTTCGAACTCCTCCGTCATTTCGAGAACCGGTGCGACTCGCATATCGGCGTCAACGGTGAGCTCGCCAACGTCGCTGCGCTGCGCCCCGAGTTCATTCTTCCGGAAACAACGCTCGCCCTCGAAAACCACCATGTGGGCACCGCCGTTTCGTAGCTTCTTAAGAATCGCAAATGAATCGTCCGAGATAAAAACGGTCGGTGGAATCACGATCACCCGCGATGCCTCCGCAACGCTATCTAGGTCAGTCACGGTTACAAAGCCGATCTTCCTGTTGGTCAACTTCAATGCTTCATAGATCTCCGTAACGTGCTCCATGTATTGAGCATCTTGGATCGCTGAATCTTCGCAGTAGAAGATCAAGATATCCCGGCGAGACGGCACAGCGGCAACCACATCCTCCGCGTGCGCGTTGAGTTCCTTCATCACACGTCCGTACGCATCGACAGCGATCGGTTGTGTCGCGAGCTCGCCGATATGATCGGCCTTATCACTCAAACTGCCATCCATCTTTCGTCCCCACAGCCACGGGTTGATCAACCCCATGCCGTGCGAGAACGCCAACCACATCGCGGAACGAACATACTGACGGTTTAAACGATAATGTCGCCAACTGACCGTCCCGAAGCCGTGCCACTCGGAATCGTAAAACGGACGGTTCGGACAAAGCGATTTTGTGAAATCCAAAACCATCGATTGATCCACCCAAAGGTACGCGTAGCGAGACGCCCACCCCGTCTCGGTATCCCGGCCGTCTTCGTTCTTCCCGTAAAACGTCGCTCCCTGAGGAACGACGCGAAGGTCCGAACCGGGGATGTCCTGAAGTCGCGTGAGGAACTCAATGTCCATACCCCCGTCACGGTCAGAACTGCACAAAGTGTGTCCGAGCGTTTTGATCGACACCGGCGACCGTTCGGGATCATGACGCTGCGTCGTTTCCTTCAAAAACGCAAACCAATCGTTGACGCGATCCATATTAAATCGGCACCAGTCATACCAAACCGCGGTCCCACGCAGCGTGGGGTCGATCGGCATCTCAATCGTTACCTCGGAAAATGCCGCGTACGATTTCCCATGGGATCGATTGAGAGTATCGACGTTGGAATACTTCGCAGCCAGCCATTGGCGGTATTTCTGCATCGTGATTTCGGAGACGCCATTCGCAGCCAACCACCCCCGTTTCTTCGTCGCAAAGTGCGGCTCATTTGCCAACAGATGCACCTGAGGTTGGCCGCCCGCCGCCTGAGCAACCACCGGAAGCACCGCCTCGCAAAGGCGGTTCAACCAATCCCGGACCAGCGGATTGTCGATGTCATACTTCGTAAAGTTTCGCTTTCCCTGCGATATCTCAGGATGCGTTTGAGTCATCCATTTCGCAGGCGCGTGGCCGAGTAAATGCACCAGCGGGGCAGCATTCTGTGAAACGTCGGTTTCCGTTCGTTTTGCCAGTCCCTCGAGCGTCCGAACCGCGACAGATTCGTCGCTACGCAAATTGGTCAATTGGTAGAAAATACCACCAATGTGTCCCAATGCGTGCATGTAATCGGGATCGGCGGGCAACCACACTAACGAGTGTGGAAACACCGGTTTTCCATCGAGGCGGTAGTAAGCCGAATCAAGCGTGACTGTCCCCTTTGAAAAATCAGGGGGAGAAGCCAGCGTGATCTTTCCGCTCAATTGCGTTTCCAATTCCGCAATCGCATGATCCGCAACGTCGATGCAAGCCCGCAGTTCATTCCAAGGCAACACGTCGGCTTCTTTCGGGTCGGTCTTCTTGATCCACCAGACTTGCTGAAAGATTTCTCGAACCTCTTCGACGTGGTCGCGGTCGTGTTGCGCCGCCACCAGATACGTCGCGATGACATGCCGCGACACTGATGCGTAGTCAGTGCAGATCCCTCGCGTTTCGGCATCCTGCATCAACGATTCGAGTTTGCCCAACCGCTGCTGCACACTCCGTTTAAGGCTCGTCCATTCCGCCTCAGGCTGCCCCCAAACGGTGCTAGTCATCGCACAAAACGACGTCACGATGCAGATCCACATCACGCCGCAAATCCGGCCCATCCCCGCGTGATTCGACCGCGTCTGACTCCCGCCCACACCAGGGCGATTGCAC
>NZ_ANOH01000288.1 GCF_000346505.1 Aporhodopirellula sallentina SM41
CCCAAACGCTGCCCCCCAGTGAGCCGAAGTGCGTAAGCACTCGGGTTTTGGGCATGTTGAGTCGCAAACCGAGTTGGCGATTCCACCCGAGACCTCACGGCCATTCGGCTCAGGGGACGACGTTGCTGTCAATCCTTCCGGTACTGGCGACGTTCAGGCATGATGGGTGGCACTTTCGTATGTTCGTGAGCAATTGACGGAAAGCGAAATTTCCGAACGGAACCCGCTTAATGATGAAATCGCTATTAACACTGTCCCTTCTCGCCTCGATCGGCCTGCCAACCTTAGCGGCCGCTCCGCCGGATCCTTTCGAAACCTTAGCCCGGGAGAAAGCGGAGCGACCTTGGTTTGCTCGATTCATGTCAGGCGATCCCGTCGTCTCGGGTTTTCCCGGCGAGTCCGAAGCAGACTTCGCTAGGCGTGTTCAAAAATGGAAAGACGCCAAGTTTGGACTGTTCTTGCACTGGGGACCTCAGCAGGCGGGCGGTGAATACGTCATCAAGCCTGCCGAGTTGGCCAAGTTCAATCCGGTCAAGTTTGATGCCGAGGAATGGGTACTCACTGCGAAGAAGATCGGCTTTCAATACATCGTGATCACGACCAAGCACCATGCAGGCTTCTGCATGTTCGATTCCAAGTACACCGATCACGACATCATTGATGCGACGCCTTTCGGTCGCGACCCAATCAAAGAATTGGCCGATGCCTGTGCCAAGCACAATATGTTGCTTGGGTTTTACTATTCGGTCTGGGACATCAAGCACCCAGACTATGCGGCGGAGATCCGTGGTCCTCGATACGCGAGCTATCACCAATACATGCTCGACCAAACCGAAGAACTGCTCACCAATTATGGTGATGTGGCGACTCTGTGGATGGATGGCGAATGGGTGAATTCGTGGACCTATGAACGCGCTTCGCAATACCGTGATCACGTGCGCAAGTTGCAGCCCGGTATCTTGCTTGTGGATCGTATTGGACAGCGTCGTCTAGGTGATGGAGACTACGGCTCGTGCGAAAACTTCACGCCGTACATCGGCGACAACATCAATGGCCGTTTATGGGAAAGTTGTCAACGTTTTGATGGCGGTTGGTTCTGGCGTGGGAAAGACACTTCCCAATCTTTTCAATGGGCACTGATGAACCTTGTTGATACCGTTTCACGCGGAGGTAATCTGCTGTTGAACATGGGGCCGACGCCGGAAGGTCTATTGCCTCCAAAGAGTGTGGAGAAACTTCAACCACTCAGCCAATGGCTACAGAAATATGGAGAGTCGATCTACGGTGTCGATCGTGGACCGCACTACCTGTTGGACTGGGGCACCTGCACCCGCCGTGACAACACGCTTTATTATCACGTCACGTACTGGCCAACCGACGGCAAGCTGATTATTCCTGGGCTGAACGCAGAACAGCCGAACGCAGGTATCAGCCAGGTCACTTTCTTGGGCGACGCCGACGCATCTCCATTGCGGTTCAGCCAAAACGGGCGTGATGTCGTGGTCTCAGTGCCATCGAAGTCCGTCGATCCACTGGTGAGTGTCTTGAAAGTCGAACTCACCAGCCCGCCTGTCGTTGACAATGCGATTCGCCCGTTGGGCCGAGCCCTACGCCCTCAAACCGGCAACGCAAAGATGAACGTAGGTGATTACTTTTTGTCCTCGGCTTTCGCGAAAATCTATGGTGATGACTTGCACTTCTCGCTCGGTGCGGGCGCCGGCGGACATCGTGAAAACTTGAAAGGCTGGACCAATCCATCGGACTGGGCGGAGTGGGAGATCATTGTTGATGAAGCGGGGGCTTATGATGTACTCATTAACTATTCCAGCTGGATGGACAGCGGTAAATTTTCCGTGGAGGTTGCGAGCCAATCCTTCGAGCATGCTGTCGAAAAAAGGGTGCACAAGAAAGGCAGAAAGTCACCCTTCGCTGCTGCTTTCAAGACGGTTCCCCTTGGGCAAGTGAAGTTTACGCAACCGGGACGCTATCTGCTCTCGGTAAAAGCGTTGGAGATTGATCCGAAAGCCATCGAATACGCGCAAGGTCTAATGTTGCTGCGTGAAGTGATCTTGGTGCCTGTGCAGTGAGCAAAAGAGTTTGTTGCTAACTCAAGCTCGATCGAACATTTGGCGAAAACAAAGTCCCCTCGATCAGCAGTTTGCTGTTTTTGCATTCGCAAAGACACCCCATCGCGTCGCCTTGGGCTGACATAGCGTCGCCCCTTCGGAGTTGTTTGTGCGGTGGTCGGCCTGCGGGCCGAACAGGGAACTGTATGAATGGGAACGGCCCGGTCCAATCACCCGGCCCACCACTCGATTCCTCCAGGCCCCAACGTGGCATCCCCAATTCAACCCAGGCCAACGGCCTGGGAACCAAGAGCAAAATATTTCACCAGGCCCCAACGGGACGACCCTATTCTCTGTTGTCCGGTTGGTGTTGCGTTTCAGTGAGCCGAAGTGCGCGAGCACTCGGGGTATGGGCGATGTTGAGTCGCAAACCGGGTTGGCGGTTCTACCCGAGGCCTCACGGCCATTCGGCTCACTCACGGGCTCTCGCGACGAAACCACCTACATGGGTCCATTTTTCGGGGGGGGCTGATGGCGGGACTCGACGTACCAGTCACACCCTGCGGTGATAAGGAAAAAGTGCTTCGGCAAAGGCCGCTGTGGACGGGAAGCGAACATGCGGATTGCAGTGAATGGACTTCTTTACCAACTCTCGCAGATCCACGGGCAAATCATCGCATTGATCTAGTCGATGCAACGTTTCGTCAGCTTTGGTGATCATGTTGGGAATCGTGCCCGACAACATTCGGTACAAACACGCCCCACACGCAAACAAGTCAACTTCCGGTGGAGCGTCGCGTGAATTCTTAAACTGTTCGGGAGCCATATACGCGATCGTGCCTCTTAGCGAACGCTCATTTGTCAACGCACTTAAGCCTGCGTCCTCAAATGTCTTCGCGAGGCCAAAATCAGCGATTTTGATCTGCAGATGCCTGCCTTCCCGGTATGCCAGAACGTTTCCGGGTTTGATATCGCGATGAACGATCCCCTGGTCATGGGCATAATGGACCGCTTGTAAGATCCGAGATGTTACCCAGGTGGCGATCTTGATCCGATCCTCGGGCGGTTTCCGATCAAGCAACGAAAGTAAATCGATCGTTTCCAAGTATTCCATCACGAGGTAAGGCATCGAACCATCGATCCCAAACTCAAAAGCTTTCACAATGCGAGGATGGTTCATCCGGGTGATCAAGCCCGCTTCGCGGACAAACAAACGAACATGTTTGTCGGTAGTGGCAAGGTCGGTTCGGATAAGCTTGATCGCAACCTGTGCCCCGGTCCGACGATGTTCGGCAAGATGAACGGTCGCCATTCCGCCTCGGCCCAACAACTCTTTCATGTCGTACACCCCGATGCGATCTGGAAAACTACCTGCGGTTGTTATCGCAACGGCACTCTCGTCCGCAATGAATTCGGAACGCCGCGTTTTTGAAAAGGTGTCCCCCGGTACAGAACCACCAGCATCAGGATGGGGATTCGAACTCACCGGGCTAGGCGTTTTGTGTGAGTCCTCCCGCCGAGATCGCCCATCCGGATTGACTCTTGTTTGCTCGATCGCATCCGTCGGACCTTTGGGAACCGGGGGCGATGCCGACGCATCTGGTGAAGAGCAAGGAGGTGACACCAACGTCAACGCCGGTGACTTGTCGTCCCCATCGATGAGCGACGACGGTGCCGACTCCGGCGTGGACGGTGCCATTGCTGAGCATCCGTTGAGACCTTGCGACGGAATTAGCACACTCAGGCGAAGTTCCGTATTTCCGATCGAAATCAGGTCTCCATCGCAAAGTGACGCATTTACGACACGAATGCCATTGACCTTCGTGCCATTGCTGGAATCGAGATCAGCCAGTTCGACACGCGGAGGGTCAATTCGCAATTCGATGTGCTGACGTGAAATCGACACTTCCTCGGCCAGTCGGAGATGCGACGGTGCTTGGCGACCAAGCACGATATGCTGGGCATCAGCAAATGTCCATGACCTGCCCGTGTGTGGGCCTGCGGTGACATCCAGCTTGATCTGACAGGCACGTGCGGATTGATCCGCTGGCAACTGAACCGTTTCATCACTCATGACGTGTTCGTTCCCATTACTTTTCAAAGTCTGATGCATCCATCACGGCGGCATCGAGGTCGAGATTGATCATCGAATCGGTAATCGAATCATCCGACGGTGCGACGTCGAGGGCGCCGGCCAAGGCCAGTGCTTGAAAGAAGATATCGTTATAGAAGTGTTCGGCCCCCATGATCGCAGGCTCGACTTCGAGTCCATAACGTTGGGTGTATTGAATCAAAGTTAGCAGATTCCGTTCGTCGCTTGGATGCAGCGAGAAGTATGACGGCAATTCGTCGATCAGATTCGAATTCGATTCGGCGCGAGTGTTTACGAGTCGCTCAATCTCGATCAAAAAATCTTCGGCAGCCAAGACGCGACGAAGATCAACGGTGGACAGGTAGCGGCGATGGGGACGCGGATAAACTTGAAGCAATGCTCGCTCGATCGCGCGCAACTCGCCTTGAAACACCTTTTCGAGTTGATAACGATCCTTTCCGTCCAATTGCGGGGAAAAGACATCTTCGGCAGCCGCTTTCACCCGCGAAACATGGGGCTGCAACGCGTCATGATAGAAAACGTGAGGCCAACATTCAAAAATCTGCGGCATGTCATCAGCGAGAGAGGTGGCGACCGGTCCATACCTGGAAGCACGTGAGAACTGCAACGCACGCAGAGTTTTTTCGTCGAGCGGCTTCACCGCATCAGCAATTTTAGACGGGATGCTCGCAACCATGGTTAGCCCCGTCTCAGCGTTGATTTGAGAAAAAATCCGGTTGATCAAGTCGCCACTACGGATTCCGCTGAACTCGCCCTGTTTGATCGAGCGGCGCCATACCATGACCTTGGACGCTTGCTCTTTCAACGTCGTTTGTCTTGTCTTCTCGATACGCTGCTCCAACTCCTGCCAAGAGTCCAAGTATCGTATTCGCTTGATTTTCAAGAACTCCTCTATCTCACCAACGTCCGCATCGTCTCGATTTGAACCATCTGAAATGTCTGGCGGAGAGATCGCGGAGAGTGTTGCACGTTGTTTTTGCATCCAAGTTCCGCGCACGCGCTTGAGCCTCCAGCAACACGGCCTGAGCTCGAATCTGTTCGGTGGTCAATTCCCAAGGCATGGGAGGTAAGCTGGATTCCTGCGCATCGACGGAGTTAGCCAACAGGCCAACGGCGGTCAGAACCACCAAACATCGCATGAGTGGGATGAACGAGCGATCGGAGAAATCTGACATGGTTGGAATATCCGAGTAACGAAATGCGAAAAAGCTAGAGCGTTGAATCACAAACAGTTGCCGAGTCGTGATCACGGTTACACAATTGGGCGATGGTCGATCCCACGATCGCGAACCATTCCATACGTTCGCTCGATTGTCCCCCGTCGGAATCAGTCGGTTGATGGGCAAGCAGCATGGCCGTTAGTTTCCCATCAACACACACGGGAACACCGGCCCAATTGAACGAATTGCTCGACAAAGAGTTCGCAAGCGGTTTGGTGAGTTGGAGCACTCCGGCGATTTTGTCAACTTTCGCCGTCTGCCGAACAACCCGAAACTCTTGTTCACTCACCTGGTAGCGTGCTTGGTCGCTCCACATCGAATCCACACCATCTAAAGCCGTATGATAAGCCTTCAACTTCATCTGAGGATGAAAGGGAGCATCGACGTCAATTTCCAAATGAGAAGGCAGCTCATCAACACAGAGCCAACCAACATCCACAGCGTGCAAGTCCGCGAGCATCAAGTTGACCTGACGAGATGCCGTTTCATACTGCTGCCGTAGTTGCTCCCGTGGTATTTCATCTCGATTCGCACCCTCGACGATAGCATCGTGCTGCTCGATAACCGCCATGGCCTTTGCCGCGCGATCACGGTACTCCTCACTCACACCCCGTTGGCGAACCGAGATTTGTTCGCTCGAGAAAACATTGATGACGACCGGGTTCGAAAAGCCATTCTGAACGAGTTCATCCAATGACCCGATGACAGAACCTGCCGTGACTAGAGTTGTGTCCCCAATGGCTGTCGCGGTGCCAACGCGAAAGATGGCTCCCGTCGCCTCATGGGTAACCCCGATCCAGTAGATCGCCACGTCCACCGGATCCACCGTCACCGGCAATGATTCCGCAATGACATCGGCTGATGAACCACTTTCTGAATTCCGGTCCAAAGTCTCCAGCGAAGGAAGAGAGTCCGAATCAGGTTGGACCGAACTGTTAGCATCCGGCTTCGGAACCGCTGTGGTGATTTGCGCAAGATTGCTTTTGTTCTGGCTAATATCCACGTTTGGAATGCGAGGGGGCTTTATCCAAATGACGAAGGCAACCAGCAGTGCGGGCAGCGAAAACACCCCAACCCAGAAGCGGGCCGAATCAGAAGGGTTCGACAACCTACTCGCGCCCCCTGACACCCGACGAGTATCCGGATCACCGAGAGCGGGTTTTCCTGTTTGCCCTGGTGGCGGCGTCGGCGACATCGATTGATCGTCAACTTCAGATGCGTGGTTCTTCGTGAGTCGTTTTACCTCGGCAATCAATCGGTTGCCCGAAATGGCGTGTGATCCAAGATAAACATTCATGTCAGGATTCAGCATCACCGCGTTGACACGCTCGGTAAGCGCCGCATCGACATACACCCCGTTGCGGCTGTGATTGTCGATCAATATCACGCGACCATGTCGGTCCAATCGCATTCTCGCATGCCGACTCGATACGGAATCCCTGTCAATTCGAATATCACAATCGGAGGCTCTACCGATCGTGATATCGTCTTGCTCAACGTTTGCATGGCCGTTGATCGGCATCGGCCACGGACAGCGAAGGAACTCACTCAACCAAACCGTATCGGCCTCAGTGATCTTTGACGGTTCCTTCGTCCAATCCATCTCCCCGGCATCAACGCCAGACGGTGATCCTCTTTCAATCCTGATACGGCCAGCAAGCGGAATTGCCATCCATCCATCGTGGGTCCGCTGAAACTCAACGTGCCGCGGAGCAACGGATGGGTGAACGACAACGACTTCGCAGCTATTTGCTGAGCCGGCTACCCACTGATTCCAAGGCATGTTCATCGGCTTGTCATGCCTCCAAGTTGCGAGATCGTTGGAGGAGGTTTCGGGCATTCGAAGCGAAAACGCTGTTCGCCGAGAATGAATTCATCACAAGTCTCCAGCTCGTGCGAAGAAACTCGCCGCCAAGTTCCGTTAAGCGATTGCAGATCTTCGATGACCCATCTGCCACCCGCAAAGTGCACCTTGGCATGAGCCAAATCCACGGTCAGGTCAGAAACAGAAAGGTTGACTCGTTCGGCGTCGCGGCCGATAACGACGGATTGCTGAGTGCGCACCGGAACCCGCCGTCTTGGCTCTGAGTCAACGACGATTTGTGCCTGCTTGCCCTTCGTATCCGCGCGCCATCTCAGTTGGGTGCGTCCTATGCGGATTTGATCGTCGTGCCGCAACGGCATTGTTGCAATACGCACATACGTTCCGTTGGTGCTGTCGTTGTCAACCAAACGCCAAATGTATCGATCGTCGATAGTAAGTTCGCGTTTGATCTGAGCGTGACAGGCCGACATATCTGCATCACATGGAAATAGTAACGTGGCATCGCGACGCCCCAGCGTTGTCTCGGCCGCCCGCAACCGGAAACACTCTCCGTCCGTTGCTTGATCATCGTCGACCGCAATCAATCGCGGCACAGGAGGGCGGTTGATCGGTCGAAACGGATGCGTTGACTTGTTGGCCGGAATACAAGAATCAACCGCCGTCACTTCGATAACAGCGGCTTGGCAGACATGGCAATGTCCACCAGGTTCAATGTGACGTCGACAGGATTGACAAACAGGCATGGTCTTGACGCCGGATCGGCTACTTAGGCAATCGCTGCGTCACCTCCTCCTGTGCTTGGTCGGGGGCCGTTGCCCTGAGTTCTTTAACTAAACGTTCATACTCTTCTTGCTGCCCGATCTTGTGGTAGCAAAGGGCCATCGTCAGTTGATTACGCCAATCACCGCGTTCATCGTACTTCATCGCAAACTTGGCAAGCGTCAATGCGGTTTCGGGCGGCCGTACATCGGTTCGACAAACGAGATCGGCCGCCATGCGGTATCCCGACGGATGTGTTTTGTCGATTGCGACTGCGCGCCGATACTGCTCAAACGCTTGAGCGTGCAGCTCTCGTTGTTCAAGCAATACGGCCTTGGCGAGTGCGAGATCATAGTGACGTTTGTCGATCCGACCGATTGCGGCGATCAACTTTCCTGCATTGACGTCGTCGTTCTTTGCCAAACAGACCCATAGCCGTCCCATCAACGCTTTCAGCCGGACTTGGTCGACAAAAGCACTCGAACTGTCGCCAAGTTTTTTGAGCGCCGTCAGAAAATTCTGCTCTGCTGCCGTCTGTTCGTTGAGATGCAACTGCGCGTAGCCGAGCATCAACCGAACGAGATGAGCGTCAGGGTAGCGAGCCAAGTGAGCGGCGCACTCATCAAACATTTGTTGGGCGTCATCCGTCGACATCCACATCAAGGGGCTACTGATTGACTCCCAGCCCGCGATGAGTTCTAAGAAGTCAGACTCAAAGGTGTTGCTTTCACGACGAAGGCGTTGCAACTCAGCAGCGATATTTCTTATCTCGACAGTCAATGACTTCCTAAGCTGGGTGAGCAGTTTGACTTCAGCCGCCAGCTGATTGGCCTCCAACTGCGTGCTTTGATAACGAATGACATTGGGATCATTTGCCGGGAGTGAGCGCACGTTGGCGCCCTTCAATCTCTCGAGGGTCAATTGTGCGTTGACGAGCGTCAGTGTCGCGCGTTCATACCGTGCCGGAATTTGCGAAAACTCCAGCTTCTTTTTCGAAAGCTCTTTCTTCAGTACCGAGGAACGCTCCACCGTCTCGACATACTCGTTGGTGACCTGAGTGGTCCTTTGCAATAGCCCATCGAGTCGCTTGACCAATGGTGTTGCCTTCTCTCCTCCTCGACGCATCGGCTCCTGGCCGACAAGCTCTCCGAAGAGATTGCGGTCCTTCGGCGGTGCATCGGGAGCCTCGTTTTCATTGGCCTTAGCAGTGGGGCCACCTAATTCGACCGTATCTTCAGGCAATACTTCTTTGCCGACACCTTGCCGCGGCATTGGATTTCGATCAACGTCAAGCCCGGCTTCCTTGGGATCTTCAACAACGGGTTGATTGGCATCCACGTTGTCGACCGCTGGCGTTTTTGGAGCGGCCGGTGGTGGATCCGCCGCGAAAACACTTACCTGCAGAGCGAACAGTATCACCGGAGACCCCATTCGATATCGGCCGATCATTTGCAAACCTCTGCGACGAATCAATTGATAAACAAGCATAATCTCGACACCGGATCGGCTACTCGGCCAATCGCTGCGTCATCTCCTCCTTGGCTTGCTCGGATGCTGTCGTTCTGAGCTCGTCAACTAAATGGCGGTAGTCCTCTTTCTTTCCCATCTTGCGACAGCAAAGGGCCATTGTCAGTTGATTCCGCCAATCACCGCCTTCATCGTACTTCATCGCAAACTTGGCAAGCGTCAAGGCCGTTTCGGGTGGCCGTACATCGGTTCGACAAACGAGATCGGCCGCCATGCGGTATCCCGCCGGATGTGTTTTGTCGATTGCGACGGCCCGCCGATATTGATCAAAGGCTTGTGCGTACAGCCCTTTTTGCTCCAGAAAAACGGCCTTGGCGAGTGCGAGATCATAGCTGAGTTTGTCCATCCGATTATTCGCCGCGATCAACTTCCCTGCGCCGACCTCGTCCTTCTTTGCCAAAGAAACCCATAGCCGCCCCATCGAGGCTTTCAGCCGAAGCTGATCTGTAAACGCGTCCGATTGCTTGGCGATTTCATCAAGGATCGATTGGAAGCTTTTCTCTGCCGCGTTTTGCTGCTTCAAATGCAATTGGGCGTACCCTAGCATCATCCTCACGAGATGCGCGTCTGGGTAACGATCCAAATACGATGCACACTCGTTATGAATTTGTTGAGCATCCGCCTGCGAAACCCATATCAACGGACTACTGATCGATTCCCAACCAGCCAAAAGCTCCAAGAATTCAGACGGAAGTGTCTTGCCAACTTTTGAAATGCGACTCTTTTCTGCATTCAATTTTGCAATATCTACCGCCAACATTGTCCGCCGCTTTGCCAGCGAATCAGCCTGGACTGCCCAGGCACGAGCCGACAAATCGTCACCCTGACGTCGATTAAGTTCTTGCGCGATTTTGGCTTTCTCATACTGTGTTGGAATCTGATTCCACTCGAGCTGTTTCTCTCGCAACTCTTGACTGATCTCCTGGAACCGTTCCATTGTTTCGACCGAAAGGTTGGAGAGCTCGGTGGTGCGATCCAAGAGGCCACTAAGACGTTTGATTAGCGTTCTTGTCTCGTTAGCCGGTCCCTGGCCGATGAGCTCGCCGAACAGATTGCGTTCGGCACCAGACTCTGATTGTGCTGCGTCAAGTGTTTTGGCGTCTGCCTTCGCCGCGTCTGCTGCAGTCCGCTTCTCAGCTGTGTTGGGGGCGACTCCGGTAGCTTGTTCAGCCTCGGTGAGGGGGGCATCTCTTTCGTCCAGGTCCATCAATACCGAAGGCGGATCGGAGGCGTGGGGTACCGTTTGCCACCACAGGAATGCGATAGCAAACCAAACTGTAATTCGGAAATGCATGTTATGCCCCTTATTGCCCAACCGCCTGATAAAGATACATGGTACCCCCACGATCCAAAACTGTGAGCACTTCAGGATCTTCGTACCATAACGCTCGTATTTCCGTTTCTATCGGTGGCATCGAGAAAAGTCGACGTTCAGCATTCGCATCAAATATGCTCACAACACGACTATCAGCGACCAGCCAACGACTAGCGTCTGGACTGGATGCCGAGGTTGCCGCGTCGTGTGACAATCGCACGGCACTCCGTCTCGTAATTCCATCTTCGTCACAAAGCATATGCTCGATCGAGCGGCCCCCGCAAACCAAGAGCCCATGGTCCACCGACACACACAATTCAGAAGCTACCTCGGTGGTGTAGATCACTCGCTCGGTACGTCGTTGCCCCGATTTTGTGTCGATGTACTTCAACGTTCGATCTTCACCCGCGCTGACGAGCGCATCGAATTGCGGAACAACCGTAATCGCTGTCACTGCGCCCGCGTGGGCGTTGAGAGTCGATACCACACGATCTTTGGTTAAATCGTGAATGATCACTCGCCCGTCGTTGGTACCGATTGCAAAACGTCGACCGACGTTGTCCAATCCGCAAAGCGTGGTGGCTCCCGCCACATTTAGCTTGCCTATCAAACTTCTCTCGGAAAGATCCCACAGAGCGATCACGCCGGATAGATCGAGCGACGCTAGTCGCTCCCCACTCAGGCTCATCGCAAGCGCGCGAACCGGGGTCACGTGCTCACGCCGCAAAGCCTTCACATCAAAACTCCCGTCGGAGTTTGGCACGATTAGACTGATCCGATTCTCACCCGCCACCGCGATCAGCTCGCCGGCCTGATCGACAACGTCGACCAGATGCTTCAACGGCAATTCGATTTGATCGTAAGCGTCTTTCTGGTCGACAACATATGAGTAAATTCCCCCGGCACTGTCCCGAAAACTTACTTCTTGGCCGCTGCCGACAACACGTATCGCATCGACGCGTAGAATCCGACGACACATGGTTCGGTATGCTCTTGGATGCGACACCGACTCCGATGTGCCAGACCGCTGTCTTAAGAGCGTTGAAAATTGTTTATTGCGTTCTGCGAGACTGATAAACTTGGTCGCCGGCATCGGGAGCGTGCAGAGCACCGCGGACGTTTTGGTGTCGATCACGGAGAATAGCCGACTTGTCTCGCGTCCTTCTTCGGTACCCGTGGGCACCAACTCAACGCCCTCGGGTAGTCGCAACTGGGATACAGTGTTCGGTTCGATCGCGGAATTAAAGCTCGACAGATCACTCAATGCGAGGTAGCGACTGTCGTCACTCCAGGTCATTTGACCGCCCGCCTTATTCAGATCATGTACGCGACGTTGAGTGACAAAACGAGAGGTCGTTGGCTCAACGACATGAATATTCTGGTCGCGGTCAAGCAACATCAATTGCTTTTCCCGGTTCATCCGCATCGCGTCTGGTCCCTCATGGACGTCGAAATCCAACGTCGTTTGCGTGAGCGGTTGATTCGAACGAAGATCCCATGTCATCAAGGTTCGCGAATCGGTACAACCAAACATCAGTTTGCGCTCAGCATGGACCGCAAATGATGGGCAAAAGTATTCTGCAGAACCTTCCCAACGAGACTCTGCTTGGTTGGCCAACTCCCAGATCTCATACTTCCGAGGGTATGATTTCGCCCCTTTTTCGTCGAGTTGCAGCACTCCGCCAACGGAAACTGCGAATCGAAGTGGCCCCAGTAGTCTGGCCGTCGGCTTGCCAAAAAGTTCCGCCCCAAACTCAACCGGTTGTCTCGTGACAGTGTTTCCGAAAACGGCTATTGAAGCATTGGGGGCGTCGCTTTTTTTAAGATAGACGGCGAGCGACATGTCAGGATCATAAGAGACATATGGTAGATCTTGACTATCGACGGACGGTGGATCGAGCGCCCTGCCGGCATCGTAAGTTTTTATCAGCCCCCCGCTCGACAAGGCCACCAACGTCGCCTGCGGAACCTCCTCGAGTCGCGTGGCCTCATTTGTAGCAACAGACGCTATCCATCTTAGCCAACCCCATTCCCACCCACGCTGTGATTGGAAACATTGATTGAGCGTGTCGGTTGCCGCGGAAGGATCTCCCTGCAGAATTTGAGTATGCGCTTTGGTGAGGAACTCGGCGTAGCGGAGCGTGCGATTGACATGTTCCGCCGACTCTAACTGAAACTTTGCCGATTCGGCTTGTTCGGACGCGGCGAGTCGTTGAAGGTTTGCCTCGTCGGCTTCTTTTTGCGCGAGCTTGGTTTCGGCTTGGGCTTGCAATTCTCGTTCTAACGCGGCTTCCGCTTCCGCGGTGGCGGCCTCCGCTTCGTGGCGGGCTGCTGTGGCGAGCTTCTCATTCTTACGCGCCAATTCGGCTTGAGCCTGCGCCAAGCGTTCCTGTCGCTCCGACTCGGCTTGGTGTTCTTCTGCTTTCTTCTTGGCGGTTTCGGCAACCACGAGCGTTCGTTGGAGTTGCTTCCGCTGTGAGGCCAGCCTGACAGCCGCAACCGATGATATGACGGCAATCAGAATCAACAGCACCGCAGCGGTGAGACTCGCTACAGCCGCGGAGGTGTTTCGTTGCGACCACAAACGCAACCTTCGCGCTAGCGTGGGGCTGGATGCTTGGATCGGACGATACGAAAGGTATCGGCGGAGGTCCGCGGCAAAGTCAGAAGCATCGGCATACCGCTGTTCCGCTTCTTTGGCCATCGCTCGCAAGCAAATCTGTCGAAGATCCGAATTGACGTTCGCTAGTGGCTCGAGTGGTGGCCCCTCTCGTTCGGCGAGTTCGACCATCGCTGCCGCACCCGAGTTACTTACGGCCCGTTCATGCGTGAGACCTTCATAAAGAATCGATCCGAGAGAGTACTGATCGCTTGTTGGTCCGATGTCACGATCCCCTCGCGCCTGCTCCGGTGACATATAGCGCGGTGTCCCAGCCACGCCACCACCGGTAGCGGCGACGCCATCGGACAACGCCACCGCCAAACCGAAGTCCATGATTTGGGGACGACCACGGGTGTCGATCATGATGTTCGCAGGCTTGATATCACGGTGGACGATCGATTCGCCGGCTGCATAAGACAACGCGTCGGCAAGCACGGCGATCCACTCGAGAAGTTGCCGCTCGTCGATCCGTTCTCGTGCCATCAATTGCTCGAGTGTTTCGCCAGGAACATACTCATAGACGATGTACACATGGCCGTGAGACTGCCCGTGATCGAACACCGCGACGATGTTGGGATGACGAAGTTTCGCAACCGACCTGGCCTCTTTTCGAAACTTCTCGCTGGCGTTCTTAACACCCGAAAATGTAGGGAGCTTGATCGCAACCTGGCGGTCGAGCTCGGGGTCGGTTGCCAGATAGACCTTGCCAAAACCGCCACTGCCTAACAGCTTGTTCAGCCGATAGCGGCCCAGACGTTTTGCGGCGGCGGTAGGCTTCTTCTCCACCACTTGCACATTCGCCGCACCCTCGACACGACCAGTTGCAACCGAGCTATTCGCGCGGGTTCCCTGAAGCCGCCCCAACGGTATTTTGGCAGTCTCCACGGTGCTGGCCGAACCACTGTGGAAACTCGTCAGCTCAAACCCCGCGCCGCAGTGGGGACAAGTTGCGGTTTGCCGAATCCATTCAGGTTCCACCCGCATCAATCCGCGGCAACCTGGGCAGACAGCAAACGTCTCAGGCATGTCTGCGTGGGATGGCGACTGCATCGGGTACACGTCGAATCTGAGGTGCGATTGCCAAGAACTTGACAACTGGATAATGACAAACCGTTCCTGCCTTCGCATTCACGATTTGCGTTCAGCATTATGAACCATCACAGGACCACATGCAAACCACCCGGGAATTCAGGGCGGGGGGAGCTCGGAATCGGCATATCGCAGCCCTGGCCGGGTTGCGTTCTCCGCAAATTTCGACTGTAGACGGTCGGAGTTTGTGAGCCTAGCACTAGCACAGATGATTCACGTAGGCCGGCACAAAGCCGGCTAGCCTTGCCGAATCCGCGTAGATGCTGTCCACGAGCTGAAACACTGCATCTTGCCATTTCTCGTCATTTGCGACCGATGTTCCTGCGGAGTCAGCTATTACCTGGATATTTTGTTCGGGGACATGGGGAACACATTCCCAGGGGTTAGAGAGTAACTCTCGGATCCTAGTTTGACCGTCGCGAGGCTGGTGAAGCACAATTGCCCCGGTGCGGACGTCCAGGCGGGCCTCCACGAAACGGCAGTGGCTGACATGCCAAACGCCATAGCTCTGCGTTGCGCTCAGAACGATCGGTTGATCTTGAAATGCTTCACTGACCTGGTCTACTCGACCGCGAAATCTGAAGTGGCCAACCCGATTGACCAGTCGGATTTGGTGGCACTCGCTCTGGAGTACCCCCAGGGCCGACGCGAACTCTAGGCGATTTGGGCTGGCGTGGTTGAATTGAATCCGGGATGAGTTGTTCTGCTGACTTTCTGTTTTCAAAACGATATTCCCAGCGCAGCGACGTGGCCAAGTAAAAGACGGCTGAGAGTTGTGCTGAAGACATCCTCAATGACTTTGCCGAACTGCCCTATCCGCGTTCGCACGTCAACCAACGGCATCTGCTTGGCGATATTATCCTGATTAGCATCATGGCTAACATCGCTGGTGCAGACGGCCCCAAGGCAATCGGCGCTTGGGCTAAGAGCAATGAAAACTGGTTGACAGATCGTTTGCAGTTGCCCTCGGGTGTTCCCTCGCATGACACCATCGGTCGTGTGTTGATGACGCTCAAGCCGGCCTCCTTTCAATGCTGTTTTGAGCGTTGGATCAAACGACTCTCCGGCGAGCGGCAACACTGTGAACTGGATATCGTAGCTATCGACGTCAAGGCTCTTCGTCACAGACATGATCGTTCCGGTGGCCTTGGTCCGCTGATCCTGGTCAGTGCCTTGGCGGTAAAACGAGGGATCAGCTTGGGGCAGTTGACGACGGCCGAAAAGCCGAACGAAATCACAGCAATCCCTCAACTTCTCGACCGAATCGAGGCCAAGAAGTCCGTCGTCACCATCGATGCCGCAGGATGTCAAAAAATATCGCGGCGAAAATCATCGACAGCAAAGGCGACTACGTTTTGGCGCTCAAAGGCGATCAGGGAACACTCCATGACGCCGTGATCAACTACATCACCAAGCACATGGAAAACGACTTTGCCGACGTCACCGCGAGGAAGCACGTCGAGCGGGTCAAGGGACACGGCCGGAAGGATGAATTGATCTGCTATCATTTGCCGGTCCCTGAAGAACTGGTGGGGAAGGAAAATGGAAGAACATGCGGACCATTGGTGTTGTGATTCGGATGAGTGAAAGCGGGAAGATGTGGACTAGCGACGTACGCTACTACATCAGCCCGCTCACCCTCAGCGTGAAGCGGTTCGCAGCTTGTGTACGGGGGCATTGGGGCATCGAAAACACGCTGCACTGGTGCCTGGACGTAACGTTTCGCGAGGACGAAAGTCGAGTACGAAACCGAACGCTGGCGGACAACTTGGCCTGGCTCAAACGGTTCGCAATTGGCCTACTGAAGCAAGTTGATAACAAGGAAAGCATCGCGATGCGTCGAAGAATGGCCGGCTGAAATCCCAACTTCCTCGCGCAAGTCCTCGGAATACCAACGACTTAGTATTCGTCGACCCTGGGTTCCCACCGGACGCATCCACTCTACGACGCTCGCTGACTAAATACGCATTGTGCGAGCCTCGCACGCGGTATCGCGGCGTCATCTCTGCTCGAAACGCAATCTTGGGGGGGGCCGCACGAATGGCACGATCGGTGCGAAGGATGCCCCACCCCGCGCAGTACCGCTGCACTGATTTCGGGATTTTATTGGTAACAGTTGGCGACTGAGTTCGCTTCGTTCACTCAAGTAGGTTCAGTTCTTACCAGGCCCATCCACTGAATTTGCTTTGTTCAGTAGGTAGGAATCTTGCCAAACGTTACTTTCAAAGTAGCCGCTCGCAAGCGTCCTCGTAGCCATCACAGTCACAAGGAATCATCACATGTGCAATGCATGCAAGGTCAACGTCGCCGATCAGGACACGGCGACCGAACAGTTCGCGGCAGAATTACTTGACACGCTCAACCGAGCAACCTTGGGTTTGGGGTTGGCCATCGGTCATCGCACTGGACTGTTCGACTCAATGGCTGCGATGAATTGTTGGGCGTCCAGCGAAGAGATCGCAGCAGCCTCGGCGTGCAATGAACGCTATGTTCGCGAATGGTTGGGGGCGATGGTGACCGGCGGCGTCGTCGCGTTTGACTCTGAAGCCACAACCTACTTTCTTCCTCCGCATCACGCAGCTCTGCTGACGCGATCGGCAGGCAGCAACAATTTCGCCAGAACGTTTCAATTTCTAGCAGTCATGGCGGAAGTCGAAACCTCGATCGTCGATTGCTTTCGAGAAGGCGGCGGCGTTCCGTACGAGCGATTCACTCGATTCCATGAGGTCATGGCGGAAGATTCCGATGGGAATGTCGTGGAAGGTCTGTTCACCAAAATCCTACCCATGGTCGATGGGCTGGCGGAGCGTTTGGAGGAAGGGATTGACGTCATGGACATCGGTTGTGGCAGCGGGCATGCGATGATCGCTCTCGCCAAACGTTTTCCAAACAGTCGATTCGTGGGCAGGGATCTGTGCGAGAAACCCATCCTCGCCGCCCGGCGTCAGGCTGACGCCGAGGGCCTGACCAACATCACTTTCGAAGTAGCCGATGTATCCGAGCGAATGGGGTCAGACGGTTACGATCTGATCACCGCGTTCGACGTGATCCATGACCAACGCGATCCCGCCGCCGTGCTTGAGGTGGTTCAGGATGCATTGCGACCGGGCGGCACGTTTCTGATGCAGGATCTTCAAGCCTCATCGAAGCTGGCAAACAACATCGATCACGCGCTCTGTCCGTTCCTCTACATGATCTCAACGATGCACTGCATGACCGTGTCCTTAGCCCAGAACGGTATGGGGCTGGGCAGCGTTTGGGGTGAAGAACTCGCCGTGCAAATGCTAGGCGATGCCGGATTCCGCGATGTCACAGTCCAGCGACTTGAGCACGACATCCAGAACAACTGGTACGTATCGATGAGCGGTTAAGGCCAACAAGCAAAGGGCAAAATGTCATCTGCGCGGACCGTCCAGTAGGTCCGGTTCCCACCGGACGCATTCGCTCGATTGCTGCAAGCCCCAACGGGACGACCCCAATTGGAGACTGAGGGGGCTTGGCTGATTCGGCTGGAGATGATGTCGAGGTTTTCGCGGGAAACGATGAGCGAATTGCTGGCGGAATCTGAACCTCGATCAGTGTTTGTGCGTTTGACGGTACTTTCCCGGTGGCAGGCCTGTTGAGCGACGAAAGACGACGCTCATGTATTCTTCGTGTTCGAAGTGGGCTGTTCTGGCGATGGCTTTGAGTGGCATGTCGGTTTCCATCAGCAACCGTTTCACCCGTTCGACCCGTTGACGAATGATCTCTTGGTGCGGTGTTCGTCCGAGCAAATTTTGAAAGCGAAGCTCCAGTGCCCGACGCGTCAGCGGCACCTGCTTCAAGACATCCTTGACGTTGATGCCATCGCATGCATTCTCGCGAATGAAACGAACAGCGGTCGCGATATCGGGATCTTCGATCGCCAACACGTCGGTGGATTGCCGAGTCGCAATTCCTCGTGGTTGGATCAAGTGCCGTTTTTCATCGACATCGCCACCGTTCATCAAAACATCAAGCAATCTCGCCGCTTCGCGACCGGTGCGATGGGCGTCCGGGATAATACTCGACAGTGGTGGATAACAAAGGTTGCAAAGCAGCTTGTCATTGTCGACACCCAGCACAGCCACTTCTTCGGGCACACGAATCTCTTCCTCGCGACACACATCAAGCACCTGCTGAGCACGGATGTCATAGCACGCAAAAACACCCACTGGTTTCGGCAAGCCGATGATCCACTTGGCGATTCGTTTCTTTTCACGATTCCAAGAATACCGTGGGTTACTGCGAGAGGTCGACGCGAACACGTCACAGTGCAAGTTGGACCGTGACTCCGTCATTTCCACGAAAGCCTCCTCACGCCAGCGAGACCAGTTGAAATCAGGGTCGCCACAAAACGCCAACTGGGTGAACCCGCGGGACACGAAATGCTCCACCGCCAGTTCCGCAATCGCAACGTCGTTGGTTTCTACCCACGGAATATTCTCCACACGTCGCGCAGCACTCACATCGACAACGGGCTTGTTAAGTCGCCGAATGATTCGGGCGATCTCGTCGTTTTCAATTCGCACGATCAATCCATCGCCTTTCCAATTCTTGATCCAAGAAGGCGGCTTGGCTCCTCGTTCCTGTTCGGGCAGGTAGATCGACCACGGATCGTGTTCGTGATTGTACGAAACCACTCCCTCCAAAACGCCGCGGGAATAGGCGTTCGAGGTTTCGATCAACAAGGCAACGTGACGTAGTTTCTTCATGACTGCCTAGCTCGTTTCCCTTCGTTGAAAAATTTCCGACGATGCACCACACGATTGCAAGACCTCAAACTCGGTAACGTGAAATCGCTCATGATTAATGTGCATTATCTCATTGTAGTCCCTTCTCCAATATCTAGGATACGTCTTGTCCTCGGGGCCTAGCGGGAAACGAAAGCCCCTAGTCACTTGGTAACAGGCCATTCCCTCACTCCGCCACGAGAATCGAAATGAGCAAACGCAAGACAACAATCGCGATGGTCGGACTTGGTTTTGGTGCCGAGTTTATTCCGATTTACCAAGCCCACCCCGACGCTGAAATCGTGGCCGTTTGCCGTCGCAACGAAGTCGAAATGAACAAATTGGCGGATCAGTTTGGTATCGCCAAACGCTACCGTGAATTTGAAGAAGTGCTGAGTGATCCGGAGATCGATTGCGTCCACATCAACAGTCCGATTGGGGACCATGCGTGGATGTCACTGAAAGCACTCGACGCGGGCAAGCATGTGATGTGCACCGTTCCGATGGCGACCACGATCGAGGAATGTCGGCAGATCGTCGAAAAGGTTCACGAAACCGGCCTGAAATACATGATGGCCGAAACGGTGGTTTACAGCCGCGAGTATCTATTCATCAAACAGATGCATGATCGCGGGGAGTTGGGCGAGATTCAGCATTTGGCCGCCTCGCATCCTCAAGATATGGACGGATGGCCGGAGTACTGGGAACGCATGATCCCGATGCACTACGCTACGCATGTGGTCAGCCCATGCCTCGGTTTGGTTGATGGATTGGCGGAATACGTCAGTTGTTTTGGTTCGGGAAAAGTCCGAGACGATATTGCCGAAAAGTCAGGGAACACATTTGCGGTCGAATCTTGCCACATCAAAATCCAAGACACGGAACTAACGGCTCATATTTGGCGAGCGTTGTTTGACGTGGCCCGTCAATATCGCGAAAGTTTCGATGTCTACGGCACCAAAAAGAGCTTTGAGTGGACACTCATCGAGAACGAGCCGCACGTGCTTCACACCGCGAAGAAGCCGGAACACGAGATTGCGGAGAAGATTGAAGTTCCCGACTTCGCTCAACTGTTGCCCGAGCCCATCCAGCGATTCACACTGCCACAAGAAATCCACGATGTCGACCATTTGTCGTTCGTGCAGGGTGGTGGCCACGGCGGATCGCATCCGCACCTCGTGCACGAATTTGTCCGCGCCGTGAATGGCGACCGCCAGCCTTATCCGGATGCCGTCACGTCAGCCAACTGGACCTGCGTTGGCATTTGCGCTCACGAGTCGGCTCGGCGTGGTGGTGAAATCGTTCCATTACCTGAATTCAGCCTGCAACGCTCACCGGTCGCAACGACTTAGCCGCCTCGAAACCAAGTTTGTCTTGCGTGGTTTCACGAGTCCGTCCTTCTGACATTTGAAGAGTTCGATGCACAAATTTTCGGTTTTCGCGACGTTGCTTGCCGTCATGGCGGCATTCCCGGTCACCTCCCGTGCCGACCAAGCCTCCACGTTTGAGCAGGACCTCTCGTTGAAGGTTTTGTTCTTGGGCGATGCGGGGCATCATCAACCCAAAGCACGGTTTGATGAGTTGCATCCTTTGCTATCGCGGCGTGGCATTGACTTGACATACACCGCTGACATCACCGATCTGAACGCGACCACGCTCAAGCAGTATGACGCGCTCGTCGTCTATGCCAACATCGATAACATCGGACAACCGCAAGCGAACGCGCTGCTTGAGTACGTTGCCAACGGCGGCGGTTTTGTACCGCTGCATTGCGCATCGTATTGCTTTCGCAATTCGCCAGAAGTGGTCGCGCTGATCGGTGCGCAATTTCAGCGGCATGGGACTGGCGTTTTCCGTACTAAAATTGCCCAACCCGAACACGAATTGATGCAGGGTTTCGATGGGTTTGAAAGTTGGGATGAAACTTACGTGCATCACCTGCACAACGACACCAATCGCACGATCCTCGAATACCGCACCGACGCCGAAGGTCGTGAGCCCTGGACGTGGGTTCGAACTCACGGAACAGGTCGCGTTTTTTATACCGCTTGGGGGCACGACAGTCGGACTTGGACCCATCCAGGTTTTGTGAATTTGGTCGAACGTGGTATTCGCTGGGCCGCTCGACGGGATCCTTCCCAAGCCGGCCCGTTCGTGGATCGTTCGGCGTTTCCTGTGCCGAGCATGACATCGCTTCCCGAAGGCAAGGAACCGTTCACGTTCACGGAAGTCGGAGCGAAGATTCCCAACTACACCGCCAGCAACAAATGGGGCGAACAGGGCGCCCTCAAAACGCGCATGCAGGACCCGTTACCACCACAGGAATCGGCAAAGCGATATGTAACTCCGCAAGGGATGCATGTCGAACTTTGGGCATCCGAAGACAACCTGGGAGGCAAGCCGATTGCGATGACCTGGGATGACCGTGGTCGGCTGTGGGTTTGTGAGACGATGGATTATCCCAACGAACTTCAACCCGAGGGTAAGGGGCGCGACCGTATTCGGATCTGCGAAGACACCGATCGAGACGGGGTCGCGGACAAGTTCACGTTGTTTGCCGAAGGCCTTAGCATCCCGACGACGCTGGTTCACTATCGTGGCGGCGTGATCGTGCAAGACGGCCGTGAAACGATCTACTTGAAAGACATCGACGGGGATGACAAGGCTGATTTTCGTCAATCGCTGATCACCGGATGGGCACTTGGCGACACTCATGGTGGTGTCAGCAATTTTCAGTACGGGCTCGATAACTGGATTTGGGGAATGCAGGGTTACAACGCCTCCACGCCCGTGATCAATGGCGAAAAACAACAAGCGTTCCGTCAAGGATTTTGGCGATTCCGCGTCGTTCCAGATAACCAAGCCTCCGATGACCAGTTCAACGCCCAACCGATTTCGAAATCAGTTTCGCAAGCCGATCTCTCCGAACACACTCTGCGAGTCGAAAAGCTGGAGTTCATGCGTGCGACGGACAACAACACATGGGGGCTCGGGTTCACCGAAGAAGGTTTGGTGTTTGGTTCAACAGCCAATCGCAACCCCAGCAACTTCCTACCGATTCCCAACCGCTATTACGAACAGGTGCGAGGCTGGTCACCGAAAACGCTGCACTCGATTGCTGACACCCACCTGTTTGACCCCATCACCCCAAACGTGCGTCAGGTCGATCACCACGGCGGCTATACCGCCGGCGCAGGCCACTCGATTTACACCGCCCGCAAATACCCTCAAGCATGGTGGAACCGAACCGCGTTTGTTTGCGGACCAACCGGACATCTCGTCGGCACCTTTGTGCTCACTCCCGACGGAGCTGGATTCACGAGCACGAACCCATTCAACTTGGTAGCGAGCGACGATGAATGGGCCGCTCCGATCATGGCCGAAACAGGACCAGACGGATTTGTTTGGGTTCTTGATTGGTACAACTACATCGTTCAACACAACCCCACACCGCATGGCTTCCAAACTGGAAAAGGGAACGCCTACGAGTCTGATCTACGCGATAAAAAACATGGACGCGTTTACCGCGTCGTTACCGATGACCACAGCAAACCAGATCCACAAGCGTGGCTCAATCTCTCAACGGCCGATCCCCAAACACTCATCGCTACGCTGAAGCATCCGACCATGCTGTGGCGACGCCAGGCTCAACGCTTACTGGTCGAAAAAGGTGAGTCCGATGCCCAGATCATTGCATCGTTGTTAGCACTGATTGCCGACCGGCAAACGGATGCGATCGGTTTAAATGTCGGTGCGATCCATGCTCTTTGGACGCTTCACGGACTGAACGTCATCGGCAATGGCCATCCCAACGTGGACGCCGCGGTCCGACAAGCATTGTCACACCCCAGTGCCGCAGTGCGACGCGCCGCCGCTCTCGTGCTGAGCACCGACGCCGAGGATGCTCACGCGATTGTGAATGCGGGACTGCTGAGCGATAGCGAACCGCAAGTCCAGCTCGCTGCCCTGCTCAAATTATCGGATGTCGCGGGCCCCGTCGCGGATGAAGTAGCCGCTGAATTAGCCAACGTTGCGACTGCTGCCGCGACCGATCGCTGGCTTCTCGATGCATGGACCAGCGCCGCCGCGACGCATGTCAGTCAGGTTGTTCCAGCGTTGCTCGCTTCGTCCAGCGATCGCGGACTTCCGTCTCGGCTGCGTGATCGACTCGCCGTGGTCTGCGAACACTTTGCCCGCTCACGCCCAACCGATGATGCGATCGAAGTTTTGCTTCGGTCGGCATCCATCGCCAACCCGAGCAACTTATCGGGCCTCTTAACAGGCCTCACCCAAGGCTGGCCCAAGAAACAGCGAGTCACTCTTACGCCGGATTCGCAGTCTCGACTCGTTGCACTTTTCGACCGATTGTCCATCGAGCAACAAAGTCAATTGGTTCAACTCAGTCAATTGTGGGGAACCGAGGCACTCACGAAGAAAGTCGCGCAGCTGGGCACTTCACTCAAGCGTCAAGTTGAAGACGAGTCTCTTGACGACGAGGAGCGACTCGCAGCCGCAAAGCAGTTAGTGGCCATGCAACCAGCCAGCGAGGAAATCGTCGAAGAACTACTAGCCGTGGTGACGCCCCAAACTTCCCCGGTTGTTTCGCGCGGCATCATCGACGCGCTCAAACGTAGCCGCAGCAAGGCACTCGGGATGGCGATGATTCAACGAGCAACCTCTGCGACACCGAAGTTGAGAGAAGCCATTGTCCGAGTCTTGCTGTCGCGACCAAAGACAACGCTCGAGCTGCTAGCCAGCATTCAAGATGGCCAAATGCGCATATCGGACCTAGCACTCGACCAACGACAAGCGTTGAGAAATCATCCCGATCAATCGATCCGGTCAACGGCAAAGCAATTGCTGGCGGCCTCCGGAGGAGTTCCCACGGCCAACCGTGTGAAGTTGCTGCACGATTGGCTGCCGGTTGCTCAACGCGAAGGAAACGTAGCCGCGGGAGCAGAGGTCTTTAAAAAGTCGTGTGCCAACTGTCATCGGCATGGAAACGAAGGGGCGAACGTTGGCCCGGACCTGACCGGCATGGCGGTTCACCCCAAAGCGGAGTTGTTGACGCATATTCTTGACCCGAACCAAAGCGTCGAAGGAAACTTCCGGACGTTCACTGTCTTGACGGTGGACGGTCAAGTCATCACCGGAATGCTCGGCGGTGAGTCGCGCACATCGATTGAATTGATCGACACGCAAGCCAAACGACACACGGTCTTACGTGAGGACATTGAAGAAATGATCGCATCGAGTCAGTCATTGATGCCGGAAGGATTCGAAAGCCAAATCACGCAGGCTGAGATGACCGACTTGCTCGAATTCCTAACCGCACGTGGGAAGTACACACCGCTTTCGTTTTCAAGTGTTGCAACGGTGGTGAGTACGAAAGGCATGTTTGGCAACACCGGAGTCGGTCGCGACCGGATTGTCTTTCCCGATTGGGGACCAAAGAAATTGGATGGGGTTCCGTTCACGCTGGTAGACCCTCAAGACGGCCGCGTTCCCAACGTGATTCTCTTGCACGGTCCCCAAGGCAGCAAACCGCCATCGATGCCCAAGAAAGTTTCATTGGTTTGCAATGGACCGGCCAACGCGATCCATCTGCTCGGTTGTGTTAGCGGTTGGGGCTATCCATTCACTCAGGGCAAGAGCCTGACGGCAGTCGTGCGACTGAACTTCGCCGACGGAGTTGTCGAAGATCATGAACTTCGAAATGGGGTCCATTTCGCAGACTATATCCGTCGCGTTGACGTCCCCAAATCGAAGTTCGCTTTTAACGTCAACGGTCAACAAGTTCGCTACCTGAAGTTAACACCAAAACATACTGCACCGTTAAAAACCATCGATCTGATCAAAGGCGACGATACTACCGCGCCCATCTTTGTTGCCATCACGGTGGAATCGCCGTGAACGCGAGCATCCGCCCCGAGGCCCTTTGAGATCGCATTTCGCAGGATCGCAAAACAGAGTGGTTTCTGTCGATCAGACGCGGAGTGTACAGACGAAACGGTGAGCTGCGGAGGTTTAATTACTGGATGAAACGCTGTGAACGGTCGATGTTTGCGACATGATCCCGGTGCCGCAAAACTAGGGGTGTTTTGGGATGCATTTGTGTCATCAGATGCGTAGACTGGGCGTCTGACTCGGTGGATTGCTTGCCTCTTTTGAAGGAGGTTAACGAAGCGATCTCCTCGGGACTGCCAGATTGGGACTCCCTGATTTGTACTTCCTGAACGCTACGCAAGTGACAGAACAATCCAGA
>NZ_ANOH01000289.1 GCF_000346505.1 Aporhodopirellula sallentina SM41
AAACCGGTCGCGTTCTTCTGGCCGGCCTCGTCGATCCGCACAACCGGCGAGAAGACATCGCGAATCGCACCGCCGACCGACTCGGCCAGATGGCTGGTAGAGACCATTGGTCGCTGCATCACGACACCAAAGTGCCGTATCAGGGTATCCAATTCGATGACCTGCACGTTCGGCGGCGAACCTTTGGTTTCCAGTCGAGCAATGTAGATCTTGTCAAACTGTTCAATCGCGTCGACGACCTGTCCATCGAGAGGTGGAACGATCAACTTCGCACGCGGTTCGTCCAACGTGTCGGCCACACCCCGAGACACCAAGATGGCTTCGGTCGATTCGTCCTTCCACATCTTCTGCAACGTAACGGCATCGCCGTCGATGGCTCGCAATTTATCTTTCCACGCAAATTTCGCCGGGGTCGTTTTGGACTCCGGGTTTTGTTCGATGCGTCTGAGGATTTCCTGAATGCGTCCCTGCGTTCCCGGAATCTCATCGAGGAAACGCCCGGCATCGGAAGCAAAGTGAATCCGCAAAGAATGCGGGTGGCCCTTTTTCAACGCGATCACCGGATCCGAGGCCGCAATCGAAGCGAACGTGATCGACCCGAGATCTCGACGTGCGATCGACGCCACCGCCGATGGAGCGTCCGCAACCACCGTGCGCCACACCGAATAAAAATCACGGTCGAGGAAATCCAACAGGTCGTCTCGGATCAGGTCGGCGTCAATGCGTGGGTTGTCTGACGAGATCCAAATCAACACACGATACGGTGAATAATCAAACGGGGGTGGCTCCTCGGGGCGTTCCTCGATCTCTGCCATCGGATCACTGGCCGTTGATCCTGCCGAAGACGACGCGTCCTGCCCGGAACCGCCGGATGTCTCCACCGGCAACGATTCGGTTGTGTTCCCGGCTCCCGGTTCGGCGGGCACGGTGTCTCCCGTCTCGGTCCCCGTCGAATCAACGACGGGAACTGCAGCGAAACCGATACTCGACCAAACCATGAATGCAAAGACCAAGGCACCCGCCATTACCACGCCGACAGATCGATTCTGCCAAGCGCGACGAGACGCGATGCTGCAGGCTCCGGTGCGACACTCCAAAGGACTCGAGAACGTCATTGCGTGAGCCTCCATTTTTGCGCGTTCTGATACAACGAAACGATCTCCGACCCGACGCCGAGCAGGTTACGGTTGTATGCATACGAATCAACCAGTTGCCACAACGGAATCACGGGCAACTCGTGGTGTGAGATAAAGTGCAAATCGAGCAAGCGATCGCGGGCGTCCTTCCAGTTTTTAGATTCCTCGAGCCGACGCAAACCCAACCCGATCAACTGGTCCGTGCTGCCCGCCATTCCTTTCGGTCCGAGAACCCGACGGGCATCGATGATCGGTTCCCAAACCGCAGCGGCAACGTAGGCCAGATCGGCCGTTCCCGGTTTCGGAAACGCTTCGCCAACAGGCAACTCGACCAACTCGACTTCGAGATCCAACAACTCCCACTGGCTCTTGATCGCCTCACAGGCACTGCGAGACAGATTCTCCGGCGGGTAAGCCAAGCGGATCGGTTCGAGCTTCGGCGGCTCTTCCTTTTTTCGATCGGCAATCGCACCGAGTTGATTGGCGTTCATCGTCATCAGAAGCTTCGCCAACCGCGGCTCATAGCGACGCGGCGCGATCGATTGATCGTATGCGTAACCGAGCGGATCATTCATCTCGATCCCGGCGGGAAACGGTCCCGACAAAACACGACATCCGGGAACCTCAAGGCTCTCGAGCAGTTCCCCGTTGAGAATGTCTTCGCGGTTCGTTCCGTAGACCAGAGCCCGACGGAACGTTCGTTCGGCCAGGAAGGTGTGATCGCTGCACGGAACCAACATGTGAACACTCGGCAGTGGATACTGTGCGACGCGAACTTTGCGATTGCCTTCCAAACGGACCGCGTCGGCGGGGAACAATTGGTCGAGAACGTCGACCTCCCCTTTGAGCAACTTCGCAACTCCATCGGCCGCGCTCTCGGTGCGGATCTCGACGATTTCACGCGGCTGCGTTGCGGTTCGTTGTTCACCGACGAGGGTGTAACGCACCACGTCGCCTTCCACGACATCGCGGCGATAGTCACCGGTCGGCTCGCCCGGTTTCCCGCCGAACCAACTGCCATCGACGGTCATTTGGATCAACGCCGACGGCAAAACGTTTGGCCGTCGCAAAATACAATCAATCTGTTTGGGCCCGTCCAACCCGATCGCTTCGAGTGCAGCCGCCCACGGAGAGAAGTACACATCCGACTCCGGTAGCACACGCGCCGCCAAACGGTCGGCGATGTAGAAACCGTCAACAGCATTGAGTGGCGGTTCCAAGTTCTCCGGTTCCAAGAACATGGAGAAATTCAATCGATCGGGACTTTGCTCGGTTTCCCCGAAGAGGAACTCGTACTCACCGCCTTCCGGTCCGGCGCCCTTCATCTCAAACAGGACGCGGTACAGCAACCGACCGGCCCGCCGCGCGGCCCAGTTATCGAGCCTCGTCGGATCTGGATCTTTCGCCGTTTGCAAAACGCCGACGTTCACCAACGGATAAATCTGATCGATCTTACGAACGAGTTCTTTGCCGTTTTCGATCGTTGGTTTGAGATAGATGCTCTCTCGCGAAAGTCGACGGGCGGCACGGAAGTCTTCCGCTTTCAACGCCGCAATCGCTTTCGCCTGGCGTTCCTGAGCCATCTTCAAAAACGTCTCGTTCCACTTCTTGATCGATGAGAGTGACTTGCCGAGATAGTCTTTTTCCAATCGAGCGAGAAGCTTCTGCGCCAACTCGAGTTTCTTCTCTTCCATCAGCTTTTGCATTAACCGATCGGTCATCATTCCGATACCGGTCAACACCGCCTGCGATTTGTACTCCGGTGCATAGCGATGCAGCTCTTCCAACATGGCGAGCGCCGGACCGATCTCGCCCTTCTTAAACCGACTCAGCGCATCCCGAAGCAAGAACTCCGATCGCAACGTTCGCAGGTTCGGACGGTTGGGATAATCGCGAATCAGGACAGCGAGAAACGGATACGCGCCCGTGAAATCGCCCGACTTGATTCGGTCGGCGGTTTCACGTTCGAGCCGTTTCTCCCAAAAGTCGATGAACTCGACATCATCCCATTTGGCAACAAACTGTTTCAGTTCGATGCCTTGGATGTGGAACTTCAACTGCCCCTTGGGCTGCGACGGCATCGACCGACCGGGCAGATCGAGCAACCGCGTTTTGACCCAACCGCCACCGGCCGATTCTTTGAACAAAATGATGTCGTGCGGGTCTTCTTGCAGAAGTTCCAAACCGGGATCTTCCGGTCGACCCTTCTCGGCATAATTGATGATCTCGGCACGCGTTGTCGGTAACGGCAACGCCACAGAAGACGCTATCGCTAAACCAACCGCTACCGCACATCGTGTGATCATTCTCAGTGAGCTACGCATGTTCGATCAGTTCTCACCTGGAATGTTGGTAATGTAGACGACGCCTTCGGCACCAGGGACCAACAGCTTTTCACCCAACGGCAACGGGCTCGCCGAGAGTGGTTGTCCGAGTTCGATGGTGCCCACCACATCACCGGTGGATGGCTCGATCGCAACGAGCCAACCGTCCACTCCGGTCAGAATCCATCGTCCCTGGATCGAAACCACGTCATCAATCGGCAGACCTTTCATTGGCATCGCGGTCTGGAACACCTGCGTCCCGTCGGACCGGAAACCTCGCAGCACCGAATCGTTCGTCATCAACAACGCGAATTGTTCGCCGCCCTCGGTCGTCGCCAACGACGGCCCCCATTCGATCCTTCCGTCGAGCAGTTTCTTAAACGTTTCCTCGAGCCCTTCTTCTTCGTGGCCGACCAAGAAGTCTGCCGCTGGACCGCTGACGCCTCCGACGAATGCGCCGTCCACGCCGATCGTTTTGCCCAAGAAAGGTGCCGGCAAATCGACACTGGACAACTCTCGAATTTGATCACCCACTCGCAAACGGTAGAGCTTCTTGCGTGTATCGGCAATCAAGATTTGGTCCGGGTCGCTGCTGAGTCGTACCGGGGTGCTCCACCTCACCTTTTTCGTCGGATCGCTCGCAGGTTGGAATGGCGCTCCTTTCGGTGCACCCGTTTCCCAGTTCATCAGCACCACGCGTCCAGAATCCAGTGGCAGCAACAAACCGCCGCCGCTGAAAATCCCGACACCGGTCGGCTTGGGACCGGTCAGACGATACGTGATCTTCCGCAGTTTTTCTTTACGTCGCGTCGGGTCATACAACATCGCTTCACCGGCCTGCGATTCGTTGAGCAAAATCCGACGAACATCGTCGACACGAATCGGATCGGTGAACTTCATCGAGATCGAATCCGCACCTGGATTCTCAATCGGTCCTTGCGTCGAACCGCTGTTGAGCGATTCGCGATCGAGTTGGAACAGAGCACCTTGGCTCGTCACGGCGTGGATCCCGGCCTCATTTCTTTCCAACATCGATATCGGAGTTCCGACGTCGGTCCGCCACAGTTCGTTACCGGTCTTGGGTTCTGCACAGGTGACGCGAATCGCCGACGTGCCACGCAGTCGTCGAGCATGAATCAACGCGTCTTCGAGTCCCAACGGTTGGCCGATGAACGAGTCGCCTTCTTCTTTACCCCAGTCATAAACCACGCGTCCGGTGTTGATCTGCAACTCGTAGCGTCCGAGTCGTGTTCCGGTGATCCACATCTGGCTGCGTCCGACCGCCATGTGTGTCAGTGTCGGTTTGTCATACGAGGCGACCTGTTCAGCGATCAGAGAAACCTGCTCACCTTCGGCGGTCGGCTCGATATCGTAAACCGCGACCTGTCCCCGATCAGTCAACACAATCATTCGTCGTTTCTGAATCACCGGAGGAACGATCACGTTTCCGGTCAATCGAAACGGTTGTTGAGCCACCTTCAAACCGCCGCCCTGTTTATCCATCCGCAGAACATGCACGTTCGCATAATCGGCGCCCGCGTTTTCGATCACGAAGAGGTGTCCGAGCAACGACACCGGTGCGACCGCGATCGTGCCTTCCTCATGCCCGATATAGAAACTCTCGAGACTCTTCCCGGTTCGTGAATCGAGCACGTACAGGTTGCTGTGGTCGCCCGGCAGATAAATCCGTTTGAGTTGATCATCGATCCCGGCTGCGGTGCTGATCGTTTGCGGCATGTCCGTCGCCCAATTGGTGTCCCCCGAATCCACATCGAGCGACAACAATTTGCCTGAGTACGCCGAGATCAGAATGGTGTCGCGTCCGGCAACCGGTTCGACAAAACGCTCTCCGATCTTTGTCCGCCACTGCAACTCTCCGTCACTCCCGCGACAGTTACGAACCTCATTGGACGTCAGGTCACTCAGCAGCACCGACCGACCGTCATCGAGCCGGATCGGCGTGTGGTCTTCGCCGTAGCCGGTGAACTTCCGCCACAACAGCCTTCCGTCGTACGCCGAAAACGCGAGGACGCTCCCGCCGGCGCGGAGGTAATAGATGTCATCATTGAGTCCGGGAACGGGGTCGCCGCGGCGTGTTGTCAGCACGATCGAACGCAGCGAACCTTCGTCGATCGGCGCCGTCGTGGGCTCGGGCTTCTCACGTGAAAGCGTCACGAGTGTCTGTTGAATATCGCTGGCTTCTTCGATCAACACCGTCAGACGTGGGTCGACGGCGAGTTCCGGGAAATCACGCAGCAACGACTTGCGAAGGTCGTAGGCTTCCTTGGTATTCTTGGCCGCCAGTGCGCTCTTCATCGCCGCTTCGGTTTCATCCAAACGGATGTTGCGGTCGATATCCCGTTTGACGCGGTTGCGTGCTTCGGTCACTTCCAACAACCGACCTTCGAGGGTCGTCTTCATCGATGCCATCATGTAGTTCGGGTCATCGATCAACGTCCACTGTTCATCGAGCCGATCAAGCAGACGTTGCTTCTCCGAGGTCTCGGTCGCCTTGGATGCTTCCTCGGCGATGTTCTCAGCAATGTCGACCAAGAGCGCGGCGAGGTTTCCCCGCTCCCCGTTCATAGCCTCTTCGTCGACGATACGCGGCAGCACCTCCTTGGCTTTCTCGAGGCCCTTGGTGGGGTCGGTCATGTCGGCACTGCGGTAAATTTCGCACATCGCGATCTTTACACGTGCTTCGGACGAGTACTGACTGTCCTGTCCGAACTGGGTCAAGAAATTGAGATACGCGTCTTGGGCCGGCTGATAACTCTGCGCGTCGTACTGTTTGTTCGCCGCCTCGATCACGTCATCGATGTTGGCTTTGGTGAGGATGAAATAAAACCCGTAACCGGCGATCACCAAGAACCCGATGATGCCCAGGTAGCCGTAGATTTTGAACGAGTCCCAAACCGACTTATGCTCGGGCGGCTTGATGCGGCCTGGCGGCTTTTTGCGTTGCGGCCGATCGGGCGTCGCACCGGCGGGTACGGCTTCGACGGGCACCGCTTCGACCGGCACTGCCTCGACCGCCTCAACCGGCATCGCTTCGACGGCGTCCACCTCGACCGGTTCGGCATCAAACACGTCTTCGACGATGTCCACATTCTCTTCGCCGGGCAATGCCGTCAGGTCATCTTCGGCATCGACGACCTCCACGACTTCTCCGTCGTCGTAATCGCTGCTGCGGAGTTCGCCGATCAGCTTCGAGGCTTGAAACCGAGTCAGTTGCCCGTTATCGACGAGCAACTTCGCGACCGCTTCGGGCGTCACCCGAGCGCCACCTTCGGTCAATTGTTCACGCAGGGCTTCGATAATTTCTTGATCGAGCAGACCGCGACGTTCGAGGCGATCAATCAGTTCGTTTGCAAGCATGGAGAGAGCTATTTGCGTATCGTTGCCGACCGGATCGGCCGAGCAACCTGAGATAAGTAGTTGTGTGATTTTGACAGGGAACCCCCGGGCGACTGAACCGCCGCAACCGGCGTGGGTCAATCAAACCCGTCGACTTCGGCGACCTGAATTTCCGTAAACCCGGCGATCGTCCCGGCATCCATTGCGTCGACGAGCATTTGCAGTTTCGCGTTCTCGTGAACCTTGATGTCCAATCGCATGCCGTCCTTGTTGCCCGCGAGGGCTTCACGAAGCGCGTTGATCAGATTGTGTTTGCCCGGTGTCTCGCGTTCCCACTCGGGAGCCAACACCAAAAACCCACCGTTCTCCTCGATCTCCAGTTCGATCGGATCGAGTTCCTCGGTTTCTTCTTCCACGTTGGACATACTCGGCAGATCCGAATTTTGCCGAGGCATTTGAATCGACTTTTGCAGACTGAAACTCGCCGTGACCATGAAAAAAATCAGCAGCAAGAACGTCACGTCCACCATCGGCGTCATGTCGAGTTCGCCGTCGTCGCGTTTCTTCCGCGGGGGCACTCCGTCTTCATCGGAATCGTCGAGCAACAACGCCGACGGGGCGTGTTCGGCGTGGTGAGTCGAGGGCGGAGGATTGCCCGTCGCCACACCAGTCGTTCCGGCGTTGCCGCCGTTCCCATTCCCGCCGCCTGCCGCGAGCGACACCGCTGCCGATTGGCCCGAGACTGCAACGGAGGAGTCACCATTGACCGAAGCGGCCGCCTCATTGTCGGGCACCGACACGGCCTGCACCTCGAACACCTTTCCGGCGCCATCAGTCGGGGACGACGCGTCCGAAACAGGAACAGACGTTATCTCTTCACCAACCGCTTCGGCCTCCACCACCGGAGTCGCCAAGGCAGGAATCGTCAGCGGCTTTTCGCAACCGGGGCAACGGATCGTGCGTCCGGCCAAACGTTCGTTGACCTGACGCTGCATCCCACACGAATCGCATTCAACTTTGATCGACATGTTACTGCTCCCGCATCCTATTGTTCTTTCACCGCGATGTAGGTGAACTCCATATCGGTAAACTCGTCACCGAGGATTTTTTGAACGCGGGTTACTTCGGAGACTTTGACATCCCCGTCGCCGAGCAGCATCACCTGATCTTTGTTCTTACTGATCGATTTTTCGAGTTCGTTCGTCACGTATTCGATGATCTCGTTGGCCTGTGCCTCTTCGTCTTTACTGAATTCGCTTTGGTCGCGGCGTTTGAGAATCGCCGGGGAATCACCACCACCGGGTTCGATAAAGATCACCGCGGAATCCTTGGCCGAGATCGCCAAGCCGTTGTCAGCGTCGGGAATATTCCCCGTCTGCGTGGGGTCCATTTTGGACGCCACCACGAAGAAAATCAGCAGCAGGAACGTGATATCAATCATCGGCGTGATGTCCATCTCCTCTTCTTCGCGTTTGGAACGCGGAGGCATGGCATCGTCGTCTGCGTCTTCGACGTCGAGTAGTTCATCGCTCATGTTTGGTCACTCTCATTGATCAGCTTTCGTCACCGCATCGATCTGGCATGGCTCACGGCCCGTGATGGTTCGCGTCCTGGCATGATTTACGTCCTGGCTTGGCTCTCCTGCCATGGCTCTCCTGTCCTAGCTCCTCCGATACCGCCCTCTCGGATGGGCGGTTTACCAATTCGTCAGGCCTTCGATCGGTACGGTGTCCCCTTTTCTACTCTTGTCAAACTTGGATCTGCGGCACATTCGCAGTTTGTTTACGCGGCGTTTTCCCGAAAAGATCTCCGCCGTTTGTCTGGCGTCTCGCTGTCAGAAGTCGCGTTGATTTGTGTCTCGTTGACTGGCGTCAAACACATTGACGAGGCTATCGCGAGACACGCCCAACGGGCTCTCGCGCGGCTAGACCGTTTCGGCATAAGCGGGTTCCGCGGTCGCCTCCGCGGGTGCCGCCGGACGTGAGGCTTCGACCGCGAGACCGGCTTTGAACGCTTCGAAGAAACGAGTCAGTCCCGAGCCGACGAGGTCTTCCATCTTCGCGATCCGAATGTTCACATTGGCAATCAGAATCATCAACGGGATCGCGATCGCCAAACCGCTCGCCGTCGTCACCAAAGCGACCTGAATGTCACCGGCGAGCGCCGACGGTTCGACGCTCTCGGCTGTCGCGAGCGTCTTAAACGCTCCCATCATCCCAAATACCGTCCCGAACAGCCCGATCATCGGGGCACTCTTAATCACGGTGCTGACCCAACTCAGGCGATACTCCAGGTCGCTCATCACGTCACGCTGAAAACGGTCCATCATGATCTGACGCGCACGGCGGAAACCTTCGGCACGGTTATCGATCGCCATATGCATCATCTGAGGAATAGCGCGTGTGTCCCCTTCGCAGTATTCTTCGACCCCCTCGAAGTCACCGGTCTTGAGCATTTGTTCACAGTCATCCATGAACTGGTCTTGCTCTTCCTCGGTTTTGAATCGCTTCTGCGCCACACGGGTCCAAACGATCACAATCTGGTAGAGCCCCCACAGGGCGACAATGGCCAGCGCCCCGTAGGTTGAATTCGAAATTAATGTATAGAGGTCGGCCGCGGCAAAGAAAGACAAGGTCGGTTCCTATTGGGTTGGGAGGTGATTCAGAAGAGTGATCGGCAGCGGTAAGTTTCTAACGCTATTTGCGATAACGTTGTTCGGTGACTTCGAACGCGTATCCGCTACCTTCAGGCTTGCTGACGAACACGGTTTTGGCGATTTCGGTGACACTTTTGTGCCCTTTGCTCGCCGCATACTCTAGTTCGATATGCGCCAACTGGTTTTCGAGATTGGGTGGGATGAACTTCAGGATACTTCGACCGCTGGTTTTCACACCGGCTTGGGTCAGCAGTTGGATATCAAAGTCTTTCAACGGACTGGCCGTCGCCCACATGAAATACAGCCGCTTCTCGCCCGCACTGTCGTCGCTATGACGTGATTTCGGTCGAGTCGACAAATTAGTCGCGTAGTCCACGCCCTGGACACCCCCTCCAACTGATCCCAGTTCGATTTCATAAAAATCTAATTGCTGGGCGTAGGGTTTGATGCCCTTTGCGGAGAAGTTCAGTTGCCAACGCTCGAACCGTGGCACGATGTCTTCGCCTTCGCCCTCGGGACCCGGTGGACGGCTGTCACCCTTCCCGGTCCCCGAGGTGCTCGCGGTGGCATTGGTGTTCATCGTGTCGAGCGATGCGGCGACGCTGCTGACTGCGTCGGTGACCGCCTCGATGGTGTCCTGCAGGGTCGGCTCCATGAGTTCTTCGACCTCTTCGGCCCCGGGCGGTTCGAAATCTCGCTCGAAACCTTCCGCGTTGTCCGCACGTCCGGCAGCGTTCTCGATGATCGGGGCGATCGGTTTGACCCGTTCCGGCATCCGCATTGTCAACCAAACGACAAACAACATGAACACGAATGTCCCGAGGAACAAAATCGTGGCCATGAAAAAGGAAGACACCGCATCGAACTTGCTCGTGCGCAACTTCTCACGTTCTTCGAGTCGTTTTGCCTGGACCGGAGTCAGCTCCTCAGCCTTTTTTTCGCTTTTTCCAGGCGTTGTCACATCCGCGGGTTCTTCGGCGTCGAGAACCGCAACTTGGCTAGAATCTGGACCGGGGGAAGCAGCCTTACCCATATGAGATTTGTTTTTTGGAAAAGAGTTCGTCGGGGCCGATTGACGCGAACCCACATGATAGCGTAGTTTTCTCATCTGTTGAACAAAAAAGCCACGCAGAGCACCGGTTCACACCCTAGGTTATCTGTTAGCGGCAACGTTTTATTCTGGTTAGATAGCTCAGTTGGTAGAGCACGGCCCTGAAAAGGCCGGTGTCCGCGGTTCGAGCCCGCGTCTAACCACTTTTCGAGCCCCCAATGAAAGCCAGCCTGTTGATGACACGGCTGGCTTTTTTAGTGCCCAGGCTGCCGCGGTGTGGGCTTAGCGGGTGGGCGCATCGGCCGCACGCGAGTGACCTGATCTGACTCAGATCCCGCCGAGTGTTCTGGCACGGCCAAATTTCCCGGGTAGCGAAACTCGCCAAAACTTTCGGGACGGCTCGTGAACAGCCGAAAATCTTGGCAGGCTGTTGATTCAACGGGAAACCCCGAGGCCGGTAGGATATTCGCCCGATTCGCCAGCGAGTGTTTGTGCATATCCCTCGCTAGCCGGGCTGTTGATTTATTCAACAGTCAACCTGCTTTCGTTTAACCGCAATACCGTTCAATGAAGCACCGGGTTGTGGCGTTTTCGTTTAACCGGTAGCCGTAGGCGACGCGCAGTGGCAAGTAGATCGCCTTTGGTTGCCCGTTAAACGATTTATCGGCAAACCGTAGCGCAGCGGGCTGGTACATAATCAACAGCCCATTGGCGACTTTCGCTACGACCTGAAACCCTCATTCTGGATCGTGATGCACCACTCGACGTGACACATTTGGTAGATCGCCAACGGTCCGGCAGCGATTCGGGAATTTGCGATGCGGCGAGCGGGCGATCCAACGCCTGCTCATTCAAAAACAACTCACCGCCAAAAACTCACCGAAAAAAAAGCAGCCGTGAAAATTTTGTGCGACGATCCGCCTCACTTTTTGCCGCAGGCCTCTAGATAAGCCGACAGTTCTTCCTTGACTTTCGGAAACAGCAAAAACAGTCCGATCATGTTGGGGAACACCATCGCGAAGATCATCGCGTCGGAGAAATCGATCACCGAACCGAGCGACACGGCTGATCCGATCACGATCACAACACAGAACAGGAATTTGTAAGACAAATCCGCCGCGTAGCTACGACCAAACAGGTATTTCCACGACTGCAGTCCGTAGTACGACCACGACACCATGGTCGAGAACGCAAACAGAATGATCGCGACCGTCAGCAGGTAGCGGAACCCAGGCAACACACTATCAAACGCGGCAGAGGTGAGGTCGACGCCGCCCAGTGCCGCCCCATCAATCGTTACGGTTTTCGACTCCACCGCTCCCCAAACGAATGAGGCTTCGGAGTTGAACAACACAATCACGATGGCCGTCATCGTGCAGATCACAACGGTATCAATGAACGGTTCCAATAGAGCGACGATTCCTTCGGAGGCAGGATACTTCGTCTTGACTGCCGAGTGAGCGATCGGGGCGGATCCGGCACCGGCCTCATTAGAGAATGCCGCCCGCTGAAACCCTTGGATCAACACGCCCATCAACCCGCCTAATCCGGCGGTAGGGGTGAACGCCCCCGAGACGATCTCGCCGATCGCCCACGGCACCTTGCTGATGTTCATCAGAATGATCACGATCGCCGCCAGGCAGTACATTACCGCCATTAGCGGTACCACTTTCTCGGTCACCTTCGCGATACGTTTGATCCCGCCGACGATCACCAAGGCTACGAGCGCGGCCATCACCAAACCGATGATCGTTCCCGACGAACCATTGGTAGAGAGCCCCATCAACGACTGAATTTGTTGAGCGGCCTGGTTAGCCTGAAATGCATTCCCTCCGCCAAACGATCCACCCACGCAGAAAATCGAAAATAAGATCGCCATCACTTTCCCGAGCGGTTGCAATCCGATGTCGGCGAACCCTCGGTTGAGATAGTACATCGGACCGCCGTGAACCGTGCCATCGGCATCCACATCGCGATACCGAACCCCCAAAGTGCACTCCACGAATTTGGTCGACATCCCCAACAGGCCACAGACAATCATCCAAAACGTCGCGCCGGGTCCTCCCGTTGCGACGGCCACGGCGACACCAGCGATATTTCCTAGACCGACGGTTCCGGAAACGGCGGTTGCCAAGGCTTGGAAGTGCGATACCTCGCCCTCGCCTTCATCACGGATCGTGTCGACAAGGTCACCATCGACCTCATAAACCTCGACATGTTTGGGAATATCCTGCCCTTCCTTCTCGATCGCATCGTACTTGCCGCTGACCACTTGGATCGCTAGCGGCAGCAAACGCACATTGATAAATCCGAACACGATGGTGAAGAACGCGGCACCGAGCACTAACAAGATCAGCACGAACGGAAGCGGGTTTTCCAACCCTGGAACCGGCACGGTAAAGAAGACTATCCCGCCCCATGTGTCGGCAACCGGTTTAAACAACTCATCCACCTGCGCATCGAAGCCTTTTGGCAACTCAGATTCAACAGCGGGTGCATCCGAAACAACCGCTGGTTCCGACACAGCGACTTCAGCTTCCTCCGACTGAGCCCATGCGGAGTTGGCCCCGATCATCAGCACAGCCGCCATCAGCAGTAACGTGCGGAGCGGGCAAAGAAGTTTCAATGTCGGCGAGTGCATGAAGATTCCCAGGAATGCAGGCTAGGTTGAGCGGCGTTAAGAAGCTCGCTGTGTGGGTCGACGATGCGTCCGACCATTATCAGGTGGCTGACCTGACGGACACAGTAACGAGCCCTGACGATAGGATACTGACTTTCCAGCGAAAACGCGTAGCGAATGTTACTGATGATCGCGTGGAAAGACCTTGCAGCATCGTGTTGGCCCCATACCTTCCCTCGAAAACAGAAAAGATTCAACAGTTGTCGAAAGTTTGCATCCTCAACGTCGTCGGCCTCACCCCTAGACTGCTTGCACATGCGCCACGACTCTCCCAAGTCGGTGCCGCCCGACCGTGGACCAGCCCCGTGCCGGCCGTTACCGCGACCAGCCAAGCGACGATGTACACGGGCAAACCACCGCGTGATCACGGAATCGTCGGCAACGGATGGCTCTACCGCGACACCCAGGAGGTTCGCTTCTGGCAGCAATCGCGACATCTCATTCAGGGTGACCTGTTCTACGAAAAGTACGAAACCGCCAAGATGTTTTGGTGGTTCAACCAATCCACCAAGGCTCGCTACGGCGCGACACCCAAACCTCATTACGGATGCGACGGCAGTAAAGCGTTTGATGTGTTGGACTGGACCGGCTGTGACCTGACCGGCAAACTCGGACCGTTTCCCTTCTTCGCGTTTTGGGGGCCCGGATCGGGAATCGCATCGAGCAACTGGATCGCCGACGCGACCGCACTGGTGATGCGAGAGAAACAACCTCAACTCACGCTCTGCTATCTGCCGCACCTCGATTACGACTTCCAACGTCTCGACAACCATCGACCCGGCCCGGGTCGCCGAAGTCGATGCGGCGGCAGGACGAGTCATTGATGCCGCCGCCGATATCGACGCCAACGTCGTCGTCGTCAGCGAATACGGACTCGTTCCGGCGAACCGCCCGGTCCATCTCAACCGCGTCCTGCGCCAACACGGATTCCTACGCACACGAATGGGGCCATTCGGCGAATCCCTCTTGGTTCCCGATTGCGAGGCCGTTGCCGTCGCCGATCATCAAGTCGCGCACGTCTACGTCCGGCAGCCACAGAACATCGAAACCGTTGCCAAACTGCTGCGAGAAGTCCCCGGTGTCGCCGCGGTTACCCTTCCGGGCGAGTTGCAAATGGATCACCCCCGTAGCGGTGAATTGATCGTGTTAGCGGAAGCCGACTCCTGGTTCACTTACTACTATTGGAACGACGACCACGACGCGCCCGATTTCGCTCGCACCGTCGACATCCATCGCAAACCTGGGTACGACCCTTGTGAACTATTCATGACGAGCCGGTTGCGTGCCGCCGCGAGGTTGCTGCAAAAGAAAATCGGAATGCGATACAAAATGGATGTGATTCCACTCGACGCCACGCTTGTTCGCGGAAGTCACGGATTGCTCGCGAGCGACCCGGATGCCGGTCCCCTCGTCATCGGTCCGGGTGAACCGCCTGAGGACATGACGGGCTTCCCCGCCTACGTTGATTCCCTTCTGTAACCTACCCCAACATGACTCAACCCCTACCTGACTCGGCACGTGCCTCTCGTTCCCGGATCCGAATCGCGTTGAGCCAAACGGCCGCGTGGACTCTGGCCCTGGCATTGTTCTCAATCGCCTCAACAGTCTCTGCCCACACGCCCGTTGCCGACAGCGAAGCACCGCCACCACCGTGCGCGAGTGACCGGGAGCGGCTCTGCGTTTCCCGAATTTTTCACGGGTCTGACTTTCGTCTCGAATCCAAACCGATGCGTTGGGACGAGTCCGAAAACGTCATCTGGTGGCTGCGTGAAACCGATGCGGGAGGTTCTGAAATCGTCCGGTTGTCGATTCCCGATGGCGAAGAAACCGTTGCGGTTGCGGCCGATCAATTCCAACTGCCTTCGGGCGAACGCATCTCGGTCGACGATTACGCTTGGTCACACGACCATCGCTATTTGCTCGTGATGAGCAATTCGGTTCGCGTCTGGCGCACCAACACGCGAGGCGACTACTGGGTCCTCGACATGTTATCAAAAACGTGGCGGAAACTCGGCGGCGACGCCGCACGTTCCCAATCATTGATGTTTGCCACCTTTTCGCCGAGTGGCGATTTCGTTGCCTACGTGCGGGATCGAGACCTCTATCTCGAAAACACCGCCACCGGCGAAATCCAGGTCGTCGCCGCCAGCGACAACCCCAAACTCATTCATGGCACTTTCGACTGGGTCTATGAAGAAGAGCTACGACTGCGTCGCGGATTTCGCTTCAGCCCCGACGGCAGCAAGATCGCATTTTGGCAATTGGATGAAACGGACGTCCCTGTTCATTCGCTGATCGACAACACCTCCGAACGTTATCCGAGCGTCAAACAGTTCGCGTATCCGAAAGTCGGCCAGACCAACGCGTCCGCGCGCGTGGGCGTCTTCGATGTCGGTTCTCAAACGACCACATGGATGCAAATCGAAGGCGACCCGCGAAACCATTATCTCGCCGCGATGCAGTGGCTCCCGGAAAACACCCCGGGGGCCAATGACCGATTATTAGTGCAGCAGCTCCCGCGACGTCAAAACGAAAACCGGCTTTGGATGGTCGACGCGTCAACAGGCAAAGGAGTGGTGCTCCTACGCGAGAGCAGCCCTGGATGGGTTCGGCACCAAGCCAAGTTACATCCACTCCCGTCGTCACAATCACCCGGCGATTCGAATCCGGCTAGCCTGAGCGTGGCATGGCTGAGCGAACGCTCCCAGTGGCAACATCTCTATCGTCTGACGATCGACGCCGCCTACATCACCGGCACGATCCCCGAGGGAGGAGAGCTCGATGAAACAGGATGCCGAAACGGGGTTTCACTTTCGCCGATCACATTGGGAAAGTGGGATGTGATCGAACTCGACGCCGTCGATGCGACAACGGGAAAGTGCTACTTCACCGCATCACCCACCGACGCGGCGTCACGAGGACTGTATGTCTGTGACGGTTTAACACCCAATCCTGTTGCCGAACCACAACGCTTTTCACCGGCGACCAACGGCACATTCCAATACGCGATCAGCGACTCGACGGATTATGCGCTCGAGACGTTTTCCGACTTTTCAACACCTCCGGTCAAACGGTTGGTTAACCTGCAAGCTCGCGATGTGATCGAAACGTTCGTTGACAATGCAACGGTGAAACAAGCGATCGAAGAGCTGAAACCGGTCGACGAGAAATTCGTCTCGTTGGTTATCGATGAAGAAACATCGCTCGATGCCTGGATCATGCTGCCCGTCACGGACGAGAACGACGGCCAAACAACGCCTGCCCAATCTGTTCCTCTCGTACTGCATGTGTACGGCGAACCCGCCGGGCAAACCGTCAAAGATTCCTACGGTGGACAAACCTATCTGTGGCACCGCTATCTCACGCAGCTCGGATTCGCCGTCGCGACGATCGACAACCGCGGCACCGCATCACCACGCGGACGCGCGTTTCGACAAAGCATTTACGGGAAAATTGGCATCCTGACACCAGTCGACCAAGCCGCGGGGGCTCGTCGTTTGCTCGAACGTTTTCCAGTACTCGACCCAGCCCGTGTTGGCGTGTGGGGATGGAGCGGTGGTGGCTCGACGACTCTCAACAGTCTGTTCCGATACCCCGAACTCTACGCCGCGGGCATCGCCGTCGCTCCCGTCCCGGACCAGTTTGACTACGACACGATCTATCAAGAACGCTACATGGGAGTGGTTGAAGATGACCGCCAACGCTTCGTCGACGGATCACCGATCACCCATGCCGACGGTCTCGACGATCCTCTGTTGATTATCCACGGCACGGGCGACGACAACGTCCACTACGGATCAACCGAACGGCTGATCAACCGCCTCGTCGCGCTGGGCAAGCAATTCCGGATGTTCGCCTATCCCAATCGTTCACACTCGATTTCCGAAGGTGAAGGCACGGCAATGCATCTCCGCCAGATGATGACCGACTTCCTCGTCGAAACGCTTCATCCGAAATCAGAAGGCAAACAAGAGTAGCGAAACGATTCGCTCTCGCGTAGCAATTGTCACTGCGTAGCAACTTGTCACTGTGTCGTAGCCTGTCACTGCGTAGCAACGCAGGCGTTCCCACGAGCGTCCGTGCTGTTGGCTGCCAAAATCCACTCGTCGCCCAACGTCCACTCGCCCTTGGCTACAATGCGGCGATGAATATCACCAAGATCATCGACTCATCGTCGCAGCAACGTGTCGTCTTAGTGGAAAGCGACCAACTCATCCCGCTCCGGATGACCGAGCGCATCGCAACGCTCTCGGATATCCTCGCTGCCGATCGCCCGATCGCGGCCGCCGAGTCACTCTCGCGAGGAGCCCCGATCGCGATCAACGAGCAAACACAATGGTTGCCGCCGATCGACCAGCAAGAGGTCTGGGCCGCCGGGGTCACCTATCGTCGAAGCCAAACCGCCCGAATGGAAGAATCCGAAGCGGCCGCGTCTTGCTATGACCGGGTCTACCAAGCCGATCGACCGGAGTTGTTCTTCAAAGCCACTCCGTCACGGGTCAGCGGCCATCAACAACCGTTGCGAATTCGTGCTGACGCGAAGTGGAACGTCCCCGAACCTGAAATCGCTCTCGTCTTGTCGCCAAAGCTCCAGATCGTCGGCCTCACAATCGGCAACGACATGAGTTCTCGAGATATCGAAGGCGAAAACCCGCTCTACCTGCCCCAGGCGAAGTGCTACGACCAATGCGCTGGGGTGGGACCGTGGATCAAACTCTACGATCAACTCCCGCCCGCCGATCAAATCACCGTCGATCTTACCATCCGGCGGGATGAACGCGTTGTCTTCAATCAATCCACTTCAGCAGCAGAAATGGCGAGAGACTTCGAGGACCTCGTCGGATGGCTCGGGCGTGACAATACGTTTGCAAACGGTGCGTTCCTAATGACGGGCACGGGCATTGTGCCCACCAACGAATTCACGCTTCACCCCGGTGACGTCGTCGACATCTGCATCGCGGACATCGGAACCCTATCCAACACGATCGTTCAAAAGAAATAACACACCGCGTTAACGAAGGCGGGTCGATTCAAACGAATCAACGCACGCAAATCAAGGCGTTGCCGACGCGTAGCAAGAATGCGTCCTGCGTAACCGCGGCACCGTACAACGTCGGCTTGCTGAACATCGCAACGCCACGTCTGCGTTCATCACTCGACTCCTCCGCCAAGAGTTCTTCCTTGGGAAGAGTTTCGTCAGTCCACGTTTCGTTCTCGGCGAGCACTTGATACTCACGTCCGGCCGCGAGCACCGTCACTGTTCCGTCTTTTCCGAAGAAATACACACGGTCACCCACGCCGTACGGTGTCGCCCAACAGGACTCCGCCATTCGCTTTGAGTAAACCGATTCCCCCGTCGCGGCGTCGAAGCAATAGACGACTCCGGCCCGGTTCACCCAGTAGGCCAAACCGTTGTGAATGATCGGCGATGCCCACGTCGGGGTTGCTTTCTCGGCGACCCATTGGCGAGTCAATTTCCACTGCTCGCCATCACGTTCGATTTTCATCAACCCGTTCGATCCGGCCGCCGATCCGGCATTCTCGCCGTTGCGTCCCGGAGAAGCCCCGACCAAGAACCGGCCATCGCCAAAATCCATCGGGCTGGTTCCCGTGTTGCCACCAACGTCATCGAACGACCACAGCAGATCGCCCGTTTCCGCATCGTACCCGTCGATCGTTCCCGCCGAGCTGACGACAACTTGTTGGGTGTCCCCAACCTTCACGACAGTCGGTGAACTCCAACTGCGTCGCGGGTCGCGGTCGGCCTTCCATTTTGTCTCGCCTGTCACCTTATCGAGAGCAACCAGGCAACTCGGTCCGTCGTGCTCGAGCAGAATAAAAACCGACGAATCGTTTTGACATGGCGAAGCCCCGAGTCCGAATTCGGCAACGAAAGGGCCATCGTCTTTTCCGAGAGAACGCACCCATTGCTGCGTACCCTGATGATCGTAGGCCACACAATCCCCGCTTTCGAAAAAAGCGATCACGCGTTCATCATCGACGACGGGCGTCGGCGCCGCTCGACTGACGTAGTAACTGTTAGCTACCGGAAACGAATTCGGCAACGAACCTTGCCACGTCACCTCGCCGTTGTGAACATCAATACACGTCGTGTAGAAAATATCCTTTTCTGGGCCTTCGACGCTGGTAACAAATGCTCGATCATTCCAGACAATTGGACTCGACTGACCATGCCCACGGATCTCCGCCATCCATGCGACGTTTTCGGTCGGCGACCATGTCAACGGTAATGATTCGGCAGAACGCGATTGAGCCCCGGCACCCAAAAAGCCCGGCCAATCATTGACGCCGGCACCCGCGAGCAGAATCGAAACAACAACAATCAGGTTCATCGTATTTCCAGACAAAGAGGACATGAACGATGGTGACCGGACGCCTGTCCATCGAACTCGGTTCACAACGCAGAAGATTTTGACTGCGATAGTTTAGAGCAGGTCACGCCCTCAAGAGAATCGGACGTCCCCGGATTTCACGATCCAAGATATCGTGAAGAACTGCGTGCCTGCCACGCAATGTGATCGAGAGCATTTTGGGAGATGAGGTAGCCTGAATTCTGACAAATGCAGCTACAGGGAACAGTCACATCAAGTAACCAAATGCTCTGCTATTCCGACGCAGGTTGGCTCTTGAGTAAGCGGTAGTGGATCTTGTTAAAGATCCTCATGCAGCGGGATCTTTAACAAGATCCGCGACCCTAGATTTTCCCCATGCGGTCGATGACACTCGACCGATTCCTAGTAGTCGATTTCGACGCCTAAATAAGGAGTGATCCCGGGTGAGAGCACGATCGTTTCTTCGAATCCGTCCGCCTCTGGCAACCGCAGATTCAGGTGTTCGTAATACGTCCGGTCGAAAAGGTTCTGCGCACCGAGAGTGATACTGACACGGTCATTCGGCCGCACATATCCTCGCAGATACGATGTCACAAAACTCGGTGTGAACGACTCCATCTGGATCGGGTCGAGCCCCGCACCGACGGCACGCAGAAACGCCAAGCGATCCTGTTCGTCCACGATTCGCCATCCCCACTCCAAACCCCATCGATTCTCGGGCTGAGTATCGCTCAGACGCAGCCCCACTCGTCCCTCGAGAGGAAAGATCCCGGGGAGCGGCTGATCGATTTCCTCATCGGTACCTTCGAGGTACGCAAGACTCGCAAACGACTGCAAACCCTCGGTGAGGTCCGCCTCGAGGTAGCTCTCGAAACCATAAAGTGTTGCCTGATCCGTATTAACCGCCTGCAGCAAGCGGGCCCCCGATGGATCGAGAATCGCGTTCGCCGCGTACGTATTGTAGTCAGCAATCCACGAATAGAAGAAACTCGTCCGTCCGCGAACGTTCTCGTAGTCCACGTCGAACCGCACGTCGAACTGCGTGTTGCGTTCTTTGTCCAATTCGGGGTTTCCGATCACCCGGCTGAAACCACTCTGCACCACCGCGAGAAACAAACCATCGCTGTACCGATCCGTCAGATCAGGTAGCCGCTCCGCATACCCCACACCGACCCGCGCGCTGCAGTGATCGGTTAACTCGATGTCGTTGGTCACGTATGCCGAGAGCAACGTGTCTGATGTATCGAGATCCCGATTGATGTTGCCACCAACGTCTTTGAAGTTCGACGGCGTTTGTAGATCGTCGCCGTCCGCATTGGTTGACGCAAACGCGATCCGTCCGCCCACCGCCATCGTCCAAAATGGCTGAAGGTCTGCGGTCCCTTCCACGTAGAGACCGGGATCCACAATCTCCGCTGTTGGCAATCCAGTTTGGAAGGTAGTCGTTCCCAGATTGAACTCGCTGATATCGTAATACTCGTCAATTTCCTGCTGCACGTATCGCAGGTCCGTTCCCGCACCCCAGGTGAATCCGTTGCCCGGGTCGCTCGTCATCCCGGCACGGAAACCTGCTGTGGTGAGATCACCGTCAACGTCCCCGTTAAAACGCGCGTTCGGGGTCAACCCACCTGCGGCAACCAACAACGCCGACTCGACGCGTTGCAGAACCGCGAAGTCGTCACGACGTTTTCCGGAGAGATCCGTATCGCCGTTGAATTCGGTGTTGCTAATCCAACCATCGACCCGCCAACCAAACCCGGTCTGATCGTTGTGATGAATAAAGCTATGGGTGATCCCATAATGATTGAGCGAATCGACGTCAAAGAACTGGGCCGCGTATTCGGTCTGCCCCTGATCGAGCAAACTGAATTTCGTCTCCATCCTGGTGTGTTCGCCGAGATCACGTCCGTAGGCAGAAAACAAATTCAACGCGTCATAGCTCGACGGAATCGCGAGCCCGTTGCCGGCCTGATAATCCGAACCTTTGCGATAGCCGAGGTTGACGTAGTAGCCACTCTTGTCACCACCACCCATCAACGTAGCGGTGTTGTAGGTTTGACCGCCGTTGGGGCGAATCTGGGTTCCTAGACGCAGATGGTTTTCGGCACCGTTCTCATACCGTGGTGTCGGCAGGGAGTCCACGTTGATGAACGAAAAACCACTTCCGTATCGAAGACCATATGGACCGCTGATTACCTGAGACGAACCGATCAACGACTGATCGACTTTCGTCAAAATCGCATCCAGGTCCGACCGAACAGGCGTCAAGAACGCACCGTCCATCATCGTGTAGACCTGACCGCCACGATAACCGCGAACTCGAGGATCCATCGCGATCGGACTGCGCTGCTGCGTCTTCACGGTCGGTGCCGTGGATGCTTCGGCGATCGTTTCAGCAACGTCGGGCTGGCTGGCCAAACTGAATGTACTGGCCGGGATCACCTCGAGAGGTGCTGTGGTCGCAATCCCGGTATCAACCCGACCGGTGATCTCGGCCACCGCTTCGACCTGCGCCGGTGTGTTGAGCGTCGACGCTGACGAACTCGACAATTCGGGTTTGAGCACTTCATTCAGGTTGCTCAGGTCGAGACTCTGACCGCCGCCCGCGTCGTCCCCACGCAGTGACGTTAGACGGTCGCTCGTTGGGGAAAAGTCCGTCGGCTGGCTGACTTCCCGAGACCCGGTTTCGATGCCCTGCATCAGCGCAATCGTCCCGCCTTGGCGAACCGCGAAGCTCTCGGCGAATTCGAGAAAATCAAACCGGGGATCGTCCGCGCTCGCCGCAGACGCCGAACCGGCTACCATCATTAACGCTGCAATTAATTTGTGTCGTCGCATTCGGATGGTCCCCCCCGGAACCCATTCAAAAATGCCAACGGGCTCGCTTCGATCCCGCCCGTTTGTTTTCATAAGGGGAGACAATCCCCACCCCCACGTTTTTCCGATCGGTTATTCCGGTTATACCGATGAATAGAATCAACGGGATTTCAGCGATTTCCCTGAACCCAGAGAAGATACGCAAAGTGCAAAAGATTTGCGTGCAGCGACAACGCGGGCTCGCCCACCGATCTGATCAGTCGACCGGTTTGATCTGAGGCATGACCTGCTCGACCGTTGACATGACATAACGCTCGTCGTCGGTGGGCGGAGTGTCCGCACGCTGCAGATTGTCGATCACGTTTTGCAGCTTTTCCCGATCGGCGGATGAGATAAGCGGCAACTCGGCAATCAAATGCGACCTGGCCTCCTCGCTGAACCCGGCACTGGGTCGAAAAACAGGCAGAAACTGTCGAATCACGCATCGCCACGCATCCGAACGGATGATCGGGTCGATCCCCGCGTTGACCGCCGAGTCGAGTGCAGCGAGATGCAGTTGAACGCGCCGTGACAATCGCTCCTCACCGATCGTTTCCGTATTGGCGACGATCAGGTCGGCGTACGAGTCGACCAAGTCGTCTTGGTCCACCTCCTGCCGGGCCGTGTTCACGGCCGATGCGATCTGTTTCAAACACCGCGTCGCGATTCCGGGAGAGAGCCTTGGTGGGCGGCCAAACGAAATCGTCGATCCGGATCGATTGACGTAGAAGGAAATCTCGGCGAGTTGCTGTGACACCAGGATGGGGTCGCGTTTGATCTGCTCGATCAGTTTCTCAACCGGCATCGCGAGAATCGTCTCGGCGAGTCGGTCGTCTTCGCCGATCGAATTAAAAATCCGGCATCTCAGGACGAACGCTTTCCAAGCGGTGACCGGCACATTGGATTTCAATGCCGCGTTCAACAGTTCGACTGCACGCTCACGTTCGGCACGCGATTGTGACGTCGCCAAGATATCCGCGTACATGTATTCGACTTCTTCCCGCTTGTGCTTCATCCCGTCCGACGTGTCGCTCTGCGGGAGCATTTCATAGGCGCGGGCGACGTCTCGTATGGCTTGATCACGTTCGCCGAGCTCGGCAAAGAGTCTCGCTCGCCAACCGAGCCATTCGACCTGCAAGATCTTCGGCGCCTCCGGATCCGGTTTGCCGAGATCCGTCATCGCCGTGCGTAGCTGTTCCGTCCCTGCTAAGCCGCTCTCGACGAAACGCTGCCGACACCTCACCAAACTAAAACGCGGCAGGATCGATTCTCCCCACTCCGTTTTCCCAACCGCCTCGCTGAAGTTGGCGATCGCTTCTTGGAAATATCGTGTGCGGGTGTCGTCATCGAGAAAGCGGCAGTAATACGCGAGGTCTTCGCATGCATTGCCGAGTGCGAGGTAGGCGGGATTGGTCAACGTCGTCGCCGGCAGTTCACCGATCATTTCGGTCGCACGCAACGCGCTCGTCCGCGCCGCCATCAACGTCTCATACTTTTGCGACACCGGTTGCAGGAACGCCAGATTCACCAACACGTTGGCATGACGCCAACAAACGCAAAACAACGCGTTGCTGGCTGGTTCGTCACTGGCACGACGAATCGCACGTCCTAACGCATCCGCCGATTTTTCTAGATCGAGATGGTCGATCTGGTTATTCGCCAGACGCATTCGCGATTGATGATACAACGCGAACGATTTCAAAATCGCTACCAGATTCGACGACGGTCGAATGCGTTCGGCACGTTTGATGTAGGTCGCAAACTGCCGCAAATTGGTTCCTGTCCATGTTTCTTCGCGGCGTTCGAGTTGTTCCTGATAGTATTCCGCCGCATCGATCCAGGAAGCAAACCGATCGTCCGCCGATCTCGCCCCGTCATCGCCAGCAACCGCCGCGAAAAACTCCAAGGCGTCGATCTGAAGCAACGCGCCGTTAACTCCTTCGTCCTGTTCGTTTTGAGAAAGTCTTCCCAACACGTCGCCGAGAGTCGTAAACTCATCCGCACGATTCGCATGCCGGCTGAACCGATGAAGCGAATCGCTATTCAATTCCGGCGGGATCATCCAACCGCCAGGTTCGGCCGAAGAACGTCGAACCACCGACATGACTCGATGCGTTGTCGGTGCGATGACGTTTCGCACCCAAGCCTGCGTTGGCCGGCGCAGACCCAAATCGGTGTCCAGCATCCTAGCCGCCGCCCCAACCATTCGTCGTACAGGGTCAACATCAACCTCCAAACCCACATCGGTTCCGTCAGGTGTTGCCGGCCGATCGATCTCAAACGCAACTCGCAACAACAGTCGATCCTGCGCCGACAACGGTTGGACCGTGCGACCGTCTTCACTCACTTCAATGAGATCGGCCAATCGACTGTGCAAACTCGGAGACAGCTTCGCAGATCGTTTTTCGATGACCGCCGAATAGGTCGCCAGCAAATCAACCGACACGCGTGCTTCATTGGCCGATGCACCCGCGTTTTCCAACCACCAACGAATGTGCTCGGTGAAGTCGCCGTTGCTCGTCGTGGGAAGCGTGGCAACGAAGAAATCGTTTTTGCGAATTCCGATTCGATCGAATTCCGCCTTCACGAGAGTCTTAGCGATCCAGCGACACCGCGCCGGTCCGAGTCGTTCGCGGGCTTGACGCGTTTGCGACTGCAGTTTGGCAATGCCATCGAGCACGGCACCGGCTTCGCCCTGATGCCAATCCGCGAGGATCAATTGGTAGTTTCTCAAGACAGGACGAATCTGGTTCGGAAAATCGTCACACACATCGGTTTGGCTGAGAACCTGTTTCAACCGAATCCCGCCGCTGCGTCCGAGCGGCCTGCCCGAAAAAGCACTCGTTTCGGACCGAAACAGCATGCTCAGCGGGTGTCGCTTCCGACTGAGACGGTCGGCCGACGCCTTTGCGAGTTCACTATCGCTCGCGGTGGTCGCATTGTCACTCAACGCGGCAACAACAACGTATTCATCGAGGGCATCCGTTGCCGGCAGCCCCACATATTTTCCGATGGCTGTCCCCGTTTTCCAGACGGCTTCGGCTTGTGCGACCGCGAGCGATGCTTGATTCGCCTTCGACCGCGAAACGATTTCCTCCACCCAATTCATGATGGCGTTCTGCATGGACGTGCGCCACGACGCCGAGATCGCACCGAGTTGTTCCTTTGCGGTATTGAGAAACTCCAGCCCGTCGTCACCTTCCATGCCCTCGACGCCCAAACTCTCGACGCCCAAACCCTCTGCCATCGTTTCGATGAAGGCAAACTGCAACATGAGATCGGGATCTGCGATCGTTGAGCGTGACTTCTCTCGCTGCAGTTCACGATATTGATCAAGAAACGACCGCCAATTCTTCTGCTCCGCATCGCGTTTGAGCCGCGTGATCGAAGCGTCGACAGAGATAGAAGGCCACGTCGTGGCGATCAATTCCGATGCCTCCGAATCGACTGATTGCTCACGAAACGCCTGTTCGATTTGGGCCAGGAATCCGTTCTCCCCGTCACGCATCATGTTCCACTGCGACATCATCCAAACCGGCACGCCGGTTCCATCGCTTTGACGCAGCGCCTGCTCGGCGCGAATGATATCACCGAGCGCCGCGGGCTGAACGAAATGCCTGCCCGCGGGATCGTCCACATGATGGGTGAGTGCAACCGCAACGGCGGTGGATGTCACCACGTCGGATTCCGCGACCTCCGGAATGGAATCGCCGGCCAACCAAGTCGTGAGCGTTTCTCGGATTCGACTCACCACATCATCGCCAGGGCGATGATCGGGAACACGCGTCAAAGCAGCGAGTTCTAAACGCGCCAAATCAAGATCGGTCTGCAGCAGTTGGCCTTCGGGAGATCCTTCTTTGACGAGTGCATTTTTCCCGGTACCGAGCCCAGACTGAAGTCCGCCGAGATCGTCGGAGATCAGGCTGCTCAATTGCAACTGTCCCTTTTCATCGAAACGCGGTGTCTCGAGTTCGTCGAGGATTTCATCCGCCAACGCCGAAGAAGACTGTACAGCAAGGCTATAAAAACGCTGCTTCTCCGACGTCTTCCAATCCGCCGCAATGCCTTCGGTCAGTTTGTCCAGGCATCGTTTTAGCGGGTATCGAGACTGCGAATAACTTTGCTGCGGCGAGTACTTCTTCCATTCCGAATCGGCCTCCGCATAAATCTGCTCGGGCGACTTCCCCGCAGATGGCAAGAAAGCAGCCACTCCACCGGCAATCACAATCGCGAGGATCACGCCACCCACGCCAACCCACACCGGATTGAGACCGCTCGGCTGGTCAACGCCCGCGGCAACGGCGAGTGCGTCCACGAATTCAACACACGATCGATAACGGGCATTGGGATCTGACCTCATCGCCCTGCGGAGAACCTTGCGTTGCGGCGCAGGCAGACTCTGCATATCGAACGCTTCGTTCGCTTTCTGGCTGAGGATCTTTAGCGCGGTCGTGGCGTCAAAAGGCAACAACCCGGTACGCAGTTCAAAATACGTCACCGCCAACGAATACTGATCACCGGTCTTGCTGTACGTTTGGCCGTCAAGCACCTCGGGGGCACCATAGGCAGGGGATGCAAACGTCTGGTTAGTGAACCGCACATCGCCTTCGATCTTGTTGGCCAAACCGAAGTCGCATACCTGCGCCTCGCCACCAACGAGCAAGATATTCTGCGGCTTGATATCGCCGTGCAGAATTCCGTGCTGCTGTGTTAACGCGTCAATCGCCTGCGCGGATGATCGCAGATACCGAATCGCTTCCTTCGCATCGAGACCACAGACGACGGCAGCATTCTTGTTGACCCTATTTTCGCGACGTACCTCTTGCAGACGATCATTCAAGGTTCGATCGCCGAGTCCCATCACAATGATCAACTCTTCCGCATGTGTCGGATCGGTATGCTGAACGTCTCCTCCCATCGCGAAGGACGTGCGCCGGGAAGGCTGTTGGCCACTGAGGGTGACGTGCGTCGCCATCGGGTCGATGTCAGGATCGCTATCCGCAGCGTCAGCGGACTCGTCGTGTGGGTCACCCGGGCGGACGATCCCTTGGCCGGGAACGATTGTCTCGTATAGCGGATCTTTCTCGGTGGTGTCGGCAGACTCCACACTCGACTCGGATTCGTCGAGATTCTCCCGGACATCGAAAGCCTGTGTTTCGGTCAGAGAGATCTCAGGAGGTGAATCCGGAGTCCATCCTCTCGATGGATTCGAGATCGGTACTGGACTGGTTTTCAGATGTTCATTGTCCGGGTCCAACGTCTCCGTCTCGTCGTCACGCAGCAGGCGACCGGAACTATCGCGGACCCAAAAACTATGCACCGGGCACAAATTTGGATGGCGAACGTTACGGATCGTTCGCAGTGCCTTGAGCTCTTTGCGTCCCCCGATTTTGTGCAGCTCGACAACCTTCAGCGCGACCTCCGTACCACCGGCCGCACGCGCAACCCAAACCTGCCCCGAAAACCCTGCTCCGAGCCGTCGGACTAACGTGTAACCCGGCACAATTTCTTGGCCAGGCCGGTATCGACTCGTTGCAACAGACAATGCAAAAACCTAACAGAGGGCAGTCGCCTCAGGCGGAACGAGAAATATCCATCCAGTTTAACGAGACGGTCGACGCGTCAAGGCAAGCATCCGCCGTTTCTTTGGGAACCCGCGAGACCTCGAAACCCCAACGAGGACAGAAAAGCAACGCGAATCGGCGGCGAATCAGCTTTCGCCCCAGCGACCGCATAATTTTAGTCGCAATCCTTCGGCGGTGGGGGACCGATTTCGTTGAGACACCTGGATCCGACTCATCGCCGACGTGACCGGATTTACGGCGATCGCCCCGGGGATTCGCAACACCGCGATCGGTTCACCAAAACCTTCGACAAAACTATGATGGGGTCGCCGACTCTCTCGTACCCGCAGTTTCAGAATCTCAAATGTTCACGCATGACAGACTTCTCACAGTCCTGTCCCACTGGACAGCCTCGACCGGCGTGAAACTCCACGACGCGTCCACGTTTCACATCACGCCGGTTTCGCACGGATTCAGCGGAGGTCGTGTCTACCGAATCCAAAACAACCGTGGAGCATGCACGTCGACATGGGCGTTGAAAGCTATTCCCCTTTCGGCAAAGCACGATCGGACGGAAGAAATAGCCGGGCGAGTCGTTGCGGCGTCTTTGCAATGCGATCTGTTGACGCCTCCATTGCCATCGAACGTTACCTCCGGTGCAGCCGATATCTCAACCGCCATCGAATCACATGGCCATCGCTGGGAACTCTCTCGTTGGGTCGAAGGTGTCGCCTTACCCCGTGACGCAGAATCGGAATTGATCGCCAAAGGCGGCGAAGCGATCGCGCACGTCCATAACGCATTCGCTGACGAATCAACAACTGATAACGGCGACGCGGTGTTGTTGCTCGGCAAGTGTGAATCATCGGCAATAGACAACGCGGGGCTATCACGCCCGCACCTGCCACGATGCATCGCCGATCGGATCCAACGCCTGAAACATCTGTCTGGTTCGATCGAACAGTTATCCAAACACGAATGCTCGGTTGACGAAATTGCGGATCGTTTGAAACGGCAAGTCCCCTTGGGAAGCCCGCCCGATCCGGCCTCTCAAATACACCATCGCAAGCTGGCGGAATCCTTGGTCGAAGCGAACGCTTGGCTGCAGCGAAATTGGAAGACCGTAGCACCGGAGTTGCTCGGCCGCCTGAAAGCTCACGCCGCAATGTTCCAACATCACCCACAACGTTACCCGGTGTCCTGGGTGCTCCGCGATGTCCACCGCGACCATGTTCTCTTCAGCCCACCGAGTGTTGATGACCCAAGGGATGTTCGGGGCGTGTTGGACTACGACGCCGTCGACGCCGACAGCCCCGCCGCAGACCTCGCGCGGTGGGCAGGCGACTTTTGCCCGACGTGTGCGGATAAGGCACACCCATCGAGCCTCGCCGATGCCTCGCCCCTGGACGCTGCGGTGGCGGGATATCGCAACGTCCGCCCATTTTCAAAATGGGAGCTTGAACTAGCGACAACACTGATGGACGTCAACTCAGTCGGAGGGCTCGGCAACTGGACGAGCTGGCTGATTGCAGAAAATAGGCACTTTCCTGTCTCTGCTTTGCGAATCCGCGACCGGATTACTCATTTAATCGCGTCAGTCTGCCGAATCTGTTAAGATTCTCGGCCGCTTTTGGATTCTTGTTCCGTTGATTACGCAACGGTTTGTTCCCCTTTGCAAACGAATCTGACCTCGTTGAAGACTCTGAAGATGACTCAATCGAACTTGAAACGATCCTCGCACCTGCGTTCATCCAGACGCCTCCGATTTCGGGGCCTCTCGGGCATGGCGGGAGCACTGTTGACGACACTCGCGGTTGTTGTCGCGACCAGCATGCCAGGTGCAGTCTTCGCAGCGGACGACGGCGTTGCCGATCTGTTCCCGAATCTCTCCCTCGGTCGTTACGGACAATCCGACGTTGCGAGCTTTGGACAACAGGAACCAGCGAGCGTCGAGGCGAGTTTCACGAGTCTCGATGGGCAACCCGATGTGGTCGTCTTGCAAGTGCGGGTTGAGTTGCAGGAACCGTGGCACATCTACTCGCTCACTCAGCCCAAAGGTGGCCCGCTACCCACCACGCTGACGCTCCGAGGACCGGACACGTTGGAACTGATCGGCGATTGGCAGAGCGATTCTTCTCCAAAGAAGAGTGTCTCTCAGGAGTTCGGCGGACTGACGATTGAGGAACACGACGGGGAAGTCACTTTCTTCGCAAAGGCGAAACTGAAAGAGGGACAGACAGCGGAATCACTGGAGTCCGTCGAAATCGAAATCAGTGCTCTTTCATGTATCACCGGCGGTGCCTGCCAACCGCTCGACGAAACGCTCACCGCGACTCTCGCGGGACCGACACCCGGGCGAATCGCGAAAGCACTCGGAGGTAACTCAGGCGATCAGACGACGCTGGCCAATCAAGTCGCTGGCGAAATAACAAAGGATGACGCATCACACATCCCGTTGTTCCAAGACGATGACTATGCGATCTCATGGCGGGCGTACGTGACCACGCCCACGGTCGCGCCAGGCTCGCAGGGCAAACTGGTTTTCGTCGCGATTCCTGACAGCGAGTATCACATCTATCCGGGCGTTGCCAGCGACAAGCCGATGTCGACCAACTTCGCCGTGACGGATAAGTCTGGACTGCGAATCGCGGCCCCCGAGACTCCCTCTAAGATCATCAAAGAAGAACCGATCCCCGGTCTCGTCAACGAATATCACGATGGCGACGTCGTGTGGACGATGCCGTTCGAAATCCCGACCGATGCCCAACCCGGTGCCAAGACGGTGAAAGGCGGAATCGCCTACCAGGCTTGCACGGCACAAAACTGTCTCTTGCCGATGGCACTGCAGTTCGAAGCAACGATCAACGTCGTCGCGTCGAACGAATCGACCGCGAGCAACGGAGACCGCGCCTCGCCGATCACGCTCAAGTCAGCCAAGTCGAAAGATATCAAAACGCTCGCCGCCAATACCAAATGGGTCGACGAGATCACCCCAATCACCACGAGTTCACTTGGCCCCGCAGCAAACGAATCGCCTGCTGCCAACCAAGCTCCCGAAGACAGCCTGCCGGAAACCGGCACACCTCAACAACAAGCATCCAATTCACTCGCCGCAGCGGGGACCAACTCCGATCACGGTGGTGTTGCCCAACCCGCGTTGGCCGAACCGGCCCAAACAGACGTCGACGCCGCGGGAACAGCCGACGCGAGCGAACCGGCTGAAACAGCAACCTCGTTGCCGGTCATCCTCGGACTCGCGTTCATTGGCGGCATCATCTTGAACTTCATGCCCTGCGTCCTTCCCGTGGTCGGACTGAAGGTGATGAGCTTTGTCCAACAAGCGGGATCGGATCGCAAACGCGCGTTCCTTTTGAACTTCTCGTATTCAGGCGGCATCATGGCGATCTACGTCGCCCTGGCTTTACTGATGGTGGTGTTCTCGATGGCGTGGGGCGAACTCTTCACGCACTTCGAGGTTCGAATCGGCTTGATCGTTCTGATGTTCGCGATGGCACTGAGCTATTTCGGATTCTGGGAACTGCCGGCCCCTGGAATGGCTTCAAGCAAGGGTGCCCAGGACCTACAACAACGGGAAGGCTACACCGGTGCGTTCTTCAAAGGGATGTTCGCGACGGTATTGTCGACACCGTGCAGTGGCCCGTTCCTCGGAGGCATCTTTGCACTCATCGGTGGCCAATTGCCGCCACTGCAATCAACACTGGTCATTCTCGTTGTGGGCGTCGGAATGGCGATCCCCTACATCATCATGGGGATTTGGCCGAGCCTGATGTCCTGGTTGCCCAAACCGGGACCATGGATGGAGACGTTCAAAGAGTTCCTAGCGTTCCTCTTCCTGGCGACGGTTGCGTTTTTCTTCTATTCGTTCAACGACGAAGACAAACTATGGGTGTTTGTCACCTTGATCGGTGTGTGGTTCGGATGCTGGATCATCGGCAAAGTCCCTTCATGGCAAACCCTGCAACGCCGAGTCATCGCGTGGACATCCGGTGTTGCGGCAGCGGTCGCGATCTCCATCCTCGCCTTCCAATTCCTCGGCCCAATGACCGAAGAACAGAAAGCATTGAACACGAAGATCGTCTGGGAACCGTACAACGAAGTCCGCCTGCAAGAACTTCAGTCAGAAGGCAAAACAGTCTTGGTCGATTTCTCGGCGAAGTGGTGTGTGAACTGCCTGGTCAACCTGAAGGTCGCGATTGACACCAAACCGACGGCGGAACTCGTTGACGAACTCGATGCCGTTGCGATGTACGCGGACTGGACCGACCGAAACCCAGAGATCAAAGCAAAGCTCGAAGAGTTGCAGAGCAAGTCGATTCCGTTGTTGGCGATCTACCCTGGGCAAAGCCCTGAAAAGCCGATCCTGTTGCGAGACCTCGTCTCTCAGAAGACCGTCCTCGACGCGCTTCGTCAGGCCGGGCCGAGCCAATCGGCTTCCGTGGCGTCGCGTGATTCAGGACGTGCTACCACCGCGAATCGATAACGCTCAGCGTTGGTTCGCCCGAATGAAAGGCGGCTGCCAACTCGGTGCGAGCGTCGCATCATCAATCGTGACGCCGGCTTCGATCAATCCGTCGTGGTTGATCAAAGGGTTGTCAGGGATCGTGTCGAGTGATTCACTCGGCAAGAAGCCAACATGACCGTCTTCGTAGAGGACGTTGATGCCGCGACCACCATGGCTCATGAGAGTCATGCGGTAGGCGGGTTGGCTGGAATGATTATCGCGAGCAACATTGGCACGAGTGATTGCCGCGTCACTCATGACAGCAAACTGCGAACGGCCCTGAAACCGTGGCGACGTGAAATGCTCACCATCACGAACGCCGAGGGTGTACGCGTAGTGACCGCCGGCGGTCATTTGAAACCAACGCAAACGCTCAAGTGCACGCACCATCAGATTCGTGGCCGCTTCATCTCGCAACGCTTCTTCGCTCGCCAACGTCAGATCACGTTCCACATCGTCAAGCATTCGCAGCGTGACCATCGTCGGAACACCGGCATCATCTTCACTCAGCTCAGGCGAGAAAGCCGGCGTCCAACTCGTCGCCAAGAGTTGATCTCGATCGATCGACGGGCAGAGTGTGGTCAGAGGACTGCTCAGCAAACCGGCCTCATGCAATCGAGGTGCATAAACACCTGCGAACGCTTGGTATCCGTCCGGGGCAACCGATGGTAAACGAGATTGAGCATTGCGATTCGCGAAGGAGGTCATCGCCACCCCGAGTTGCCTCAGGTGGTCCTGGCAGGCTGCTTTGCGTGCCGCGAAGCGACCTTCGATAAGTGGCGGAATCGAAATCGCCACAAGGATCGCCGCCGCTGTAATCGACGCGCCCCAGTCTCGAAGCGTCCAAGACGAATCTCTGCCTTTCTCGTTCGACTCGCTAAGCGTCAATTCACCGTAAGCAGTTTTCCCGCGGTAGTCCGACTCTGCCTGGTCCGACTCTGCCTGGTCCGATCCTGCCTGGTCCGATGATGCCTGGCCTCCGGGACGATTTCGGTTCGTGGCGGCGTGGTAGGTAGACTCGTCCACGGTCTGCCACCGGACAGTATCATCGAGCCCCGCAAAGTCATCGTTTCCCGAAAACTCATCGGCGGTGTCTTCCGGATCGACCGGCGGCGGAAGTGGTGGCAAATTCGCCAGAGTGCGTGAAACGAGATCAGCCGGCGGAACATCGTCGGGCTCGTCGGCTTCTTCTAAACGTTCGAGCAATTGCTCGAGTTCCGCCAATTCCCGACGCGCGTCGGCATCCTCCCGCAACCACTGCTCCACTCGTCGCATCTCATCAGGCTCGAGAGCACCAAGCAAATAGCCGAGTAAATCTTCTTGCATCGGCAAGTCAACCTTTCAGCGGCGGAGGAATCGGAAACCGCGGGACACACGTCGCTCCCATCTTACCCGGACCTGTACGGCGATGCCCCCAATCCGGTTCGACAGACGAGTAAATCTGTCGCTCCACAACCACAACGAGGCCACCCGGGCGATCGACGAGCATCTCGGTACCCCAAAAAAACCGAGGAAAACCGCCGTCATTACGTCTCACCCGATGCCGCGTCCATGACGTGCACACCCGCACCCCAGCCGACGGATTCGCCGGTCAGACGCCGCCTGTCCTCATTCGGGGGCAGCATCGCTCAGGTGAAGCAACTTCGCGGTGTGCCATCGATAGGGTGACGGCAGGATGTCTTCCGGGGCGATTTCGAGATGCAGGACCCGTCGACGGAGTCGTGTTTTGGGGTCTGTCGCGTGAGAACCGTGGCTCAGCAAGGGACGCATGGCAAAGACGTCTCCGGCTCGGCAAAAAATCGTCTGTGGCTGTTCTTCTACGATCGCTTCGATTTCCATTTCTTCTCCCCGATCATCGGACGCAATCGACGGGATGACGTGGGAACGTGGCACCACGAACAGCGCCCCGTTGTCGGCCTTCATCGGATCGAGGTGCAGACGCAGCGTCAGCATCCGCGACAGCACATCGTCGGTCGCCTCCACGTGGGCAACGCCGGCCTTCCGAGTCGGCTTGGCAAACGGTGCGGGCGGGTCGTGATGTTCGTGGACCGCAATCGTACGGTCCCGGTGCAGAGACAACGCCCATCCCTGACCAGGCGGTTTATCAAAGTACAGCACGCGCACCACACAAGCGTTCGTGCCGACGTATTCGCGGATCATGCGCGAGATCCTGATGTCCTCGATCCAACCTATCCACAAAGACTCGTGCTCGATCAAGTTGCGACCACCGACAACGCTGCCTTCCCGATTCTCAACGCGATCTTCCGCGTTCGCGTCCAAGACCGATGTGATTTCGCGACCGATCTGTTCGCACCCCGTCTCGGTCACAACCTCGCGAAGGATTCGGTAGCCATAACGTTCAATCAGCTTCATGAATTTCTCTAGCGAAAATCTCGTGTTTTGGTGGAAAGGTTTTCCATCATCGAACTCAAATCTTCCACTCGTCCGACAATCACATGAATGACACCTTTCCGGTTTTCTAACTTTCCATCGACCAACCAAGCATTGCTGGCTCGCGCGATCTTGAAGAACCGTTCCCATACCGCCGCAAACATTACCAGATTCATCGCCCCGGTTTCGTCTTCGATGGTAACGAATGTGATTCCCTTCGCGGTTGCGGGCCGTTGCCGCATCAACACAATGCCGGCCACGCGAACGTGCCTTCCGTCACGCAGGTCTGGCAAATCACTCGCGGCGCGACATCCTAATTTCTTCAAGTGATCGCGTATGAACGAAACCGGATGCGCTTTCAAACTGAGGCCCGTGGTTTGATAGTCGCGGTGAACCTCCTCCATCGGCGACATCGCAACGAGTTCGTCGGGCACACTGTTATCCGGTGCCAGCCCCTCGAGCAACGGCATCGAGGCACTCGCCTCATCGGTCGCGAGCGACTGCCACACCGCGGCACGTCGGTCGTTGGCGATCGAAGCCAACGCATCGGCATCAGCCAGAGTCGCGATCGAGGAACGAGACAATCCCGCGCGCACCGTCAAATCGTTTAGATCTCGGAACGGTCCACCATCCTCTCGCACCTGACAGATTTGCTGCGACACTGCGGCGGGCAGCCCACGAATCATCTGCAAACCCAGCCGGATCGCAGGCCCCGGGCGATTCGGGTCTTCAACCAATCGGGTTTTCACATCGCTGTGGTTCACATCCACACCGTGAACCCGAACCCCATGCTTCTTCGCGTCGGCAATTAATTGAGCGGGCGCATAAAAACCCATCGGCTGACTGTCGAGCAACGCCGCACAAAACGCCGCCGGGTAATGACGTTTGAGATAACAGGACGCATAAACCAACAACGCAAAACTCGCCGCATGCGACTCAGGAAATCCGTATTCACCGAATCCGCGGATCTGATGAAACACTTGTTCGGCAAAATCATCGGACATACCGTTGGCTCGCATTCCGTCGAGCAACTTGATCCGAAACCGGTCGATCACTCCGGGTCGTCGCCACGCCGCCATCGCGCGTCGCAGTTGATCGGCTTCGCCGGGCGTGAAGCCCGCCGCGACCACCGCCAGACGCATCGCTTGTTCCTGAAAAATCGGAACACCCAACGTTTTTTCGAGAACCCGGCGAACCGCGTCGTTGGGATAAACAGCAGCCTTCGGGTTCTCCCGCGCCGTTAGAAACGGGTGCACCATGTTGCCTTGAATCGGCCCCGGACGAACAATCGCGACTTCGATCACGAGATCATAAAAACACCGCGGACGCAGTCGTGGCAGCATGCTCATCTGCGCCCGGCTTTCGATCTGGAACACACCCATCGTGTCCGCTGCACAGATCATGTCATACGTCGGCTGATCATCCGCCGGTAAAGTCGACAAGGTAAGATCACGACCATGGTGAACTCGCACTAACTCAAAACACCGACGCAGCGCGGACAACATCCCCAGCGCGAGCACATCGACTTTCAAAATACCGAGTTCATCCAGGTCATCCTTGTCCCACTGGATCACGCTGCGGCCCGGCATCGCCGCGTTTTCGGTGACACACAACTCACACAGATTTCCCGCTGTCATGACCATACCGCCGACATGTTGCGACAGATGGCGAGGAAACCCGATCAACGTTTGCGTCAGAAACAAAAACCGCTTGCCCAATGGCGTGTCCGGATCCATCCCCGCGTCACGACATCGGTCCGGCAATTCAGGGTTGCGGTCAAAACTGCCCGCCAACTTCGCAACCGCGTCAATGATATCCGGAGAGACGCCGAGAGCCTTGCCGACTTCACGGATCGCACTTTTCGCCCGATACGTCGTCACCGTTGCCGTCATCCCAGCCCGGTCGCGGCCATACTTTTCGTAGAGATACTGCAACACCTCTTCGCGACGTTGATGCTCGAAATCCACATCGATGTCGGGGGCCTCATTGCGCTCACGACTGATAAACCGTTCAAACAAAAGATCCGTTTGAGTCGGATCCACCGCCGTGATGCCGAGACAATAACACACCGCCGAATTCGCCGCCGACCCGCGGCCTTGGCAAAGTATGTTGCGAGACCTGGCGAAACGAACCATGTCCCAAACAGTCAGGAAGTAGGCTTCGTAGTGCAACTCTTCGATCAGAGTGATTTCGTGCCGCAGCATTTCGATCACACGCTCGGACACGCCGTCGGGCCATCGTTGGCGGGCACCCTCCCAAGTCAAACGTTTGAGATGCTCGATCGGCGACATCCCTTCCGGCGCGATCTCGATCGGATACTCGTAGCGCAGATCGTCGAGACTAAAGCGGCAACGTGATGCGATCTCGACCGTTCGCGCAACCGCATCGGGTACTTCTCGGTAGAGTTCACGAATTTCGTCGAGCGTACGCAGATGATGTTGGCTATTGCCCAGCCGCTCGCCCGCGATCCGGTCGACTGTTACTCCTGCTGCGATCGCGGTCACGCAGTCGTGCAACAGCATCCGCTGTGCCGTGTGATATCGCACGTCACCACTGGCCACCAACGGCACATCACACGCGATCGACAGATCACGTAACCACGCCGCCTTCCCGCAGTCATCGACACCTCGATGGAACGATGCCAGTACGTAGTTCCGGTCGCCGAACACCTCCCGAAACGGTCCCCGCAAAAACGCGCGTGTTCGATTGTTCTTGCCTCCTCGCGACTCGTCATTCGAGTTTGGTGCGGCCCCGCGATTTGGTGCGCCCCCGTGATCGACAATCGCTCCGGCCAAAATCCCGTCGGCGAACTGGGCAATGTCATCGAACGACAATTCGCATCTGCCTTTCTCGCATCGCATACGGCCGATCGACAGCAGGCGGCACATCCGTCCATAGGCCGCTCGATCCGTTGGCCACAAAACCATCGGTGGGGCATCCGTCGGGTGCACTTCCGTCCCGACGATGTACTGCAATCCTGCCTCTTTGGCCGGTGCGTGTCCTCGAACGACTCCCGCAATGGATTCACGGTCGGTGATTGCTAATCCGGCATACCCCAACTCCGCTGCCCGCTGCACCAATTCATCGGGATGCGACGCAGCCTCGAGAAACGAGAAGTTGCTTCGGCAGTGGAGTTCGACATATCGCATGAATAGCGGAGATTATCCTCGTTACGGCTGCCAAGATCAAAGCCGCAGAGACGAATAAGAACGAGAGAACGGCCTCGAAAACATACCGTTTTGGTGAATATCGGCACACAAGCTGCAACTTCCCCGTCAACTGATGCCAAAACTGCCGCCCTGGTTCACCCATTTTCCCGCCTAGAGGGTAGACGACACAACCGAATTACCCGCAAAAACTCTCGAATCTCATGGCAACCTATTCATCCATGCACCCTGATCCCTACGCTCAACCCCGATATTTTCACGACGATCCGCAGGACGTCGACATGATGCGAAACATGGAGCCGACGCACCCGGCGTTACTCGGATACCTGTTTTGGGTGATCGGTTTCACCGGTGCGCATCGCTTCTATTTCGGAAAACCGCTCACCGGAGCGTTGTGGTTCTTCACCGGTGGGATCTTCCTGATCGGATGGATCATCGACTTCTTCTTCATTCCCGCAATGTCTGAGGAAGCCCAGCGACGTTACCGTCCTGCGGCCACCGACTATAGCGTTGCGTGGGTGCTGTTGGTGTTCCTCGGCGTGTTCGGAGTCCATCGATTCTACATGGGTAAAATTGTCACCGGCGTGATCTACCTGCTCACCGGAGGCCTGCTCGGCATCGGCTACGTGTACGACCTCTGCACGCTCAACGAACAGATCGACGCGGGCTAAAAGACAGGGTCGTCCACGTCCTGCCCCACCATTTGGCCGCGTCGAAAACGAAACCTCCCTGCGTTGTGGGAGTCGTTCGAGGAGTGTTTCCCGGACACCGCGAAGCGTTCCTTGGAACGAAGCGTTAGAATGATCGCTTCGCTCCAAGACAGTCCCCATCTTCGCGTTTTCGACATGCAACATCTCGCCCTCCAAACCGATGGTCCCTTAGCAACCCTCACCATCGAACGTCCCGAAAAGCACGGTGCGTTGAGCCCTCGATTGATCGCCGATCTCCACGAGGGCCTCGATGAGTTGCATCAGAATCAGCACGTCCGCGCCGTCATCCTCGCTTCGTCAGGATCGACGTTCTGCAGCGGTGTGGACCTGTCCGTATTGCAAGAAATTCGCTCTCTTCCGGAACAGGACCAACTGCAGCAATGGTTCGAGTATTGGCGACGCTTCTCCGAATTGTGCGAAACGTTCCTGCGTTTCCCCAAACCGTTGATCGCAGCGGTAGGAGGTCCCGCGATCGGAGCGGGCTTTGCCGTTGCGCTTTCCTGTGACGTGATCGTCGCATCGGACGACGCAACTTTCTCGGCGGGTGCGGTTCGTCACGGTCTCGTCGGCGGGATCACGGCCGCATTGCTTTCGTTCCGAGCCGGCACGTCATTGTCCGCGAGAATGAGCCTCACGGGAAACGCGTTGACCGCGAACGCGGCAAACGATGCAGGTCTGCTATGCCAACCGCCCGTCGATTCAAATCAACTCATCCAAACCGCTCAGAAATGGGCGACGGAATCGACACACGGTTCACCGCAGGCGATCCAAGCAACCAAACGTTTGATCAACGAAAGCATCGGCGAGACGATGCTCACTCAACTCGCCGCCGCAGCAGCCGATAGCGCCACGGCGTGCACGACCGAATCGGCGGGCGAGGGGATCGAAGCGTTCTTGAACAAAGCCGCACCGCCTTGGCAAAATACATAACGAACACGCCTGTCCCCATCTACGACCAAAACTCGCCTAACACACAATATGCTTTTTTCATTGACTCAGATCACCCGCCGACTCAAAACCATTCACACGGGCTTTGAAGGCACGACGCTTATAACGTGTTCGTTGTTACTCACAGTCGTGTTCTGCGGCTGCGTCCCTCGCACGGAAGAGGATGTGGTTGTTTACTCGGCGCTCGATGAAGAATTCGCCTATCCGATCCTCGAGGCCTTCGAACGCTCGGTGGATTACGAGACATCGGTCGTTGGGAAGTTCGATGTCGAGTCGACGAAAACGGTAGGGCTGGTAAACCAGATCCTCACCGAGCAAAACCAACCACGTTGCGATTTGTTCTGGAACAACGAGATCCTGCACACAGTCCGGTTGCAGAAAGAAGGATTGCTCGCCCGGCATGATTGGCCCGTCCCGACGGATTGGCCGCGGGACATGATTTCGAGCGATTCGACGTGGTGTGGCTTTGCCGCTCGAGCCCGAGTCTTGATCGTCAACACAAAACTGATTGACTCGTCCGAGCAATTCCCGCAAAGCGTCGCCGAACTGCTAGACGAAAAATGGAAAGACAACTGCGCGATGGCCCGTCCGCTGTTCGGCACAACGGCTACTCACTGGGCCGTGCTTCGTGATCGACTCGGCCGCGAAGTTGCCCTCGAACAACTGCAAACAATCGCCGACAACGCGTTGATCCTTTCAGGTAACAAGCAAGTCGCCCAGGCCGTATCGGCGGGCCGTGTTGCCTGGGGACTGACCGATACCGACGATGCGATGATTGAGAAAGAACTCGGCTATCCGGTCGAGATCGTGTTCCCTGATCAACAACCCGACCAACCGGGAACATTACGAATCCCCAACACTCTCGCGATTCTCAAGAACGCACCACACCCCGTGGCCGCTCACCGTTTGGCGAATTATCTCATGACGCCTCAAACCGAAGACCGCCTCGCCATGGGGCCGAGCAGCCAGATGCCGATCAGCAAAGAAAGCAAATTCCCACCCGCGGTTCTGCCCGACACTCCGATCCGTTGGATGAAAGTCGACTTCGAAACAGCCGCTGAAAACTGGGACAGTTGGGCCGCCGACGTCGCGCAGATCTACGCACAACAGTAAGCCGCCAACAACGCGTTAACTCCCCGGATGGTATTTGCAGACCACGTTGGATCCGTCCCAGCGGTAGTTGGTTTGCGTGCTGGTGTTGCCGTGCATCGGGCATTGCGGCAAACGATTGCCGCTGTAGTCTCCGTTGCGGATCGCTTCGAGTTTGGAGTCGGGTGATTTGCCCGTCTCGCGTTGATACAGTTCCGCGTCTTGCTGCAAACGGGAGCGGTGCCCCATGCAAGTCCGCTCGGCCGAGGCCTGGCCTTGAGTGCGAACAAACATCAATCCCGTGATCGCGAGCATCGACGCCACGATCACCGCGGCGATCACTTCGAGAAGACTCATGCCACGACGTGACGATCGATAGCGGTGCTGCCGCTCGGCGATAGGAGTCGAGGTGGACGCTCCCGCCTGGCAAATCGCCGCCCGGCAACTCGCCATTGTGTTGATTCGCATCGTGGCCTACTCCAGAACTTCGAACATGTGGAACATCGGTGTGTAGATCGACAGCACCATGCCGCCGATCAACGCCGCGAGCGAGATGGTAAGAATCGGCTCGAGCATGCCGACCGTCGCATCAATCCGGCTCTCGAGCCGTTCTCGCAAATGGTGACAGGTACCTTCGAGCGAACGAGAAAACTCGCCTGACTGCTCACCCACGCCGATCAACTGACACAGCGTTGCGGGAAAGAACTGCTCATAGCGGCCGAGTTCGACGCTGAGCTTTTCACCTCGCCGAACACCTTGATTGATTTCATTGATGGCCTGACGAACACAGCGGTTGCGAACGCATGCCGCTGAAACCTCGATCGCATCGACGGGCTTGTACCCGCACTGCACCATTGCTGCGGTCGCTTCGACGAATTGCAAAACGGCGGCATCTCGGAGCCATGGTCCGACGACCGGAACTTTCAACAGTGCGGCATCCATCGCGGTGGCGATTTTGGGGCGTCTGCGACCGGCAACCCACAACGAGGCAATGACGACGAACAGGGGCAACGCGATCCATCCCCACTGCAACAACACGCGGCTCGTTCCGGTAACGAACCGAGTAACCGGCGGCAGATCCACTCCGCTGCTGCTGTACACCGTTTCAAACTCCGGAACGACGACCAAGCACATGAAAATCATCAGCCCGAAACCGGCAACGGTAATCAGCAACGGATAGCTGACCTTTTTGATGATCCGTTTTCGCAGCGCGACCTTCCGCTCCATTTGCTCGCACACGCGTGCCATCGCGGTTTCGAGCGATCCGCTGCGTTCCCCCAAACGAATCTGCTGCACCTGCATTGATGAGAACGTTCGTGGGTAGCGAGCCATCGCGTCGCTGATGGTCCCCCCGGCGACAATGGTCGCCCGCATCTTCAGCAACACGCTGCTGTATTTTCGATTCGACCGGTCCATCGCGAGTGAACCGAGAGCCTTCGGAAGACTCAAACCGTTTTGCAACAGCATGAGCAACATCCGCAGGAGCTGCGCCAGTGGTACCGGGCCGATACGAGTTGGCTCGCAACCCTTTGCTAACTTGCGCGACGGACCACCCACCTCAATCGAGTTGAGCTTCTGCAGAAACGCCGCAAATCCATTGGGCTTTGCGGTCGCCGATCGGGATACGCCGGGGTGTCGCGTCGTGGCGGGCGAGTAAGTCATGATCGATAGATGAGCTAGTTAGATGAAGAGACGCAGTAGTGGATAGTCTTCTTTCGCAGACCGCGGGCGTTAACCGGCCGCCGACTCGACCTGAACGTTCGGATCGCTGTCGCGACGGCCTCCGAGTTTGGTGTCGGAGTCCGACGTCCGGCGGTCACCACTGGTCTTGAAGTAGACTTCTTCGAGAGATGTCTTTCCGGCCAACGCGGCTTCAACTCCGGCTTGCCGTAGAGGGATCATTCCTGCCGCGAGCGCCATATCCTCGAGTTTGGAGTGCGGAACGCCGGCTTCGATCGCAGCGGTAATCTCCGAGTTGATCGGCATGATTTCAAAGATCGGCATCCGGCCGGCAAATCCGCTTCCGAGGCAACGCTTGCACCCTTCGCCACGATAGAACGTCGTGTCGCGGGGCACGTTGCCTTCCGGGTCGAGGACGTCGAGCAAATTAAGGTTCGCGGGTATCTCACGTTTGCAGTTTTCGCACACGCAGCGAAGCAACCGCTGAGCGACACTTCCCAGTAGCGAACCAGCAATCTTGAAGTGGTCCACGCCGAGGTCGGCGAGACGTTGAACCGCACCGACGGCATCGTTGGTGTGCAGCGTGCTGATCACCATGTGACCGGTCAACGCAGCCTGGACGGCGGTGGTGGCGGTTTCGCAATCACGGATTTCGCCGAGCATGATGACATCCGGGTCTTGTCGCATGATGTATTTCAACGCGTTGGCAAAAA
>NZ_ANOH01000290.1 GCF_000346505.1 Aporhodopirellula sallentina SM41
GCTGCTGCGTGAGATCGGCGACGAGCTGATGGGGACCCGCGAAGCCGGAATCGAGCCGGGATTCGCTCGCGTTCTTCGCAATCAGATCCTGTCCAAAGACCGAACGTGGATCACGATCACACCGAGTGGGGGAGATATGACGGGGGAGTCTGCCCCACGTTTGGAGGAATCTCAGCGATTCATGCCTTACCCCGTGGTGTATGTTGTGCAAAATCATAATTTGTAGGGGCGTGTGGGCCGCGTCAAAAATTTTGCCGTCCTCGCGGATTCTCTACGACGCCCCGGATCCTCTCAAAACGTAAGACAGCCCGTTGCCACGCAGCCGACTCGGACCGCTCGCCATTGAAACGCCGTTGGGTTCCAACCCGACGAGCAAGGATGCGCGTGTGTGGAGGGCGGTGCACGTTTCGCTCCGCAAGAGCGTCGCGGTGCGTGTCTTTCACGTCGCCTTTGGCGGGACGTTGGAGTCGCGGACCCAGTTCGCCGAGGAGTGGGCGCGGCTGAAGAAGCTCGACCATCCCGCGATCTGCAAATGCTACGGCGGCGGATTCGAAGAGAGTGAAGCGTACCTGGCGCACGAGTTGATCGAAGGTCCGACGTTGGCCGACGAGATCGCTCGGCGTGGGCGGTTGCCGTGGGAGAGTGTTCTCGATCTCGCCGAACCGGTGACCGACGCGTTGAACTATCTGCACACGCGGGGCATCGTGCACGGACGTTTGGCGGCGGACAAAATTGTCATTGCGGGACTCAGCCCGGTGATCATCGATGTTCGCGGCGAAGACGGCAGTGCTCCGTTTCGTGACGGGCCGTATCACTTCCAACGTCCGCCTTCGCCCGAGCAACTCAAACGTCGACCTCCCGAAGCTCCCGGGATGCACGATGCGGTGACGCCGCGCAGCGATTTGTACATGCTCGGTGCGATGCTTTACGAAGCCCTCACTGGGACGCCGCCGATCAGTGGATCGACGATTCAAGAAACGACCGCGAACCTCGAGTATCAAACGCCGACCTCGGTCGCCTCCACGGTGCTCGATACACCGGTGTGGATGGACCGGTTGGTGATGCAACTGTTGTCGAAGGATCCGACGGGGCGGCCGGTTTCGGCGGAAGCCGTCAAGCTGCAACTCGCCGAAGTCCGCCGGCGTTCGATGTCGCGAAGTGGCGTGGCCGAACATGCATCGTCCGGGTTCAGCCCGCTCGCGGTGACCAATCAAGCCGACCGGGAAGAGGCCCGAGTGTTGCTCGGCAAGCACGCTCAACCGGAACGTCCCGAACGTGTGATCGACGCAACACCGTGGCACGACAAGGCGTGGGTGTTGCTGCCTGTGCTGGGGTTGCTGCTCGCGATGTTGGTGTGGGTGGCATGGCCGCTGAACGAAGACACGATGCGTGAGCGAGCGGAAAAGCTGCTCAACGAAGGGACTCGTTCGTCAATGTCGCAGGCGCGAATCAGTTATCTCGAACGGATTGTGCATCAGTATCCTGACGGTGAACACGCCGCGTGGGCGGCCGAGCAAATCGACCGTGTCGAGATGCTAGAGGCGGAACATGCGTTGACGGTCAAACTGAATCGCAATTTACCGCTCAAGAACGAGGCCGAACGACTGTGTGCCGAGGCGATGCGGTTCGAAAAGTTCGGTGACAATGCGACCGCGGTCGACAAGTACCAAAGCCTGATCACGTTGCTCGGCGAGGAATCCGGCGGCAATCAAAGCGGTGACGCAGATGGCGCGGGCGACGAGGACAATGACAAGTTCGGTGAGTACCGGCCGTTGGTGAATTTGGCCCGGAACAAGATCGCACGGATTTCGGCGAGCGATTCGGATCAGAGCGAAGCGGCACGGATCATCTCGGCAAAAATTGAAGAGGCCGATCAGTTGTACCTGCAAGGACGCACGATCGCGGCAAAGAAAATTTGGTATTCGATCGTGGAGTTGTATGCGTCCAACGCGGCGGTGGCTCCGTTGGTGAAAACCGCTCAGGATCGACTCGCGGAAACCTCCTCCGGCGGTGCGTCGTTCGGCGGATCGATCGGCAAATCGCGGGAGAGCGGCGGTGAGTGATGCGAAAACCCGCGGGTTCGTGATCGCACCGGGATCGGTACTGCCTGAGTATTTGCGTGCCGAACAGGCAGGACAATTGCCCGGCGTCGAGGGCGGCGGGGTGGAGCGAAGTCCATGGGCGGTATTGACGGTGCTGTTCGTCGTGACGGGAGCTTTCGGGTTGCCGCTGTTGTGGCGAAATGACCGTTTTTCGTTGGCCGGGAAATGTTTTTGGTCCGTTGCGGTGACCGTCTACACGGTCGCTCTTTTTTACGGCATGTTTCTGGTGGTGCGGTGGAGTCTCGGGGATGCCGCGATATAGCCGAATCGGTTATTTTGTGCACCCGATCCGATTCGTTTGTCAAACCGAACGGCCGAACCGGCCCGCTGAATCGAGCGGCTCGACTGGCCGGTTGAAATTGGCCACGCGACGTCGCGACTGCCGCGAACGAGACGCTCGGGCGAATCGGGGACAATCGTCTTCACGTATCAAGATCGCATTCACGCACCCAAATCGTCTTCACGCATTCCTATTGCCATGCCGACTCAACGACTCGCCGCGAACCAGCATCCCGTTACCGTGATCATCGGGTTGGAAGTTCACGTGCAATTGAAGACACAAACAAAATTGTTCTGCGGCTGCACGACGCAGTTCGGGATGCCCGCCAACAGTCAGGTGTGTCCGGTTTGTTTGGGCATGCCGGGGGCGTTGCCGGTGATGAACCGCGAGGCCATCAAACTGTCCGTGCGGACGGGGTTGGCCCTTAACTGTGATATCCCGCCACTGACGAAATGGGACCGGAAACAGTACTTCTATCCCGACTTGCCCAAGGGGTATCAGATCAGCCAGTTCGATCTGCCGATTTGTGCCGATGGATTCGTCGAAATCACCGACCCGGAAAATCCGGACGAAGTTAGACGGATCGGGATCATTCGTGCCCACCTCGAGGAAGATGCCGGGAAGAGCATGCACGATGAGTCGTCCGGGGTTGCCGAATCGAAGATCGACCTGAACCGCTGCGGCACGCCATTGTTGGAGATCGTCAGTCAACCGGATTTGCGTTCAGCGGATGAAGCGAAAGCGTATTTGAACGAACTGAAGTTGTTGCTCACTCACCTCGGCGTATCTGATTGCGAGATGCAGCAAGGCAGTCTGCGGGTCGACGCGAACGTGAACTTGCACATCGACGTCGACGGCAAGAAAGTCGCAACGCCGATCGTCGAAATCAAGAACCTCAACAGCTTTCGAAACGTTGGGCGTGCACTCGATTACGAAGCCGAGCGTCAATTGATCGCGTGGGAAGACGACGGTTTGACGATCAACGACGCCCCCAAACGCACATTCGGTTGGGACGATGTCAACGAGCGAACGTTCGCCCAACGTGAGAAAGAGGAGTCGGCGGACTATCGGTATTTCCCCGACCCGGATTTGTTACCCGTGCGGTTGCCTCGCGAGTGGGTCGAAGAGATCGGACAGACGCTCGGCGAACTTCCCGCGGCGACGCGGACGCGTTTGCAAGATCAGTTCGGGATCAAGACGTATGACGCGGACGTGATCGTGAACCAGGGGCCAGAGGTGATCGAGTATTTCGAGACGGCGGCAACGCGTAGCGGCGATGCTCGGAAGACTTCGTCGTGGATGATGCAGGACGTGATGCGTACGATGAAGGAACGCGAACTCGACGCGAAGTCGTTCCCGATCCCCGCAGAACGGCTAGGCGATTTGGTCAAGCAGATCGCTGATGGGAAGCTCGATAACTCACGTGCCCGCGACGTGTTCGAGTATCTGCTCGAGCACGATGACAGTGTCGACGCGGCGCTGGCGGCGTTGGGCATCGAAGCGGTCGATGAAGATGACTTGGTCGATCTATGCCGCGAGCTATTGGCCGAAAACCCGCAAGTTGTCGCTGACGTGAAAGGTGGCAAGCAACAGGCGGTCGGTGCCCTGATCGGAAAAGCACGCGGCAAAAACCCCAACGCGAACCCCAAAGTCGTTCGGCAAACGCTGTTGGATTTGATCGCGGAAATGTAACCCCATTTGGTAGTGGACGAGGCGACGAGTCCCTTGCGCGGGAAAGGACTCGTCGCCTCGTCCACTACGGTTCTTGTTTGATTCGCTGGATCGCTTTCTTCGCCAATCGGGGCAAGCCTCGGCGGATCTCTTTCCATCCCAGTTCAGCGTCCTTTTTTGGGCGGACAACCAGGTCGTAGCCATTGGGAATCGTATCGCGCTGCGTTCGGAACGATTCGCGGATCAGACGTTTCCATTGGTTCCGCGTCACGGCCTTTCCCGTTTTCTTCGGAATCGTGACGCCCAGCCGCGTCGGACCGTCGGCTTCATCGGTTCGTGGCAGCGCGAAGACAACCAGCGTTCCGTCGGCGGCGCAACCACCACGGCGTAGAACGCGGGTAAAGTCGTCGCCTTTGACGACTCGGATCGATTTGGGGAACTCGTTGCCGGACATGACGAACGTTTCGGAAAACCTCAGAGAGTGATTAGCCGACGGGTGGCGGCAAAGAGGCTTTAAGCAACGATAGAGGACTCTTCCACGCAGACGAATAACAACCGGCCGCCGACAATCGTATGGGTCACGCGGCCGTACAGCTCGCGGTTTTCCATCGGTGTGCTTTGGCATCGCGACAGGAACTCGCTCGCGTGAACCGTCCACTGCGATTCCGGGTTGATGATCGTCACATCCGCCGGGGCACCGATGCCGAGGGTCCCCGCAGGCAGTTTTGCGATCTTGGCCGGGTTGGTCGACAAGCATTCGATCGCTCGCGACCAGGACAAGATGTTGGTGCGGACCATGTCCGTGACCACGGCCGAGAAAGTCGTCTCGAGAGCAGCGGCACCGAACGGGGACTCGTCCAGGTCGTTGCCCTTTTTCTCGCCGGCCCGCGGCATGTGCCCGGATTGAATCGCGTCGATCGTTCCGTCCGCGACGGCGTGTTGCAACGTTTCGACGTGCGCGGGGCTTCGCATCGGTGGGTGGACTTTGAACCGCGAGTCAAACGATCGCAACAACGCGTCGCTGCCGTGAAGGTTGTGTGGGCACACCGATGCTGTGATCGCGATCCCGCGGTTTTTGACTCGGCCGATCATGTCGATCGCCCCCATCGTGCTGACCGGTCCGATGTGCAATCGCCCCTTCGTTGCTTCGGCCACACGAACGTCGCGAGCCACAGCGAGATCTTCGGCCTCGGTCGGCAATCCTTTTAAACCGAGCACCAGTGAAACTTGACCGTCGTGCATCACGCCGCCTTCGGCGAGCCCCGGAACTTCCGGTCGATCAAAAAATCGGCAGGTCGAACATGCGGCAGTAATCGAGAGCCCGTTTGAGCAACGCGTCGTTGGGCATCGGCCGCGGCGAATCGCTGAACCCGATCGCACCAGCTTCAGCGAGAATCGCGAGTTCGGCCATTTGTTCGGCCTCGCGGGCTTTGCTCAGACAAGCGATCGGATAGACCCGGACACCGCCGACGCGTTGTGCGATTTGCGTGACCAGTTCGACTGCGGCGGCGGAGTCGATCACCGGGTTGGTGTTACTGCAGCAGAGCACTGAGGTGTAGCCGCCGGCGAGGGCCGCGTCGCTGCCCGTTTGAATCGTTTCGTCTTCCTCGCGGCCGGGCTGTCGGAGTTCCGCACCGAGATCAACCAACCCCGGGGCCACTATCCGATCGCGAGCGTCGATCCAGTGAGCGTCGTGCGGGACGTCTTCATCGCTAGGGTCGATCGCTGAAATGTGGCCGTTCACGATCAGCAACCGAGCCACTTTGTCGACCCCATGAGCCGGGTCGATCACGCGTCCGCCGTCGATGACGATCGGTTGATTGGGCGATGGGGTGGCAATGGTCATAGCGATCTGCGGATGGCGAGCGGTGTGAGTGGCTGGCGGTGGGGACTGCGATCAGTTTGGAAGGTTCGGTCGAGCCGGGACGCGTGACTAGTTCGACTTCGACGCCCGGTCGTGGGCGCCGGCGAGCAACCACAACGCCGCCATGCGGACGGCGATTCCATTGGTGACCTGTTCGAGGATCACCGAGTGCGGTCCATCGGCGACCTCCGGCGTGATCTCGACCCCGCGGTTAATCGGCCCGGGCGCCATGATCAGGATGTCTTCTTTGGCACGTCGCATCCGGTCGCCGTTCATCGCGTACAACGCCGCGTATTCACGGACGCTCGGAAACGGGCGAGTGTACTGGCGTTCGAATTGAATCCGCAGCAGGTTGAGCACGTCGCAGCGTTGCACGATGTCGTCGAGTCGGTGGGCGACTTCGAATCCGATTTCCTCCCAGCGATGGCTCACGAGAGTCGGCGGTCCGCAAATGATGACGTGAGCACCGAGAGCTTTCAGCCCCCAGATGTTGCTCCGTGCGGTGCGGCTGTGTGCGATGTCGCCAACCATCGCGATGGTCATTCCCGAGAGCAACTCGCTGGCGTTGACGCCGGGATCCGTCCAGTCCGATGGGCCTCGGTTTTGCAAAATCGTGAGGATGTCGAGCAGACCCTGCGTCGGGTGCTCGTGCGGGCCGTCGCCGGCGTTGAGCACGCTGCACTTGAGTTCGCGGGCGAGCAAGTGCGGGGTGCCCGGCGTGTGGTGCCGCGTCACGACCCAATCGACCCCCATGGCTTCGATCGTCTTCGCCGTGTCAACGAACGTTTCGCCTTTGGCGACGCTGCTGCCCGAGCTGCTGAATTCGACCGTGTCGGCGCCGAGTCGTTTGGCGGCGAGCGAGAAACTGTTTCGGGTCCGCGTGCTGTTTTCAAAAAACAGATTCGCACACGTTTTTCCCGACAGGAGAGAGAGTTTGCGCCGACAACCGTCGGTCAAATTCTTCAACGTTTGAGCCGTCGCCAGGATCGCTTGCAACTCGTCCGACCGCAGTCGTTCGAGATCCAACAGGTTCTGGTGACGCCAAATGGCCGGAAAGGTCAGCGGAGGGGCTTCGGTCATCGTGTCCATAAGGCCAGATTGTAGGATCTCGAGGGAATCTCGACGAGCGGGCAGAACGCAAACTTTTTACGCGAAGGAGCGACACACACAAGCCTCGAACCGCCGAAATCTCCACCCAAGCCCGCTGACGCGACCTTTCCGATTCGATCACACGCACACAAACCCCATAGCACCGTAGGCCGGCCCCAACGCAAATCCGCAGTTCATCACTCAACCGCCCCATGCTATTGCCGGAGCTTCGTCGCTTCGCTCCTAGAT
>NZ_ANOH01000291.1 GCF_000346505.1 Aporhodopirellula sallentina SM41
TTGCCACGGCTCGTCCACTGGTCGCATTCCGTGGCGCCAAAGATGAGATCGAACTTCTTTGACGAGACGGCGGCTCGGTCCGCCATGAAGATGTCGATGATCGATCAACGCTCGAACCTCTTGTCACTGAACAAAGGAAGGTTCGCCGCACCGTAGCACGGCGAACCCGCATCCAACCACTTCATTACTCTGGCGACCAGCCGAAGTAAAATCGTGGACTGCCTTGGAACATTAAGGAGCCTTTGGTCCCATCCGACTTGCGGCTGGCGACTACGAGCGGTGCCATGAACCCAAGCACATCAAACTCTTTTTGTAGTTCGCTTGTATCCCAGACTTGCCCGTGCTTTGCTTCCAGATATTCACGGCTACCCGGTTCGGCGTTGATCTCGGTGAGCATCTCACGGCGGATCGTTTCAGTTTCATCGGTCATTCGATTGTCCTTTGAAGGAGTGACGTGTGTTGTTCTGTTGATTGAGATTGGTCCGATCAATACTCTTCTGGAAGCAACAAGCAAGTCGAGCTTCGATCCGCTTCAGTGATGATCCAAATCTTGGTGCCATCGCTCAGGAGGTAACTCGAAAGAACTCGCTCGCTGTTGGCGACTGCTTCCAAGTTCGTCTGTTGGTCCTCTTCGTCGAGTTCACCTTGATCGAGAACAACGTGACGTTGAATGAATTCAATCGGCGTTTGCTTTGCTGTTTCCAGTGCGTCCAATGCTCCTGGTGTGGCAACAACCTGACCAAGTGCAAATCGTGGCTTTCTGTCGTTCATGGCGACCATGTTTGGTTCCCTTTGGCGCAGTGAGTTAGTGATGCTTTAGAAGGCAGGTCCAATACAGTTCGACGATGAGTCCGCAAACGAAAAGAGCCGAGACTTCCTTGTCTCGGCTCTTTGTTAAAACAGTTGTTACGACTCGATCTCATCCCAGCAAAATTCAGTTGGCTTCACGCCTTCAGATGGCAAGCCATCGCCGTGGTACATACAAGGGAACGGCGTGTCGCTTCCCTCTTGTCCGTGGATCATGATGTGGTCAAGATCGAGAACTTGCCCGCTTGGTCCGTAGTGGCGGCTGTCTTCTACGTAGTCTCCGAGATACTCGTCTTCAACGACGATGTGATGACCATGTTTCTCGGAGTCCGCCAGTTCATCGATGGCGTCGGACATGCTGTCCGCTTCGATGACGAGATAGTGTGATGAGTAACTTCCGCCAATCTCAATCAGCCACGTCTTGCCGAACCAGTCGCCGGGATTGACGACTTCAATATCCTTGAGTTCGTGACCGTTAATGGTACCGTTTGCTTTGATCGTTGCCATGCTCGTGTTTTCTGTTGAGGGTTGGTTGACACAAGCACGGCTTCGGTCCGATCAATTCCAATCCGTTCTGCCAAACTGGATCGACAAATGACCGTCCATGACCCTGCCTTCACTGACGAAGACTACGCAGTCCTGCTTCAGGCACTTTCGACCTGGGAAGAACTTGGCACATCTGAAACTGCCACCAACCGAAAAGTGAAAATGGTGTTGCTCAAGGCAAAATTGGCTATCCAACGAAGTGACGCTTATGTTGATCGGTTGTTCGACCGAGGAACCGAACTCCGATAACACGATCAAAGCTGCGGTCCGATCATGCCTCAGCGAGTTCTGCGTGAAAAGCTTCCTCATCTTCGGCGTCGAGATCAGCGAAGTAGTTGGCAATGCGACGAGCTTCTCGTTGAGCATCGTCCTCATCACAATCATCGATCAGTTCGCCACGAAAAAGCATTCCGTCTTCGTCCAATGCGTAACCGACTATGAAGCGACCATTTGCCAAACAGAACATGAGCGCCAAAGAACCCGACCAGTACCGCTCAACAATTTCGCAACGACAATCGAGCATTGTCTTTCCGCACCAAGTTCTCAGAGTGATTCCGTATCGGTCCGACTTGGTGTAGCCCGTAAGGTTTCGCCCGACCACCGATGCACCGAGAGCGACAAACTCTCGCCCTTCGTGCTCGATGATCCCGATTTCGATTTGTCCCTGTCGTTCGCAGCGTGTAGTCGTCATTGCGGTTCCCAGTCGTGGTGATGTTAATTGCCAACACCACGACGGGACGGTCCGCTGACTATCGAATTGGAATCACTTCGTACTCGACCGATTCGCCTCGTTCGATTTGTCGCACGAAATCCAGTGCGTTCATCTCTCGAACGATAGACATCCGACAAAGCGAATTAAGTTTGCTCGTGAAGCTGAGAGCGACAGGATGGTTGCTTAAATCGTCACCACGTACCCCATTGTTATGCAGCGCCAACAAATGCCGATGAAAGGAACCCACAATGGCGACGATGTTCACACCGTCTTGCACGGCGTTCGCATCGCTCGCCGCTTTACATTGAATCTCGTCGGAACCCTTCGCAATCGCAGTCATCGAACTTGTCGTCATTTGAATTCTCTATGAGTGTGGAAGATAGGCTTGTAGTGCTAGGAATCGGTCCAAGTTCCGTGACAACAGCGGAGACAAATCAAGAGTGGGTCATCCTTCAGCTTGGAGAAGTCATTTCAATCCAGCGCCAAAAGTGGCTCACCCTTTCCATCCAACACTGAATAAGTACGGCAGAAGTCAAACGCTTCAGCCTGAATTTGCTCATTGGTTAGGCCAACGATCAGTTTGCCCCGAAACAATTTCCCTAAGCCTTCGCCATAGCCCAAGATTTGCCGACCATGTGTCAATCGGAAAAGCAGTGCGAACGTATTGTTGGTGAAGATCATTAGCACTTCCGAACGACAATCGAGAATCACTTCTCCCTGAAATTTTTTCAGAATGAGTCTTCTTGCTTCCTGGTCAACGTCGTCACTCAGTCCAACATAACCTGAAACATCACCACCGCTCGTTGACCCGCCAAAGTTAAACTCGAAGCCTTCGTCTTCTTGGGAAATCCGGTCCCGTTCCCATTTCTCAAAGTCAAACTCGTTAAGCAAGGATTCCAAATCATCGTCGTCGTTTTCGCTAATCATAAATCCCCCAATTTCGATTTTGGCACGTCACATTGTCTCAAAACGCTAGATAATTTCCGCTAGAGTCTGATGGCTTTGCATGAAGATATCGACCGGTTGTCGAAATCGACGAATGCCCCAACGTTGCTTGAACTAGGTGTATTGGGCATCCACGGTCCAACGCATGACTCGCATGGGCATGGCGCAGCCAATGACAGGACACATCTTTTTCGATCCCTGCTCGTTCCGATGCTTTGTTGACGATTCGCCAAACAGCAGACTCATCAAGGTGCCCCTTCTTTCGACTTCGAAACACTGGCGCATCCAATGAGTTAGTTCCACGTAGTTTTAGCAAAGTCTCCCATACGCTTTGAGGCATCAATACGGTCCGAGTTTTTCCGCCCTTGCCATAGACCGTGATCTGGCCTGTCGAAACACGCTCGTGCAAATGGCGCCACTTGAGTGAGCAAATTTCCGAGACTCGAAAGCCACCTGCGTACAGTGTCAACAAGATCGCTCGATTCCGTGGCTGTGGTTCAAGCGAAATTATTCTTAGCACTTCGACCTCAGCAAGGATTCGGTCCGCCAGTTCGTCACGGAATGTCGGTAACTTCATCGCCCGACCGATATCAAAAGACAAGTAGCCCAACTGGAAGCCGAAGGCGAACAAGCTCTTGATGGCCGACAACGCTCGTTTGACCGACGACGGCTTCAGGCACGATGGCATGGTGTCGGTGTACTTCTGAATGTCGATCAGGCGGATTGACCGAAGTTGCATGTTCGTCGCATCGAGGAATTTTATGATCTCTCGGCGATAGGCTCGCTGGGTATGCTTGGGACGACCATGTAGCCAAATCTCGATCAGTTGATCATCGTTGTCGGCTTGTTGAATGATCGGTCCGAGTGTTTCGCTGCCAAATTCAGGCGAACGCAAGATAACCCGACTTATCATGCGTAATTCCGAACAGTCTTCGGATAGTTTCTTTTCAACTTCTGACATCTTTCGTACACCTTTCGCAAGGGTTTTTGACACCAACTGAACACACTTCGATCAAACTCTGATGCTTCTCGCACTTGGTCCGAACGCACTTCGTCACTACCGCAACAGACAACGCACACTCACCGATCACATTTCGGCAATCAATCACACAGACCCCGCACGCTTTAAGTGTCGGAAAACTGTACGGAGAATGTCGTTTTCATCGTGACCATCGGTCCCCTGCGGGTAGCAGTGTTCGACCGCAGCAGTGACCGACGTTGTTGTCAATCCCGATAGACCAAGCGACGAAAGACCATCGAGCAACTCGGTGAAGTCTTGTTTCGGCTTTGGCTTTTCAACTAGCTTCGATGCCGTTGCCTTCGGCTCGTTGTCTCGCTGATAGAACAAAACGTATTCACCATTCACGCCGATCCCGAGTTCTTTCGCCTTCACGTTGTCCTCAACTTGAGAGGCATTGAAGTAGGGCCGTCCGTTGCTGAGTCGAAGCGGTTCGTGGAACGTTCCCTTCTTGATGTGCCAATAGAACTGACTACGACTCATGCCTAACAGCGAACACATTCGACTCACTGTGATGGCAGCTTTCGGTTGGTTATCGGTCACGGTCCCTACACTCATCAAATGGTTTCCTTGCAAAAATCGGATAGTTCAAGCACAAAAAATCAGGCGTGAATTCCGCCCAGATGTTCAATTCCCATTGGTGTCAGCGACCGCCCCTTGTCGCCTTTGGTGATCAAACCAAGGCGAATGAAGTCACGCTCAAACATCTCGATGGTTTGTTTTGGCAAACCCAAAGTCGTTGCGATCACGTTCAAGCGAATCGGTCCCTGGTGCTCCTTCAGCAATCTCAAATATCGTTGCTCCACCGGATCAAAGCCGAGTGAATCGAAGCCTTCCATGACGAGCATTTCATCGACGTGAGCTTGCTCGATAACATCGGAACCCTTCGATGACGCAACACGTTTTGCCGAGTCGAGCAAACGCACCGCCAGTCTTGGAACACCACGACTTCGATACGCCAGTTCTCCCATCGACTTCAAATCAATCTCCCAACCAAGCCGCACCGCTCGTTGCGAAATCAACAGCAACATCTCGTCGTTGCTGTAGTGTTCGAGTCGAAGCAGTATCTTGAAGCGGTCCCTCATCGAGGTCGTAAGCAGGTACTCGTCCGTCGTCGCCCCAATGAGTGTAAATGGCGGCAAATTCACCGGTTTACGATTGCCACCAAGGAACAGTTTTCGTTCTTCGATGGCTCGATACAACGACACTTGAATCGTCTCGCTCAGTTCGTGAATTTCATCGATCAACAAAATGTGTTCTGGTTCCAGCATCATTAGCAGACCTTGTATCTGTCCAATGTTGCCGATGTTCTGAGCGAGTTCGACATGGCACTCGGTACAAAGTTCCTTGGCGATCAACTCGGTCAGTAACGTCTTTCCCGTGCCGCCTGGTCCGCACATCAGCAGGTGTGGGAACGCTCCTTCACCGCCACTGCGTGATCGGTCATGCCAGTACGCATCGAGTGCGGTACGCAGTACGTTCACGGCACGTCGTTGTCCGACGACGTGACTGAGGCTGGTGATGATCGGTTCTGAGTTTTTCATTTCGTTGTTCATCCTCGAATTGGTCCGGTCCCCGACTGGTTTGTCAAGTGCCTAAAGATTCCAAAGCCGATCAGCATGTTTGTCCGCTAGTCGCTTCTGCCTTTGTTCCCATCGTGGTCCGCATATCACTTTGCCAGACTCATTCGCTTCTCACGCTTATTCTTGTGATGTGAAATCACTTGCGAACGCCAGTCTGCGTTGCCGCCAAATTGTTCAATCGGAACCAAGTTGAGATACTTCATCGGACACGAGTAGAAATACGGTCCCATCGATTCATCCAAATCTTTGTAGCCCCAACCGCTGTTGCGTTGATATTGAATCAGGTCGCAAGTGATCCATCGTTCCGCTGGTTGCGATTCGATTCCTTCGATTGAAAACGTTCGTTCCCAGACCGCCCACAAGACTCCGCTGAATGATCCGCCTCGATAGCAGCGAGCTAAGCAGTTTGACCTGATAAGCAAGTCACCGGTCGTTCGCTCCCATGCTGATGTCCGGTCCTCAATCAACTCCTTGCGAGTGATGCCTTCCCGAAATAGCCAGCCCATGCAATCTTTCTCCGGTGCAAATATGTTTGACGATGAGCCAGCGTTGACTCATCGATAGACAGCCGTGGCCTTATCGGCTCCAAAGTCGTTCAGCGTGTTTGTCCGCAAGTCGCTTCTGCCTTTGTTCCCATCGTGGTCCGCAAATCGCTTTGCACTTGGTGATGATTCGTTGGGCCTTTTCGAGTTTGCCTTGATCCTCGTACTCGAAGATGTTCAATCGAAGGCGTCGAAGCATCCGCTCGTATTTGTAATGACGGCGGTTGTCTCGAATGGCTTGTTTCAGTGATCGTTTCATTGCTGACCTTGGTCGATGAGCACCGACCGAAGTTGGTCGGTGCTCACGATCAATGGTCCAACTACTCGGTTTCATTTCGTTTGAAGAGGGCGTTCATCGCACGCAGCAACGCTTCTTCGGATGGACACCCGCCGTGGTCGCTTGTGCTTTCAAGTTCGCCGCATTCGTTGTCCGACAACCACGAATAGACTTGGTATTGCCAGTCGTCTGACAACTCATATTCATCATTGAGTGACTTTGCGGCATCGACAATGTTTTCAACAGTCGCTTCGTACTCACGATTCGAGTAGTCCTCCTCATCCAGAATCGAATACTGGTCCATTGCCACATGCAGTTCGGCATATCGCTTGAACGCTTCGGTCACTATGCCCTCTTCGTCCAAGCATCGAATCGAGAAACCAGCGATCCAGCCCACCGCAAAGTGACTGTGCGTTTCCATCACGACATCGGGATCGTCATCATCTTTTTCCGTGAACGGCATCATGGCCTTTCCGATCACACCTGCATTGCTTCGTTCCAGAAGTCCCGACTCACGATGGTGCGTGTAGATGATTGCCCACTGGTCGCTGTCATCGATCTCACGTTCCCGAAACCAAGCGAAGCAATCCATCCGTTTCCAATTGCCAGCCAATTCGTTTGCGAGGTCCAATACTTCGCACTCTGTCAGTGTTGCCGTCGTCATCTTCTTGTCTCCGTTGAGGGGCGGTTGCCGTTACAGAGATCAAGACTGGTCCGATGAATCGAACACCAATGAAAAGAGCCAGCGACGTGAAATCGCTGGCTCTTCGATCATGATGGACTAAACCGCAACCGGTTCTTCTTGGCGACTGAAACTCAGCACGAAATCGGCGGCTTTGCTCGCAGCGGTTGACGCCTTGAAAATGAACTTCGGATCGTTATCCAAAGCGGACAGCCAATTCTGCAAATACGCTTTGACGTTGGTCAGGTCATCGCTGTTTGGAATCTCAAG
>NZ_ANOH01000292.1 GCF_000346505.1 Aporhodopirellula sallentina SM41
GCTAGTCGCGCAAGGGGATTCCTTGCGTCATCCACTACGATTCCACCCGAAAGCTACGCTGCAGTGGAATCCCTAGTACGTCCCAGGACTTCTTTGCGACGCATACCGTCCGTGCCTCAGTCCTGGCTGCGGGTGGTGTGAGGTCCGAACCTGGAAATGCCGATCGCCGGCTGTGGTCCGCCGGACGTCCGAATTTTGCACGTTGCCCGGCTGACTTCGTCGTCGTTCCGCTACTAAAAAACGCCCGACGCTGGTAGGCTGGAACGTTCTTCCCGTTGGATCCATTCCCCCGTCTCCCACATCGTTAGCGACCGAGATGACAGCCACTCCAGACGCCATCAGCGAACTCCTCGCGGCATACCCTGATCCTGAAACCGGCCGACCGATGGGATCGATGGGACAAATCCAAAACGTCGAGGTCAACGGCGATGACGTTTCGGTCCGCATCGGCGTGACCTCACACTGCCAACCGATCGCGGATGAAGTGGCCGACGCGATCCGCGACAAAATTCTCTCCGTCGCACCAGGCAAGAACGTCACCGTCGAAACTCCTGTCCACGAACGCCCGCCAGCCCGAATCGGTCAAATCGGCCTGCGTGCCAAAAGCGTGATTCTGGTCGGCAGCGGCAAGGGAGGCGTCGGCAAGAGCACCGTCGCTGCCTCGGTCGCCCTGACGTTGCAACGTCTCGGTGCGAAGGTCGGATTGATGGACGCGGACGTCTACGGTCCGAGCGTCCCGCACTTGCTCGGCCTCGAAGGACGCCCTGCGGTTTCCGAGCAGAAAAAGATCGAACCGATCCGGCTGAATAACGCGATGCCGGTCATGTCGATGGGCTTTCTGCTCGAACCGGACCAAGCCGTGATTTGGCGTGGCCCGATGCTGCACGGTTCGATTCAACAGTTTCTCAAGGACACCGATTGGGGCGAACTGGATTACCTCGTCATCGACATGCCACCGGGCACCGGCGACGTCGCCTTGACGCTGTCGCAAAACGTACCGATCGCGGGCGCGGTTGTCGTTTGCACGCCACAGGAAGTCGCCCTCTTGGACGCGATCAAAGCGATCAGCATGTTCAAGAAGGTCAACATTCCGATCGCCGGGATGGTTGAGAACATGAGCGGATTTTTGTGCCCGGATTGCGGCAAAACCTACGACATCTTCGGCAGCGGCGGTGCACGCGAGAAAGCCGAAGAACTCGGCGTCGCTTTCCTGGGCGGGTTGCCGATCGACATGACTCTGCGGGTCGCCGGCGACGAAGGGAAGTTGGCCAACGTACTCGACGAAGACGATCGGGCCCGGGCACCGTTTGAAAAGATCGTGCGAGCCCTGGTTCGTAACCTGGCGGCAAAGGCCTCAGCGGCTCCACCGAAAGCGGCACTTCCGACGCTGTAGAGCGTCTCTAAAAAGGACGTAGCCGATGTCGCAGGCTGCAGACATCGCCCTGCGGTTACCGACCAGCACACCGTTCTTCAGCGGCGCGAATGGTTCTCGGCAGCGCGACTCACTGAGGGGGCGGTTCGCAGGCCGCCCGCCAACGGCAGAATGCCGTTGGCGAAATATCGTCCGCGGTTTGACCACGCTTCGTTACCGGTCCGAAGCGGACCGTCCCTCCCAGAAGAAGTGTGATGGCAACCGCTTGGAACCTCTTCGAGAAGCTCGTTGGATCGGGTAGCCCCGATTCTCTCGAGCCGACCGGGATGAAGACCGACCGGCTCCTCAGTTCTCGGAAAGGTTCTTAGCCTCCACCACGCCGGGTGGAGGCTCGATCAAAACCCGAGCAGCCGTTTAGGCGCTCTTGGTCGTCGGCATGGTGAAGAGCTTGCGTGCTCCCGAAACGATCGTCTCATCGATCGTGTACACCCGGCCGTCCTCTTGGTCAGGCAGGTCGTACATGATGTCGAGCATCACGTCTTCGACGATTCCACGAAGCCCACGGGCACCAACGCCCTTCTCAATTGCCTTCTCCGCGATCGCCCGGAGGGCTCCCTCGGTGAAGTTCAATTCACAGTTCTCCATCGCAAACAGAGCTTGGTACTGCTTGACGAGTGAGTTCTTCGGCTCGGTCATCACCTGGATCAAACCGTCCACGTCGAGTGGTTGCAGGTAGGTCACCACCGGCATCCGACCGACCAACTCCGGAATCAGGCCGAACTTCAAGATGTCTTCGGTCTGAACCTGAGCGAGCAACTCGGAAACGCTTTGTTCGTTGCGGAGTGAGCTGGCTTCGCCGAAACCGAGCGTTCGGTGTCCGAGTCGACGCCGGATGATGTCTTCGATCCCGACGAACGTACCGCCACAGATGAACAAGATATTGCTCGTGTCCATCTGGATGTACTGTTGCTCGGGATGCTTCCGGCCGCCTTGCGGTGGGACGTTCGCAACTGTTCCTTCGAGCATCTTCAGCAGGCTCTGCTGGACGCCTTCGCCGGACACGTCACGGGTGATCGACACGTTGCTGTTGGTACGTCCGATCTTGTCGACTTCGTCGATGTACAAGATCCCGCGCTGAGCCGCTTCGACGTCAAAGTCAGCCGCGTGCAACAGTTTGAGCAACAGGTTTTCGACGTCTTCACCCACGTAACCGGCTTCGGTCAACGTGGTCGCGTCGCCGATCGCGAACGGAACGTTGAGCATGCGAGCGAGCGAACGTGCGAGCAACGTTTTACCGCTACCGGTCGGACCGGCGAGCAGAATGTTGCTCTTCTCGATCTCGACTTCGCCGTTCCCGTCCCAGCCGCTGCTGAGCCGTTTGTAGTGGTTGTGAACCGCGACGGCGAGCACGCGTTTCGCGGCGGTTTGCCCGATCACGTAGTTGTCTAGGTGCTCGACAATTTCGCGAGGAGCGGGGATTTCGTTAAACAACGACTTCGACGGTCCGCGTCGTCGTTGTTCTTGGTCGAGAATCGACTGACAAAGGTCGATGCACTCGGCACAGATATAGACGTCGCCAGGTCCTTCAACGAGGGGTCCGACGTCACGGTAACTCTTGCGACAAAAACTGCAGAACGCATTCTTCTTTGTCGACGCACTGCTGCGGCGCGAGTTCGAAGATTCCTTAGTGGGCATACACGACTCCTTACTTATAGGAGCTCCGATCACAAAGAAGTCCCAGACAGTAGCGGCCAACGACTTTCATGAACGGTCATTCACGGCACAGATGGGAGATCCATGATGTGAATGATTATTCGCGTCGGCCACCGATCGTCTGGGTCCCCGCAACAGGAACTCGACACATCGAACGGTTCAAGCCACGACTCGAATGCTTTTCAGATGAAACGCTTCACGATCGGGTTGTTTCCAACCGTCTCGATCATCGCTCATTGCCTGAAGGAACATCCGTGTCCTCGAAGCTCGAGCCATTCGTGGTTTTGGTAATGGTTAATATTGCCGGTGACAGGTATGCCCGACTGCAGAGTCAGTGAGTTCGATTCCATCGGAATGAAACCGATCCGACTTCCACTGCAGACATTATCTTGGGAGGGCGAATCAACGGCTGGATTGGGTGTCGACGTCACTCACATGTCGGTCGAGCGTCCTCCGCTACCGGGATCCCGGGTGAAGCCGGCCCGGTGAGCATCAGTCCTCTGAAGATTCAGTGGACGACCTCGCCGAGCGGACTGGATGGGTCTTGGTAGAGGGAGACGACACGACCTGCGAGCGGGTCGATGATTGTATAGTTCGGAATTCCTCTTCGCTAATGTCACCTTTGCGAAGCATTTCTTCCAGGTTTACGAGCCCCTCAGAGGGCGATTGGTGGTCTTGGGTGGTGTAGTCGCGCAATCTTCCCAACAGCCAAAATGCAAACGCAATCACGATGAGTAGGATCGTCATGGCGAAACCAGCCCGCACGGCCGGTTCTGCAAAAATATCTGGCATAATCGTTGGCTCTATCGCACCTACACTCCGCAAGGAGATTGACCGTCGTTGATGTCCGAGGGATCGCCGACTTTCTTGTCGTGAACACCTCCATCATAGGCGTGTCTGCCTCAGACGGTCCACCAATTTTCAAGGGGGAAAATGAGACTTTCCTGTTTCACAGGCTTTTTTTTCACGATCAGCTCGGATCCATTACGATTGCCGTCAAAATCTCGCGTCGGCGCGAAGCAATCGGGTTTGGTAAGGCTCTCTATCTAGCAGACCGCCACCCCGTGGAAATCACCGCACTCGAACCATCGAACCAGCCCTATGTCCGAGAAAGCCGAGCCCAAAGTCGACCTGGACGCCAACCAAGTCGCATCGTCCGAGTTCGAACGGGGCACCCCCGGGCAAACGGACGGGCTGCCGGAACAACAACCCGGAAACCCCTATCAGGCTCCAAGCCAACTACCAGACAGCCAGTTTTCAGACAATGCGTCCGCGGGGCACACCGCCGTCTCCGACGAAGCCGAGACTTCCACCGGCAAAATCCGAGACCTTTCCCATCCCGCATTCCTCGGCTTCCTCGCGACCCAATTCTTCGGAGCCTTCAACGACAACCTGTTCAAACAACTGCTGCTCCTTCTCGCCATCCCGACCGCCGTCGCCGCGGGTGCCTCCGAAGCCGGCATGCTCGACGCGACGTCGGTCGCCGCCGAATCGGCAACCGTCGATTCTGCTGCATCAGCGGGCAATGCGACCGGGGCTGAAGGGGGCGCTGACCTGCAAGGTGTCGCGACGATCGTGTTTGGCCTTCCTTTCGTGGTCTTCGGCGGACTCGCCGGATACCTCGCCGACCGACTCAGCAAACGCACCATCATCGTTTCGAGCAAAGTCGCTGAGATCGTGATTATGGCGTTGGGGATGCTCGCGTTTCTCGCCACGCCTTCGATCGGTTTTGCAGGGTTGTGGATCGTGCTGTTCCTGATGGGTTTGCAGAGCACGTTTTTCGGCCCCGGCAAATACGGCATCCTGCCGGAGATGTTGCCCCGGAGCCAACTGAGCAAAGCAAACGGAATGGTTTTGATGACAACGTTCGTGGCGATCATCATCGGAACCGCCATCGCCGGCCCTTTAAAAGATTCAATCGTCCCGCCCGACATGCCACGCATGCAGGCGGCATCGGGTTTGTGGATCGGCTCGCTCGTCTGCGTGGGAATTGCCGTCATCGGAACCGTGACCAGCCTCGCGATCATTCGCCTGCCCGCCGCCGAACCGAATTTAAAGTTGAAGACAGAAAACCTCGCCGTTCCCAAAGAGATGCGGACCCTGCTGCGAAAAGACAAACCGTTGCTCTTGGCACTGCTCGCTTCGTGCGTGTTCTGGTTGATCGCGGGATTAACGATCCAGTCGGTTAACTCGCTGAGCAAAGTGCAACTCGCCCAGACCGATACATGGACCAGCATCCTCGTCGCGTTGATCAGTGTCGGGATCGCGATCGGTGGTGCGGTCGCAGGGATGCTCAGCCGAAAGATCTCCGATAACTTTGTGATCCAAATCGGAATGTGGGGCACGGTTCTGTTCTGCACCCTGCTCTCGATCTCGGTTCCCGGTTCCACCGACCAACCCGGCCAAGGTCACCTGCTCGGATTCACGGGCAGTATTCCGGCGCTGATTTTCCTTGGCGCCTCGGCCGCGTTCTTCGCGATTCCGATCCAGGTGTTCCTGCAGGCGCGACCGCCACACGAACTCAAAGGACGAATGATCGCGGTCATGAACCAAGCCAACTTCTTCGCGATCGTTCTTTCCGGTTTGGTGTACTCGATCCTCGACCGGATCATCACCGCCGCCGATGCACCACGGAGCTACCTGTTTGCCGCCATGGCGTTGTTGTTTCTACCGGTCGCGATTTTCTTCAAACTCGACGCTACCGACAGTGAAACGAGTAACGGTGAAACGAGTAACGGTGAAACGACCGACGGTGAAAACGGCCAAATCATCGCCGAAGGAGCTCCTCAGTCCGTGTAGTAGGTTCGCCGGTACCCCACGACACGTTTAGTCGACCTTGGGCGCGGGCAACTCGAACACGTTCGCTTCCACCGGTGGTTCGGCAGTGTGATCGCGTTCGTCCCGTTCCGCTGAACCAGCAGAGTCCTCCGATTCCGCAGCCTCAGCCGGTTCTGCGTTCTTCCCAAGAGGTCCGATCGCACCGCCGTGAAGTCCAACGACCGGCTCGATATCGGATGCGTCTTCTGGGTTGTCTGTTAAGGAAGATGCAACCGTCTCATCGGTAATGGGAGGCATCGAGAAACCAACAGGTAAAACGGCAATTCTGATTTCGGGCTGAGCTGAGTTCGCCCCCACACCACGGAAGCGTCCCCTTCTGCCTCGTGGTCGGTCATCGCGTCGATTGTCTTCCATCTCCTTACGATCCGGCTTTCTCGGTGCAGGTCGATTGCCGTCGGGTCGCTTAACGTTTGGGCCTTGAGCGTGCTGTCGATCGCGTGAAGCCCCGTCATCCCGCGCGGTGGTACCGCCACGTTCCGCTTTCTGTTTGGCATCTGCCTTCTTATCGGCGGCTTTGGTTTTCGCTGTTTTTTTGCCTGCCCCTTTATTCGCCACAACCTTCTCTTCGGCGTGAGCGTCGTGCGAGGCGTCTGCGTGGTGATCAAGGGCGTGGCCATCGTGTGAATGGTCCCCGTGAGCATGATCGTCATGCGGCATCGCGGCATGTTCTGCATCGACGTGTGTTTCCGTCATATCTCCGTGCTCTGCGTGGGACGGATCCACAGGCGAGTGATCCGACTCAGAAGGCACGGCACGCGCCGGTTCCGAACGAGCAATATCTGCTGCCTTCTTCCGTTCGTTCTGCAGCCGCGCGATCGTGGCCTGCATATCGTGTTGCCGCGATTCGAACTGTTCGACGAGTTTGGCTTGTTCGGAAAGTTTTTCGAGGAACGGCCGTCGCATGTTTTCCAACGCCGTGCGCGACATCGCCTCACTCTCGCGGATCTGGCGTTGCAATTCGACGACCTGCCGGGTGCGTTCTTCCACGAGACGGGCCAACTCTTCGATCCGACCCTGATTCGCTTCCTGCAAGTGACGAATCTTGCCCTGTTGTTTCGCGAGCTCCTCCTTCATCCGTTTGATTTCTTTGGCCTGAGCCTCTTCGGCACGTTCGCTGTGTTCGCGAAAGGTTGCCAGGCGTCGCTCGTATTCCAACGTCGCCTCGAGCTTTGCGTTCTCGCGTTCGAGTTCCAACATCTTCCCCCATACTTCATGGCCGAGAGCCAGCATGGGAATGCGTTCGGGCGTTTCCTCTACACCTCGCAACCCACCACGAGACAATCCTCCGTCGGACAACGACATGGGTTCTGACGCGAACGTCGAACCCGAGGAGCCTTGTGGTTCGGTGCCGCGTCGACCACCGCGTCGATCACCACGCTGATCACCGTTCGGGGATTTGACCAAAACACTCCGACCGGTGTCGCGAACATCAGACGACTCTTTTCGATCTTTCGCCGGTGGCGGCAGCGTGTTGCCCTTCTGAGGCTCCGGCCGTGGCGTGATCACCCGCTCCGAGATGATGACCTCTCCCGGATACCGAGGTCCGACAAAGTTCTGTGCGTTCGCAACCGACGCACCGATACCGATCGAAACGGCGACGACGCCGAACGAGAGAAACCTGTTCATAAGAAAAGCTAGAGAAGAGGAACGCGTCAAACGCAGGTCAATGACACTACGACGACGGGATGTCGGATGTGGAAAAAGCGTCAGGCAACAATTCCGAGAGTCGCCTCACCTGCTGCTCGCCGTCGATGACGTCGATGGTGTAGACATAAACGTCCATCCCGAACTCGGCGAGCACTTGGCGGCACGCGCCACATGGCATCGCACCGCCGACACTGGCGATCGCGACCGCACGAAAACTGCGATACCCCGAGGCGACCGATGTCGTGACGGCAACCCGCTCGGCACATTGGGTTAGCGAGTAACTCGCGTTTTCCACGTTACAACCGCCGATAATTCGACCGTCGTGCAACAGTACCGCGGCGCCCACGTAAAAATGGCTGTGCGGGGCATAGGCATGGTCACGAGCCAGAATGGCTGCTTGCACCAGTCGGTTAACGTCTTCGACGGCAGGAGCTTCCAGTTCAGAACTTGCCATTACCTTGGAGGTGCGTGCGGAGATGAGAGACATGATCGTGTCCGGACTAGAGGAGAAGTGTCCGCCTTCAGGGCTACCTTAGCGTAACTGATTCTGGCGGCCGAACAATAGTTTCGAATCTCGCAGCGAACACATTGAACATTTGCAGACACGAGCGGAACGTACTCCCCCCGTTGCAAAAACGATGTCAAAATGTTGTCTCAGCGGACTCCGAATCACGGGGCTGCACCGCTAAGATACTACCCACCTCGCTTGACCGTGCCCCATCGTCACACATCCACCGAATCCTTCCGAGATGCCATGAGAAACCGAATCATGTCCCCAATCCGCAACTCGATTTTGTTGCCCGCAATCGCGTTGATGATCGTGATCGTTGCTCCTGCCAAGGCGTTCTGCCAGGAAGTCATCACCCTGCCGACGGTCTCAGATAGCCGCTCCGCCGCCGAGAAAGAGGCCAAAAACAATGGATCTGCGGAGGCATTGCCCTCGCAGCAAAACTCGGGCTCGACCGCAACGAACGTAGAACAAACCTGGAAACGCAACGCTCAGGCTCTGTCACTCGCCTTTCGTCACGCCGCACGTGTCGCCACTCCGTCGGTGGTGACGGTCTTCTCCTACGGGCAAAACGCCACCGCACCGGCGGGCGGAAATGACAAGGATGAAGAACCCGAGAATATTCCCCCCGGCGATGAAACCTTGGGCCCGACTCCTCCCAAACAAACCGAAGACGACGAATACCAACTGACCGGACTCGGATCCGGAGTCATCGTGGACCTT
>NZ_ANOH01000293.1 GCF_000346505.1 Aporhodopirellula sallentina SM41
ATATTGCAGGTTGGTATCAACAGGGATGAAGTCATCACCGTAGACGGCGGTCCGTTCAGAGTGACTGATGCTAGATTGGCCTGCGAATGTCGTGAAATCTAATGCGGTTTCGAGTTGGCCAATCCGGATCTTGGCTCTTTGCGTTTCTACTTCGGTTTGGAGGACTGACCCGTTTGGCAATCGAATGTGGATGTCTACCGAGTCGGATCGGTGTCCAAGGTTTGCTGTTCCAGATGTATTCGTTGTTTGGGTGTTGGGAGACCGATCGTTGGAGTGTTGATCCAACAACCATTGCCCATTTGCTCTGGGGGTCCAGTTTTGGTTGAAGAGGGCGGCGGATTCTGGGTTGGTGGGGGTTTCTCGCCAGTGGTCGCCGGACCAGATGCCCCAGAGGGTGGCGGCGGTTAGGGTGGGGGTGGCGGCTAGGGTTTGGTAGAAGTCGCGGGTGAAGTCGGCTTGGGTTTGTTGGTCGATGTCGACCGCGTCGACGTCGAATTCGGTGATTTGCATGTCTCGGTCGAAGACTTCGTAGCGATCGAGTTCTTGCATGATCCGGTCGATGTCAGGTAGCCGGTTACTGACGAAGTGGCCTTGGAATCCGATCGCGTCGTATTGGGCGTTCTCTCCGGTGGACGCGTTTGCGGTTGTGTCGAGCAGTGTGAGTAGGTCAAAGAACGCGTCGCTGAGTCCGTTGTCGGGATTCGACAAGATGTCGAACTCGTTGATGATGAGTTCGGTGTTGCTATCGACGGTGTTTCGGGTGGCTTGAAGGATGTCGACGATGAAGTCGTATCCGACGATATCCCAGATCTCGGGGGCGAAGATGGGGTGATTGATGACGTCCCACCATGTGACGCGAGGTTGGGTAGAGTCCTCGCGTGTTTCGCTGAAATCGTTCGCAGGACCGGTGGTCGAAACGTGCGTCAGGATTTCGTTTTCCAGCCACGTTTCGGCGGCGGCTGCTCCGTGGGTGCTAAGTTGATGGTTGTACCCATCTAGAAGGCTGACAGGAGTCGGGAAGTTGTCGCTGGGATCGTCGGCAAGGTCGCCCCATACCAGAGCGTGGCCGTGATACGGAAGGTCGCGTTCGATGACCCAATCGAGGAAGTCACGCGGGACCTGTGGATCGAGCGACCAAGGGCCCCACTGCGCCGTTCCTCCATCAGTGATGGTGTCAAACATCTCGAGGATGGCTTGGTAACGCTGGGCTTCCGGTGTGAGGGAATCGGGGTTGCTTGCGACAATCAGCTCGGGCGAGACGGCGGTTCCGATCGGCAGGCTCGGCGTTGTCGGAGTGATTGTGACGATGGCACCTTCGATCGGGTTGCCGGCGGCGTCGACGATTTTGATTTGGATCGGGTTGGTTCGATGAGTTGCCGCGTCGCTTGCGGCTTGCTCCCTCCAGTCCGCGTCCCACTGGCGACCTCCGTAGGTGTAGATCGTTTTTGGGGCTTCATCTAAGTCGGATTGCAAGTCTAGCTTCACAAGGCTGAACCCACCGAGTTCGACGGTTTGCTCCTGGTATCCGAGTCGAACGTCGACGGTTCGGTCGGAGGTGCCGTTGCCGAAATCCGGTGTCATCGGCAGAAGGAGCAGTGTCCACTCGGGGCCAACTTGCCAGACCTTCTCTTCTCCGGCGTAGTCTCCGCCGCTTTTTTGCAATCGCAATCCAACGGTTGCGTCGGACCCGTCGATGTTGCCGCTGCGAGCCCACACGCTCGCGAAAAACGGTGTGCCCGCGGGGAAGGGGCTGCCGTCAAAGCCGTAGCCGATGAGCGTTTCCCATGGGGCGTCAGGGGTTGCGGTGGTTACGACGGCACGGATCGCGTTGTCGCTCGGCGACCCATCCACAAACGGTAGGCTGGTGTCATTGACGTGGAACGTGGTGATTTGATTGCTGCCAGCGGCTGAGCTGAAGCCTGTGTTTACGAGCGTCGGGATATCTTGGGGGAGCAACTGCGTTTCGTTTTGTAGCTCGCCTGCGATGGTGACCTGAATCTGCCGTTGGCTCTCGACGCCTAGTTGATAACGAGGATCCGATGCCAAGCGGATGATTGCGACCTCAGGGCCTTCCAGTGTCGTGTCATCGACTGGATCGAGTTCAACAATCACGTGGTCCTGGCCAGCCGGGATCGTGGCGATACCGGAGAGTTGGGAGTAGTCGACACCGTTGATCGCCGAGCCACCGAGCGTGTAGGCAACGTCGAGGTCACGTCCCAAGTCGTCGCTGCGTGCGATCACAAA
>NZ_ANOH01000294.1 GCF_000346505.1 Aporhodopirellula sallentina SM41
ATGTGCCGCAGTCGATCGAGCTTCATGACCAACAACCAACAGTTCGTCACTGAATTCGCTCGCAACGCAAATCACTACGTTGAACTCGTCACGACTCCCGCTGGTGACCCTGACGTGTTTGCACGACGGCTGCTAGGCTCGCTTACACGTTTGTACTCTGGCGCGCTTTTACTTCCACCCGTCGACGACGTTGACCCCAACCACGACTTTCGTCGTTCGACCGACGAGGAATGGCAACGCGTCTACAAGAACATCTCCGCTGCTTTTGGCGAACGTCTCGACTATTGGTGCACTTACGATCCCATCTACCCGCGCGACGGCTCCGCGGAAATCGTCGGCGGTTCTCTGGGCGATGACTGCGCGGACATTCATCGCGACATCATTGGGCCTTTGGTCGCATTCAACGGTGGCGACACCGAACACCTCAATGACATCATTTGGGAATGGTCATGCACTCCGTTTGAATCTCATTGGGGAATCCACGCAACGCAGGCTATAAACGCACTTCATTGGATCGTGTTTGACCACGGTATCCCCAACGCAAGCGGCACATAACATGGTTTTTACGCTAGGCCTTCGGCACACCGCTGTCGTTTGTTCAAGCCTCCTGCTGGTGGTAGAATCTCCCGTTGCTCAGGCATCGTTCGCTTCGTTC
>NZ_ANOH01000295.1 GCF_000346505.1 Aporhodopirellula sallentina SM41
ACTTACGGAGCACGCATTGCAAGTAACCATCAAACTCTGCGAAATCATACAGCTTGACGCTGCAGCAAGACGCATGCTAGATGCTGGTGATTTCGTTGACTGGTCAGCCAACGACGAAGGCGAGATTCTGATAACGCTCTCGACCGAAAAGATGGAAGACCCTCTTCGGTATATGGCCGAGCACGTCGAAGCAAACGGATTCTCAATCGAGGAGATGGAAATACCGCGCGAAGCTATTCCCATCTTGGAGTTGGGACCGAACGGCACGCCCAAAGTTAAACCTGGGCAAACACGATTCGTGTCTCCCGAAGACGCATTTGAACAAGGACTAATTACCGAGACTCAGTTTGAGCAGCTCAAAATAGAGAGGGATGCCGAAATTCGCCGCAATCCCCCGAGTTGGTGAGCGGCGAACCATCGGTTGCAACGGAGCGGCGGTGGTCGCCGCTTCGGAAATGGATGACTCAATCGCCGCCGCCCGCTGAACCGTAACGTTACCCGACTGACATGAATGCACTTCCTCCCGAATCGTACGACGCCTGGTTGGCGATGAGCGATGAGGAACAGGAGCGTATCAAAGACGATCTATGGGACGCATATTCTCGCGACAGGATTGACGTTCCGTTCACTGCACTCGCACGGTTGATTGCATCTACAGAGCGCACTGCTATTGATGGCGCTGTCGGTACTTGGCACGGTGGTGAATACCTTCTCCACGTTTACGTGCCACCAGACGAAATCGCTGCTTGCCCAAAGCCTCTTGAGCAGCGATTCGAAGGATTTCGCGTTTACTGGATGTGTTACCCTGAACGCGACGACAGTTTTGCAGACGCCGTTGACGTGCGCGACATGCAGCTGAATATCCAGGGAAAATGCGTTACGATCAACGCAAAACTGGTGGACCTTCGCGTCTACGTCGATGCCTTCGATTCGGCGGGACATCCGCTGCTTGTGACTTACCCGCGCATGTACGACGGCGGTTTCTCCTTCGATCTTCCTGACTTCCATCCCGACACCGACGATACGCATATCTTGCTTCCCGGTGCCGACGGAAACTGGAAGCACCAGTACACTGTCCGCAAGTCACTACCTTAACTGGAGGACGGGTAACCATCGCGTGCACCCGAGTACGCGAGTCGGCCGTGTTGAAATGGTAGATCTTTCGCGCGTACCGGGTGACGCGTATCGTTATCCGACTGAAATCATGATCGCTCGCTATTCCAGCCTGCTCTTCATTACAACGCTTTTGATTTCCGCCGTCGGTTGCTCGCCCACCGCTCCCTCTGTTGCAAATGGACCTCCAGTCGTAACCTGGGACCACCTAGAATCGGAGAGCTGGCGATACGAACTGGAAGACCCAGTGCGAATTGCAAACTACTCCTTTGCGACGAACGGCTGGTACCTATCGACCGAAGGCACCAAGCGTGGCGAGCTGCACGAGGTTTCCGCGTTAGGTGGGCGCTGGCTTATTGACGACGCTGGTGATCTTGTATTCGTCGACGAAAGCGGCTCCAATGCGTATGAGCGATTCAAGCTTACCGGATTGACTGCGACGACGGCGACGGTTGTAAACGCGAACACTGGACTTACCGAGCGCTACGTTCGTGGATACACTCCCCGTTAAATGAGGATAACCATCGCATGCACCGGAGCGACTCCGTTCCGCGGCATCGGCGGTGTGCCTTCGGCATTATACCGCCGACACCGCTCCACTACGTCGCCCGGTGATGCGTACCGTTCCCCGACTCTTGACCACTGATAGTGTTCGTCGCTTTTTCACATCTGGGACTCGATCACGCGGCTTATCGCCTTGCCCCAGCAGCGATTTGGCTCGTGATCATATGGTTGGCCGAGACTTACGTCGCGACGCCACGTCTTGGCAGAATCCAGCACGGTGTAACCAACCTGGCGTTGGCCGCGTTGAACGGTGGACTGCTTTTCTTTTCCGTCGGCTTGCTCAGTGTCTTCGTCTGTAATCTTTCGTCCGCCGAACCTTTTACTCTGATTGGTGTTGTCTTCTCATTTCTAGCGCTTGACCTGTTTAGCTACCTCTGGCACCGAGCCAACCATCGCATTCCTTTGCTTTGGCGGTTCCACGCAGTCCACCATTCAGATTCTGCGATGGACGTCACTACTGCCGGCCGATTTCACGTTGCAGAACTGGGGGTTGCTGGGATGGTTCGTCTTCCACTCCTTTACTTGCTCGGCGTGACAACTGCTGCACTGCTCATTTACGAAACGACGCTGGTGATTGTTTCGATGATGCATCACTCCACGATTACGCTTGGACGATTCGATCGCATTGCACGATCCGTTATCGTAACTCCATCGGTTCACTCGGTGCATCACTCTCGCGATCCTGATCTCTACGGGGCCAACTACTCATCTGTGCTTTCTGTTTGGGATCGAGTGTTCCGGACGCTTCGACTGCCATGTGGCCCCATTCAGCACGGATTGGATACCCACGACGACCATAGATCGGTCCGTTCACTGCTTGCTTCACCGTTTCGCGATGTCCATAATCGCGGGGAACCATGACATGCACGGGAGCACGGCTTGCGGCGTTTTTTGCAATGGATAGTCAACCTTCCGTGCCCCGTGATGTCCGCCGTTAT
>NZ_ANOH01000296.1 GCF_000346505.1 Aporhodopirellula sallentina SM41
GGGAACCGGAGAACGCGAGCTAAGCGGTTCGGCCGTTAGAAACTATCCCGCGCGTTCCCGGTTACGCGTGACGTTATCCGACTGAGCATTTCGATTACCTTCACATCTACAAATGAATGACGTAAATGACGGCTGCTACCCTGTTCCCCACTTCCGCGTACTTTCAGCCTCAGGTCGATACGTCGGCTTTGGCTGGTACAATGGGGTGGATGGCTGCGAAATCTACGAGCCAGATGGCGACGATGGCGATGCAATCGGATATGTCTCAGGCTCGACTATAGAATCGTCAGGTGGCAACGTAGTTGGCTCTGTTAAGAACGGGATTCTCTACTATGATGACGGCGAGGAGACAGGTACGTATACGGGCGACCGGGTTTACAGCACCGAAGGTGCCCTGATGGCAACAAGCAGCGGAGAAGGCGATGACACGGACAAGGCTGGTGCTGCTCTGTTGTTGATATTTCGACGGTGGGGCAATGCAGACGGGAGCCCAAACCTAATGGTGCGATGACTCTGATCCAGCCATCGAAACGGATAACCAAGCCGTGAACCGGAGAACGGCTTGCAAGGTTTTACAGATGGATAGTCAACTGTCCGTTCCCGGTTACGGCAGACGTTATCCCACTGAAATGAAGACTCCGATCATTCTTTCATCGCTGCTTGCAATTGGCGTCGTTGCATCGTTTGCAAACATCAACCGCTTTGAGTTGCAACTTGACCGAAACCGAACCAGTAATCCACTGTCGTTCACAGAGCATGAGATTTACCGCAGTCGAACGATCCGTGGCTGGCCGCTCGCATCCTACGCGTTCGGTGGTGGCAATACCCTGGCAAAACTGCATCTCACAGGTCCACTTGGCGGAGAACACACTTGGGCCGTTGAATCCACCAATCTTGCCGCTTGGTTATTGCTGATTTTGTTGGCGAATCTTGTGACCGGTGCTACTCTCGTGGCATCGCTATTTGCTGCAACAAATCGCCTATCAGTGGGACGTGCTAGAATGCCGAAATTCACCATAGCATCGATGCTATTTGCAACGATGCTGGTGGCGATAGTGCTCGCGTTTCGGCAGGACTTCCCTACCCTTGCTTACCTTGCTGGCGTTTCAGGCTTTTACTACGAGCCGACACGGGTACTGTACTACGCCTCCATCTTCATTATGTTGCTAGCGATCGGATCTGTTTTGGTCAACGCCGCTCATTTCGGGAGCAATTTCCTTGGCTCGATACCCAAAGCAGAGAGCGGATAACGATTGCATGCACCGGAGCAGGTGTGTCTTCGCTCCGGTGGTTGCCTTCGGCATTTTACCGCCTCCGCTCCGCCACCCCTGCCCGGTGATGCTGGGCGTTCCCCGACTGAATGGAAGTACTGAATACGCTTCATGCTTTGGCCGATTGTCCTACCGTTTCAATTGACGGGCGTTGCTTTCCTGCTTGTGGTCGTACTTCTTACTGCCACCCGAACGCCACGGAAATGGAGTCGCATCAAGACACTGCTGATTTCGTCCATCGCGGCGATCGTTCTTTTCATACCCTCGTGCACCGGTGTCATGTTGGTCACGGACTCAATCCGCTTCGGGCACTTTCATTACGACTCGTTTGAGGCAATCCCTGACTTTCGATCGCAACGCTACTTGCCCACGGCCGCATCGAACATTGAGATGCACAAACACGCCAATGGTTACAGAGCACGGTACGACATATCCGCGGCCGACTTCGAGGCCTATCTCGACGGATTGTGGACGCAATACGGTGAGCATTCCGCCGTTGAACGTGGTGGTTTCATGGACGAGGGGCAAACGGTGTCGCCTGAGCTATTCAACCATACATTTGACGGGCTAAACTGGACGTGTCCCGCGACTGCTATTGTCTATTACAGTCCATCCGAGGGTGATGGCGGTGGCGCGACGTATTACTACGATGCCGACGCGGGCCTAATGTTTCAACGAACGGGGTTCTGGTGATCTGCATGGAAGAAGTGGGGAACCATCCCGTGCACCGGAGCCGGGCTTGCGCGGTTTCACAAATGGACGATCAACTCTCCCGGCCCGGTGACGGGCACCGTTCGCCGATTGAATTTGCCATACTCAGCAATGATGGACACCGCAAATCCCTACGCTACGCCTCGCGTCGCCATGGAATCTCCGCCAAGGCGACGCCGCATATCCGCCACGAGCGTGTTCATTGTTTCGGCGGAGATAGCGTTCTTGACATTGTTGTTCGCACCTTCTCAATCACACCCTGCGCCCTACACCGCGACCGAGCAATTTCTCGCGACGCTCACATCTAGCTGGGGCATGATTGTCACGTTCGTGCTCACTGTCGCTGCCTTCGCTACTATCGTTTTCGTTTCATCGCAACGACTCAGGTCATGGTTCGCTGGTACGCAAACGCACCCGAATGATGTGTAGCACTTTGCGTGACGGTTTGTACGAGAGTGATACGCCCGGTATGCTCAGGTCTGCGTCGGTCGCGGGGCCAGACGTTCATCCGCTGCAAATGCGGCGAACCATGACATGCACGGGAGGACGGCTTGCGTGTCTTTTGAAGTGGAAAGTCAACCGTCCGTCCCCCGTGATGTCTACCGTTATTTGGCCAAGTCCAATAGTTCTGCCAGCCACTTCCATCATATGCATGAATCAGAATCCGTACGAAAGTTCAGCCAACTTCGCGCCCAACAGAAGGTTTGACTGGGCATGTCTCGGTAGAAGGCTGGTGATGCTGCACCCACCGCTGTACGTACTTGGTGTCCACCTTTGCTATCTCTCGACGCTAGTGCAACTAGGTATGATTTCGAACGGGCCTGCGTCAATCGAATACCAACTCTCTCACGATCCGATAACACTCGCATTGAAAGGCATGTCTTCGATCATGGGGTTGGTTTCGCTCTTCGCTGTACCATCCGGCGCATGGCTCGCGTGGCACTTTCCGTTCGGGCTCGAAACTTCACTACATCGCGTGGCGTCACTCACTACGTACTTTGCACTCTTTGTATTTTCGTTCTGGTTCTACTACGCCGACCCTTTCTGGGCCTTTTATTGGTATGCTTATGCTCGCTAACTCTGTTTGCGAACAATGACGCTAGCTCGAATGGGACGTTGTTTCACCTATCGGCCAAATAACAATCGGGTTGGACGCGGAGCCCTCGAAAGCGTCTTCTTGAAAATGGTTGATCTTTCGCTCGGCCCCGGTCAACCCAAACGTTCGCCGACTCAGCAAATACCAACGTGAATCCGTACGAGACTCCATCGCCATCGCAATTGACATCAAAGCGTGCGTCTCCATTCCGGCACTTCGTGATGGCGTCCATGTCTGCGTTGGTCGGTTTCATCATTGCCGGTCCTGGCATTGCTTACCTCACCAGCGATATGAACCGTCGGATGGCTGCCGGGCGTCGATACGCAACTTATGATCCGGAACTCTACTTGTTCGGCATCTCGATTGCCCCGGCTACTGCCCAGTTACTCGCGTTTTGCGTCGCTCCGCTTTTGATGGCGTTGTCGGCGTTCCTTGTCTACCGCGGAGTGAAGCATCGGCGACACATTGTAGTTGATGGGAACACCGACTGACGTAACCGACGCTCGTTGCCTCGGCCACCATGACTACTAAACTTGAACTTGCATGCGTTTGATACTTTTCGGAAACCCTGCCGGAATAGAGGCGAACCATGCGATGCAACGGAGTCGGGCTTGCGCGGTTTCACGAATGGAAAGTCAAACGTCCCGACCCGCTGATCGCTACCGTTATCCGACTGAAATCACTGCAACTACATCACGATGATAAACTGCACAAACTGCAACATTGCTTTCAGTCCTAGCTTCGCCACATGCCCAAGATGCAAGTCGTTTGAGACGCCGCCTGCAATACGAAACCGATACCTCACGCAAGATGCGAAGAACCGCATCTCGGATGGCCAGCCTTCCTCCGATGTTCGCGATTACCTGATCGCGAACGGTTTCTCCGATGCTGATGCCGATGCGTTGGTGGGTGACGCTGCATCGGGACTTCGCTCTGAAACTCGCGGTTACGGCTTTCGCCGATTTATCGTTGGCGTGCTAATGCTGACTCTTGCTGGTCTATTTGCTGCGGTGTTGCAATCGGGCGCGCGTGTACGGGGTTCCGGATTTGCTATCGGATTCATGATCTTGGCTGGCGGCGGGTTGCTTGCAGCGTTTTCCGGCGTCTACACTATGCTCTCGGGTCGGGAATCGAAACTCGTCGGCAAAATCCTCGACCAAACTGACCGTTTCAACACGTAGCTAAAGACGGCGGATAACCATCCGATGCACCGGAGTCGGGCTTGCGGCCGTTTTCAAATGGAACATCAACTCTCCCGACCCGGTGATCGGTAACGTTCTGCAACAATGACCAAGACTTTCATACTTCAACACGAACATGAATGGTGTGATCGCGAGGACGTGAAATTCATCGGCGTTTACGCCACACACGACGACGCGCGGGCGGCGATGGAGCGTCTGCGCGTTCAACCTGGATTCCGCGATTGGCCAGATGGTTTCTCGATTGCGGAGTACGAGATCGGAGTCGACCACTGGACGGAAGGCTTCGTTACCATGATCAACATCTTGGTTCCGTCTCGTACCAATGCTGGCACTTACCTCGTCGCCGGTTCCGCTTGGCGGCCTGGTGATTTTTACGAAATCGTTGATGTTGAAGATGCTGCTGACGCCATATTTGGTGTCGGCGATGTAGTACAATGCGCGGAGGATGCTGTACCCGGTCACGGTGACTGTATGCTCGTTGCGAAAAGTGCCGTCCAAGACAGTGCAGAACCATGACATGCACGGGAGAACGGCTTGTACGGTTTTTGAAGTGGAAAGTCTTTCGTCCGTTCCCCGTGATGTCTACCGTTATCCGACTAGGCTCCACCCGGCACATCCCTGTTTGGCCACCTGACCTATCTGGAACGCCTACGCCGTAACGCTAGCAACTGCAACCGTTTTTGGACTGCTGCTTATGTCGCTCCTGCTTTCCCCGCGTGAAACGGTGTCTGGATTCCGGCGCATTTTCGACACACGCATTCTTCGACGCTCGATTCGCGATGGACGCCGGTTCCGTATTTCCAGTGTTCTCTGGCTTACCGCCTTCATCGCGTTGTCTATCGCAATCTTCCGAACCATGCGCAATTCTCCGGTCCCCTACTTGATCGTGCCTTTGGCCGGGGTGATGATGCTATTGGCTCGACTTGCTATTCACTCCGTTACCGATACGCGGGTTCGTCGCCTACCACCAACTGTCGATTTTGACAACGATTTGTCGCAAAGGCATAACCGAGAAGACGGCGGACAACCATGACATGCACCGGAGTCGGGCTTGCGGCCGTTTCCAAATGGAACATCAACACTCCCGACCCGGTGATGTCGGACGTTATCCGACTAAAGAACGCGACCTACTTTAGCGACCTGCTCAATTCGCCATGTTGCAACTGATCCGCAAATTGTTCGGCACCGAACACACCGACAACACAAAGCCAACGTCCGAGATGTCGGATGCTGATCTGTGGGATGAATTACTCACGACCGTCCGCCCACCGCGATCAAAACCGCTTCGTTCACGTCTATCTGACCCGCAATTCGCTAACGTTCGCGAATGGCTTAAGCCGCCAACGGACTGCCCGATGGCAAAAGCAACGATGCGGTCCTTGATCGACGTTCAGCGTTCAAACAGTTGGAAGCAATTCGCAGAAATTGCGCTCCTATACGAGAACGACGATGAGTCGTATGACGAACCACCCGAAGCTTCAGTGCACGGCGTCGGCGGGCTCTGCCAGATTCTCGAACGACCGGGCATGATATGCTGGCGCACCAACCCTGACGATCCAGACGAATTCCGCAAAATTGAGATCTCACTAAATCGCGGATAACCATCGCATGCAACGGAGCGGCGGTGGAGACGATTTTACCAATGGTGGCTCAACTCCCGCCGCCCGCTGATGCGTGACGACTATGAAGTCCGTGGTTTGACCAGAGGCGTCTGGCCGCTTTTGCTGACTTTTTCTACATCGGTGATTCTTCTGTTTTCGTCTTGTGGCTTAGGGTGTGGATTCGGCTGACTTTGGACGTTGACGCTTACGAGTTTCGGCGTGATCCGATTCGGTACTATACGACTATTCGAGGTGTCGACGCTTGGACTTGGGCTAGCCAAGTCTGTCAGTGACAGCGTCGTCTCATCATTCCTTGCAGTACTAACGAGTCGGCTTGATTCATTGCTACTGCTGTATGATCTGAGCATGCGGTGCACGCTCAGGTCATCGCCAGTCACAGTCTTTGTCACGACCTGGCCAGAATGAATTCATCCTGGGGTCACGCGGTGTAGTGATCTTGGCGAAGGCAGAGTCCTGATCGGGTTCAAGCTTTGTTCTCGAGGACGTCTTGGTCGGTCAGTCGCGAGTCCAGGAGCGACACGGGGTTGGGCGGTGAAAGGTGGATTACAAAA
>NZ_ANOH01000297.1 GCF_000346505.1 Aporhodopirellula sallentina SM41
ACCTTTCCCCCGTAGCGAAAGTCGCCAAGACTTCGGCGATGCACGGAGCCTGCCGAAACTCTTGCCGAGTTTCCCTACCAAGTTGACTTTCGTATTCAACGCCAAAAATCCCGTAGCTCGATTCGCCGGATTTCAACCCACCATTCTCAAACACGCTCTCACAGGACAGCACCAAGTCCCACCCTTACCAGCCCGAAGCGCAAGCGAGGGAACGCGTCACTTACGTCGGAGGTCCCTCGCTTACGCGTCGGGCTGGTATTTGCGAAGTCCAGCAAGCCGCTATCCGCATCCCAAAACCGGCTGGTGTTCCCGCCGACTAAACCTCACCGGAGCCGATCCGATCTGCCAATGCCGACGCGACCAAATCCGTTGGGCCGAGATAACCCGACACGTCGAACTGCACGCCGGGGAATCGCTCCGCCGCTTCACCGACCTGCCTTTGAATCGCCTCGTACAGTCGGCCGGCGAACAGTAAATGCGGGTGAACAATGACGCGATCAAAAACTCCGGTGCCCGCCACCAGATCCAACGTCGCTGGCAAACGCGGCTGCGCCATCGCGTAGAAAGTCGTCCAAAGTCCGTTGGACGACAACCCGAACTCAGCCGCCATCGACGGACTGTTGTTTCGACCTCGCCCTCGCACAACGACTTCGCTTAGCACACGCATGTCCGACGTAGCACACGGGTCGCGACTGCCACGCCCAACCATCACGACCGCGGTTCGCGGCTGAAAGGTGCCCGTTGCGCCGAAAGATTCGGACGCCGCTGATGAGGCGAGAACGGGACGCCGGCTCATCTTTTCTCGCAACCGGGATCGCACCGCTTCGACCATCGCGGCGTTGCGCGTGATCGGTTTAGCGAAGCACACTTTGACGGCGTCACCGTTGGGAGTCTTCGAGCGAGCCGTTTCGACTTCACTGGGAATGTCGGACTTCGCGTGACCGGCTGAGAAGAGCAGCAAAGGGGCGACCGTCACACGATCACACCCCGCGCTCATCAATGATTCCCACGCCGCAGCAATGTCAGGCTGTTGAAATTCCAACAAACATGGTTTGACCACCGCGGTGTCCCGCATCCGTTCGGCGAGACGTTCACCGAGCAGGAAGAACTCATCGGTTCCCCGCGAGTCGCGTGTTCCGTGACCGACCAACAAGACGCCGCGACGAGACGTTGCATCCATTGTGGGTCGATCAGGCATTCCCATTTCCGTTTGCTGTTGGTGCCCAGTGACGGCTTCTTTGGAAGTCAGCGAAACCAGCCAAGAATATTGAGAAGGTTCGTGAACCACCGAAAGTCTTGGTGGGTTGTTGATTTAATGAGCGTCGCCGATCACTCCGAGATCGGAACTTCAAAAGCATTCAGTAAACCGTTCTTCGTCGACTTTCACTATGGGGTGAAGTTTGTAGGCCGGACCAAACGCAGCGCTGTTCCGGCATTCACACGGCTGCCGGATGGGCGTCGCAAAGCCTCCTTCATCCGGCCTACTTTGGGTTGTTACGTAATTGGTATTTGTAGCTGGATTCGTTAGATATCGTGTCTGTGTTTCGTAGGCCGGACCAAGCACAGCGCTGTTCCGGCAAAATGTGTTGGGAGGTTGCCAGAACTGCGTCGCATGGCTCCTTGATCCGGCCTACCTTGCAACGAAGATCGGTAAGCGTGACGCTGCGTAACTCGTTGAGGTTGGCCGAAAGTCTTGGCGACTTTCGCTACGGCCTCACGCTCATCGCAGCCAGCAACAATCCGCTGGATCGATAATACGATTGGAACTAGAGCGTCTACTGAATCCGAGTCGCGTTGCTGAAACCTTCTTGTTGCAGGCTCGCCAAAGCGGCATCGATATCGAAGCCGCTGTCGTACTTCACGATCACTTTCTTGACCGTCAAGACATTCGGGTCGGGTTGTTCGACTAATTCAACTTCATCGACGCCTTCGGCCTTCTCGAGCGTTTCTTTCACATGTGGATAGCACGCGAACTGGCAGTGCATACCGGGGACTTCGAGGGTCAACGTCCCCGGTTCGGACATCACCGACTCTTCCGCCGACGCGAGCGTGGCGGACGCTTCCGCGGTGGTCGGTTGGACGTCTGGTGGCGAAGCGATGAGGGCGATCATGATTCCCAATGCCGCGATTCCGGCGACTGCATAAACAACAGATTTCATGGTTTCAAACCTTTTGAAGGTGGGGGTTAATAGGCAGGATTGAACAGGCCAACGAGATCAGAATGGTTCAATGTTCGTTGGCGACGATGGATCCATGACAGATCCAAATTGGAATTCGTACTGATGTAAACTTGAGCGGGTTCCGATCGCCGTGCATCGTGCGAATCGTGAACGCTAGGCGGCTTTATTCTGATCGACGTCTTCGGCTTTGTTCTCGGCGTTGTTTTCGTCCGTTTGTGGATCGCTGTTTTCTACGGATTCGGCCCCGTCATCCTTCGACAACATTCGTTCGACGACGGCAACGAGCGGTTTATCGAGCGACCAGACCGTTTCCTCGCCAGCCAACTCATTCGCGTCTGATTGATCTTCGTTCAACTCATCTTCGGACGCATCATCTTTGGCGACATCGACGTCAGTGTCTGTTTCGGCAGTGTCTGTTTCGTCTCCATTTTCGGGCGACTCATCGGCCGACACGATCGAGAACATATTGCGGTCGATCCCTTTGAGCGACGGGTACGAGGCTTCCTGCCACAGCGTCATCAATCGACGAAGCGTCGCCAGGTCCAACTCGATATTCAACCCTTCATCGGGGACCACCCCCCAAACGTCGTCCTCATCATCGTCTTTTCCGCGATGGATATTCCGGTCGCTCGGGCGGTAATACTTTGCAACAGTCAATCGTAGCGCGCTGCGTCCATATTCCAAGGGCAGAATATTTTGCACGGTGCCTTTCCCGAAACTCCGCGTCCCGCCGACGATCGCCCGGCCGTGATCCTGGAGGCACGCAGTCACAATTTCGCTGGCACTGGCCGAGTCGTGATCGATCAGAATCGCCATCGGGATATCCGTCGCGACCAACGTACCGGGCGTTGCCACGGCCTCTTCCTCGAGCCGACCGCCACGCGTTTTGGTCGATACGATTTTCCCCGAATCCAAGAACATGTCGGCCACGTCGACCGCCGCACTGAGCAAACCGCCGCCGTTGCCCCGGAGGTCCAACACGAGAGCCTCGAAATCATTGTTGAGATCTCGCAAAACTTTCCCGAGTTCGCCGACTGTCTTGTCACCAAAACTCGTCATCCTCACGTAAGCGACGCGGGGATTATTCGCGAGGCGATAAACCCAGCGATTGTTTTTGTCGCGATGATCGCCGATCACCGATTCCATCTGAATGCGATCACGAACAATCTTTGTCTCCACCTCTTCATCGCCGCGCCGCAGTGTCAGGTTGACCGTGGTACCGATCGGGCCGCGCAGTCGGTCACTGACTTCGCGGATGTCCCACGTCGATACGTTCTCATCGTCGACGATCAAAATCTGATCCCCGGGCAAAACGCCTGCTTCCAACGCTGGCGATCCGACCAACGGGGTGATCACCCGCACGGGCTTTCCCTGCGCCGGTTGGTCGACATAAATCCCGATCCCGGCGAATTCCTGTTGGATGCTGTCTTGGAACGATTGATAATCGCTCGGCGGGATAAACTCGCTGTGTTGATCCAGGGTTGACGTCATGCCCGAAAGGGCCGAGACGATTAACTCCCGATCGTCGACCGGTTCGACATAATATCGGTCGATCATCTCCAACGCTTCACCGACCAACAACGCCGTGTGGGTACGTTGCTGCAACACATGGCAAGCGCTCGAGACGACCAGAGTGATGCAGATGATCGTCAGATTACGTGGCAGCATGAAATCGACCGGCCTAGAACCGGTGCCCCTTCTGCGGCCCGTTCTTGGTCAACGTCAAGATCTCCGGTCCATCCTCTGTCATCAAGACCGAGTGTTCGAACTGGGCCGACGGCCGACCGTCTTTGGTTCGCACTGTCCAGCCATCGACCTTGTCGCTCTTGGTGTACCGGCTGCCGGCGTTGATCATCGGCTCGACGGTGAAACACATTCCCGGGAACAACCGATCGATCCGGCTTTGGCGGTTCGGGAAGTGAGGAATCGATGGATCGAGGTGGAACTGGCGTCCGAGCCCGTGACCGACGTACTCGCGCACTACCGTGAACCCACGACGATGAGCCTCCGGGACCACGGTCTCGCCGATCGTTGCCACACGGCAACCGGGGGTCAACGCATCGATCGCCATGTGCATGCAATCGAACGCACACTGCACAACCGCACGACGCTCTTCGGTGGTTTCGCCGATGATGAACGTTTCGCTTTGGTCGCCATGCCATCCGTCGACGATAGTCGTGATGTCGACGTTGACGATGTCGCCGTCCTTCAACTCATAGTCATCTGGGATTCCGTGACAGATGACTTCGTTGACACTCGTGCAACAGGATTTCGGAAACTTGTGATAACCGAGGGTCGCCGCTTTGTAGCCGCGATCGTAGGTCCAATCGTGCACGAGACGATCGATCTCGTTAGTCGTTACGCCAGCCTTCACGTGCGGACGGATGAAATCCATCAGCTCGCCGTTTGCCTTGCCTGCCCGCCGCATTTGGTCGCGTTGGGCGTTTGAAAGGATGAGTTTTTTTGCTTGGTCAGCATGCGTCGCCTTCGAGAAAAATGGTCGTGTCCGAATAATAGCAGGTTTCGCCCCCAGGCAAAATCAGAACACGCGGGGAGAATGGGCAGAACGCGGCAGGAACCGCCCCCAATCGGGTCATATCCGTCGCGACCGTCACCCCCGCCACGAGTTCACCGCCAAAGATCACTGCCATAGTTCACTGCCGCCCAGTCAGAAAAGCCACGATCCGGCGTTCTGCCCGGCAATAGCGAGCCCCCCAGCGAACCGAGTGGCCTGGCAACACCGAAACGGAGGAAGTCCGCCGCGGCGTGGCGTTCGGATGAAACCGCAGTGGACGACGCCAGAAATCCCCCCCAAGCGACACGCACATCAAACGACTCGCACATCAAACGACTCGCACATCAAGGACTCGTTGCCTCGTCCACTACCCTTCGTTTCGTCCACTACCCTTCGTTTCGATTTTGACAATTCGAGACCTATGATCTTGCGTTAAACTCCAATTTCCAATTCCGATCCGACTGGCTGCTGTGACACCACAGCTCGAACATGCCCAACTCGGTCACTCGGGATTGGAACCGCACCGGAACAAACGGCCGCGACGGCAATCCGCCCGTCT
>NZ_ANOH01000298.1 GCF_000346505.1 Aporhodopirellula sallentina SM41
AAAGGACCGTTCCTGCTCGACGTGGAAGTTCCCTACCAAGAACACGTCTTGCCCATGATCCCCGGCGGTGCCACCGTCGATGATATGATCATGGATTGACGCGTCGTTTTCGTAGATAATGACTAATCTGTCTCGTGGCCGCGCCCGTCGCGGTCAACGCTGACCTTTTCGAATACTCGAGTTGACAACCTGTGGACACAACGATTCCCGCTGATTCGGCTGGCGCCACACCATCCCCCGATTCCCCAACGCCAAACGCCGAAGGCGCCCCGGCGGCCGCTTCCGCTGCGACCGCCGCTGGAAAAACGCCGCGACGCAAAGGGGTGCCGGAAGGGCTGTGGCTCAAATGCGACGGTTGCGGAGCGTCGCTGTATCGCAAAGAAGTCCAACAACAACTCAACGTCTGCCCGAAGTGCCACCATCACTTCTACGTCAGTGCCCGCGAACGCATCGCCCAGGTGCTCGACGAAGGCACGTTCGAGCCAATGAACGAAGAGTTGCTGCCGACCGATCCGCTCGAGTTCAAAGACCGTCGCCCGTACGCGGAGCGACTCGTCGGCGAACAAAAACGCACCGGCCTGACCGACGCGGCCCTGACCGGCACCGGCATGATCCGCGCCCGCCGTGTCGCGTTCGCGGTAACCGACAGCGCGTTCATCATGGGCAGCATGGGCAGCGTCGTCGGCGAACGATTGACCCGGCTGATCGAACGAGCCACCGAACAAAACCTCGCGTTGATCATCATCAGCGCCAGCGGCGGTGGTGCCCGGATGCACGAAGGCATCCTGTCGCTCATGCAAATGGCCAAGGTTTCTGCCGCACTCGCTCGCTACCACGAGGCGGGCGGTTTGTTCATCAGCGTTCTGACGAATCCGACCATGGGTGGTGTCGCGGCGAGCTTTGCCTCCCTGGGCGATTTGGTTTTCGCCGAACCCAAAGCCCTGATCGGTTTCGCCGGACCGCGAACGATTAAGGCGACCATTGGCATCGAACTTCCCGAAGGTTTCCAAACCAGCGAGTTCTTGCTCGAACATGGATACATTGATCGAATCGTGCATCGCCGGTCATTGAAGACCGAGATTGCTAGCGTGATCGACTACTGCGGGAAGTAAAAGCGTGAGCTTTCTCGACTCTCTTCGTGGAATGTTCTCGAGTAGCGGTCCGACGCTAAAGAAAATCGACGTCGACTCGCGTTTCGCCCGCTCTCGTACCGCAGCCACCGGGACGATGAGTAACTTCTTCGTCGCCTATGACATCGAACGCAAGGAAGACGTCGGCGTCAAAATTCTCGACCCCGAGAAATTCGAACTTTTCGAAGCCCGCTTCAAAGGTCTCAATAAACCGATGGAAGGCGAAATCGCCCTCCAAATGAACCACGATCTGATCGTGAAGACCTACGAACACGGGGTGACCAGCAAAGGCGAACGGATCATAGTGATGGAATACATCCGTGGCCCGAGCATGCAGGACATCATCGTTCGCAAACGCCTCGAACTGATCGACGGCATGCAAATGCAGCTCATGCGGGAAATGGCGGAGGCACTGACCTACGTGCACCGCAGCGGCTTCATCCACCGTGACGTTTGCCCACGAAACTTCATCTGCACCCTGCCAACCGAAGACCAAAAAGTGGTTTCGGGCGTCAAACTGATTGATTTCGGGTTAACCGTCCCGGCGACTCCGCCCTTCATGGCACCGGGCAACCGGACCGGAACCCCACTCTACATGTCGCCGGAAATCGTCCGTCGCCGCAGCACCGACAGCCGTGTTGACGTCTTTTCGCTCGGCGTCACGTTCTACTGCCTGCTAACGTTCAGCCACCCCTGGCAGGGTGAGGTCGTGACCGGGCGGGCAGCGCTGCAGCATGACACGACCGAGCCAACCGACCTGCTCGAACGATGTGACCGCATCGATCCGCGTTTGGCCCGGGTGATCATGAAGATGATCCAACCAAACGTCGACAATCGGCTGAAATCCATCGACGAGTTCTTGAACCTGACTCATAAAGTGGAAAACGCTTTCGTTTCCTAGAGTCCCGAGACCTCTTCACTCCCGGGTAGCGAAACTCGCCAAAAGTTTCGGCGGCCCCTGTGAATCGCCGAAAGTCCTGGCGACTTTCGCTACGGGCTCACGGCGGTTTTCTAGTTGCGTACGGCTGAGCGCCGGAACTTCGCTGCGCTGCGGTCCGGCCTACGACAGATGTCTGCCGGCTTTTGCGAGCCCCTCATTTGCTGCGAACCGCCCTGGGAGGGTGACCACACCCATGGCGTCACCGGGCGTACAGGCATCCCCTCATAACACCTGATCGCCTTGTTGTTTGGGGCGTCACTTCTTCGGCAATTCATCCAGATTCCTTTAGCTTTTCTGGAACTTTGCGGCGGAATATTCCGTCTAACCGGCACCGCTGCCATCTTTCTGCTTATAGCCCACCGAGGAACGTTGATAACGCGGGGGCTCTAGGTAAGATAGCGGTGCTATTCAGATTTTCGCACCAGCGACAAGATTTTGGATTACGCTATCCGCACCACCCCGTAGACGCGGTGAGCGGGGCGTCTTCTCCCCATTCCGACCGACCGTGTCTTCGTCAGCGAGCCCTCCGCCGCCCTGGTACGAGCCTCCGAAATCCCCTCATCGACCAAGTCCATCACACCGAATTGCCGAGAATACAGATGAAGAATCTGCGTCACCTCCTTCGCCGCGTGAACCCCACGAAGTCACGCCAGCCCAGCGAAGTCCGGTCGCGTGGCCCGCTTTCGAAGAAACGTCGACTGCTCAGTGAATCGCTCGAACAGCGACAACTGCTCGCGGCAGACGTCGGCATCGACACGGCGGACTCGGGTGTGGAATACACCGATGTCGATGACTACTCCATTGCTCACAACTATTGGAATAAGTTCGACGTCAACAGCGACGGGTTCGTGACCGCGCTTGACGCACTCCGCGTCATCAACTTTATGAACGAGTCGGGCGAAGGCGAACCCACCGGCACGAGCGTCGAATACGCCGGCTTTGTGGACGTCAATGCCGACCACATGGTCACCTCTCTCGATGCGTTGCAGGTGATCAATCAACTCAACAGCGAAGGCGAAGGAGCGGACGACTTTGACGTTCGTTTCGAGCTGACCCCACGCAATCTCGATGACAGCCTGATCACGCAGACGGGCACCTACGATATTCCAGGCGTCGGAACCGGAATTGAATACACTGTGGACGAGGGTGACATCTTCAAACTGGAAGTGGCAGTTCAGGACGACCGTGGTCGCGGTCTCTCCTTCGGTGTCTTCCAAGCGGTCACGGACATCATCATCGATCAAACCGATGTGCTCGCTCCTGCGGTAGGTGAAATCCAGGGCTTTAACTTTGACCGCTCAATCGTTGGCGAAGGCTCGACTCCGAATAGTTCTATCGAGTTCTACTTCGCCGACGACACCAGCACGACCGTCTCCGGCTCGATCAGTGATTTCCTCGGAGCAAGTGATAGCGACACCGCTGAATACATCAGCGACGCGATTGTGGAACTCAGCAGCCTTCGCAGCGATCTCGACATTTCTGCTGACGACATTGACTCGAGTTTCTTCACGACATCGACGACGAGTCCGTACTTCTCACGTATCGAATACAACGGGCTCGATCTCGTTCTCGATGACATCCCTCGACTTGAAACTCGATTGATTATCGACGGAACCGAGGTGGTAGTACCGACCATCGAAGAAAACGTGATGGTCAATGGCGAGTTCAACCCGAACACGCTCGTTTCCCGCTATGAAACGTTCATGCGTAACGCCGGACAAAACGTTCCGGTCGATCCAAACAACAATGACGGCCTCGGGCCATTGATCTACGGTCAAGATCGCAACATCGGTTCGTTCGACACCGACGTCAACGGCACTGACATCTTTGATGAAGTTGGAACACTCGGCCCGGTCGGAAACTTGACGGCGATCATCGAAGACTTCACCTTCACAACCGCCTACGACGCATTTAGCATCCCCGTCATCGCTATCAGCGCCGCGTCCGACGTCGGCGTCAAACTCGACCAAGTCGAACCACGCGAAGGTTTCGAAGGCGTATTGATCTACGGTACGGACAACGGCAAAGAGGGTGTCGATCCGGATCGCGTGCGACTGGACGAACGGTCGGAGTTCCAACTCAATGTCATCGGTACGCAAACCGGCATCACCGCATCCAACGCAAGCCTCGGCGTTGAAGAAGACGACAACGATGGCGAGTCAGTTCAACTGACCGTCAACGCTTCTTCCGGAGAGACACCAACCTACGTGGTCACCAATCAGACCACTGATCTCGGCACCGCCTCCATTAGCAGCACCGGTGAGTTCACCTACGTTCCCGACGCCGACGCGTTCGGAACCGACTTGGTGACCTTCACCGCCAGCACCACATCCGACGGCACCGCAACGGCCACCGTCACCGTCACCATTGCTGCAGTCAACGACGCACCGGTCGCCAATGATGACAGCGGCATCTCGGTGGAAGTCGGTAATTCGGTGAACATCTCCGTCCTTGCAAACGACGACGCCGGTGGGAACTTCAGTGAACCGTTGAGTGAACTAAGTATTTCGTTCGGAACGACGGCACCAACCCTAGGAACAACTCAGATCGTTAACGATCAAATCGTTTACACGCCAACTCTCGGCGTAGCTAGCGGAACTGACACGTTCACTTACACCGTTTCCGACGGTGAGTTCACTTCCAACGAAGCAACGGTCACAGTGAGCGTCATCAACAACCAAGTTGGTGTTTCCGCCGGCGACAAGTCGATTACCATCGACGAAGACAATGGCGGTGCGACAACGAGCGCAGCATTGGTTGCAGACCTTGACGATGCTGATGCTTCTCTCATCGCCATCAACACCGGCACCGGATTTACGCTCAATAGTGCCACGCTGACTATGGGATCCGGAACGGTCACTTTCGATGATAATACCAACGAAATCTTCTACACCCCCGCGCAAGATTTCAACGGCACCGCTGAAATCACCTACAACGCCAGCAACTCAGAAGGTGGCGACGACGGAGTGATCACAGTAACGGTGACTCCGATTAACGACGCACCGGTTGCCACCGACCTGGACTTCAACATCAACGAAGGGACGACGATGACGTACAACGTCCTCTCGCCTGGTTCTCAAACCGGCCCATCGGACGTTGAAACCCCAACCGGAAACCTCACGGTCAACGTCGTCAGCCAACCGACCGACTTTGGCACCGTTTCGGTCGTCAACAACCAAATCGTTGTTGAGTCGACAGGCACGTTTGCCGATGGCGGGTTCAGCTTCACTTACAACGTGACGGACGCTGACGGTGCCGTATCCAATTCCGGTGTCATCGACATTAACGTGTTGAACGTCCAAGACGGGCCCGTCGCTAGCAACTCGACTCAGCCCGCAGTTACCGAAGGCGTTCAAACACTCAGCGTTGACCTCGACAGCTTGACGACTGTCGAAAACGACGTCGACCTCACTTACACCATCGAAACACTGCCTAGCTTTGGTTCGGCCAGCATCAGTAACGACACTCTGCTGTTCACACTGGGCGCCGATGAGAATGGCACGACGACCGTCGTATACCGTGCTGAAGTCACCGGAAACTCAAGCCTCTTTGACACCGGTACGATCACCTTCACGGTCAATGCCGAGAACGATGCTCCTGTCCTTGGAGCAATCGCGAATCAAACCGTTCCTGAATTCTCTTTCGTTGATATCGACGTACTTGCTCAGGCCAGCGACGTTGATAACGCCACCTCGTCGCTAACCGTTGAGATCGTCTCGCAAGGCACCAAGGGAACAGCCACCGTTAGTGACGGCGTTGTTCGCTACTCCCACGACACTGATCAGCTCGGTGCGGACACAATCCAAGTACTCGTCAGAGACCCTGGTGGACTGGCATCGGCAACCCAGACGATCAACATCAACATCACTGATGTCGTCCTCGCACCGGTCGCTAGCGACTCCACAATCAGCGCAGTCGAAGATGGTGCTGACGTGGAATTGGATTTGAACAACTTGGTCAACGCTCAAGCCGGCGTCGTGACGTTCACCTTCACCCAACCCTCGGACGGTTCCGCTTCGGTTACCAACGGCGTTTTGACGTACACGCCGGATGCCGACTTCTTTGGCCAAACCTCGATGACCTACACCGCGACCAACGCGTTGGGTAGCGACACCGGGACGATCACGATCAATGTCACTGGCACGAATGACGATCCGATCGCAGTCGCTGATTCAGTCGAAGCAATCAAGAACCTCACGATCGAGATCGACGTGCTCAGCAATGACACGCCGAACCCAGGTGGCGAGTCTGACACGATCACCGTCACGGTGGAATCTGGCGATGAACCGGCCAACGGAACC
>NZ_ANOH01000299.1 GCF_000346505.1 Aporhodopirellula sallentina SM41
AGGTGCCGTGGCCGGGGGTCTTGCGCAACGGGGTAGTGGTCAGGAATTCATATCGAAGTGGTTTTTTCGATGAACCGGGTAAGAGCCTGTTGGCTCGTGAGCGTTTTACCTCCAAGCTTGATCGTCTCCAGCTTGATTCCCTTGATGCCGCGATTTGCCCATCGCCATACCGTCGAGACATTTACCCGCTTCTGTAAAACGGGTGGTACTTGGGTCATCCCAAGCAAATCTTCGGTGAGCAGGTGCATCGGGTTGCTCGGCGCTAGTTTTACAAGCTCATTTTTGTTCGAGCGAGCCATTTATATTTCCTAGATGAGAGTGAGATGTTCGCTTCGCAACAGAACAAAAACTCCTCATTTCTCCAAAACGTGTTTGGCAACTTCTGGAAATTTCACAGACTTTGCTGTGACATGCGAATCTTCCACGAAGTCTATGAAACGCGACCCGATGACCAGCTCCCCTGTAGCGGCAACTGGTCTTGACGCATCAGTCCGGAGAGAGCAGGCAACTACCCTGCTGATTGCTTGGACCTGGTAGACTCGCACAAACCGAGGCCAGAGATCGATTTGGCGGCTTCAATCGCCTTCGACTCCGAGACTTTTGCGTAGTGCTCGGTCATGGCGGCGCGTGAGTGTCCAAGTAACGCCTGAGCTGCCTCTACGCCGAGTGCCTCTCGGACGACGGTTCCTGCCGTGTGCCGGAGCTGATAGGGAAACCAACGCGGGACACCGGCCTTCTCTGCGGCCCGCTGTATCGCGTGTCGATAGCTATCTTTGTCGTAAAAATTTCCGGGCCTTCGTCGAGCATCATCTCCCTTGAGCGACTTTCCTCGCTTGTACCCGACTCGATCTCCACAGCTTGCAGGCGTTTTTCGGTTGAGTGTCCGCTGCTGGCGATACCACGCTGCTGATTCCTTTGGCGAAAAGCAGTACGCATCGGGCGCACGATCCATAAACGGTTCAAGGGCAAGCCTAGCATCGCCAACAATCGGCACCGCTTTCTTTTTTCCAAACCGAGCGGTCTTGTGATCGGTTGGGCGATAAACCCACACGCCGTCGGGACGGGTGTCGACATCACAGGGCCTTAAGCGACACATTTCGCCAGGTCGCATGCCTGTGGCAGCCTGAACGCGGATCATCGCTTTGAGCACAGGTGAAAGGTGTTCTGCCGTTGCGCGGACATCCGCGAGCTCAACTGGCGTAACCGGTTTGGGCTCTTTTGCTGAAGTTTGCCCGAAGCGAAGCGACTCGAGAGAGTCCAGGCGAACAAGAACATTGGCGTCAATCAGTTCGCGGCTGAGTGCGTAGCGAAAGATCCGAACGATGCTGCGTGTCTGTGAATTGACGTAGCGTCGACTGTTTCCTGAGGCGACAAAGAGGTCGCGGATCTGCGAGAGTTTCCGCGGGCCGAATTCATTGGCTGGAGTGTCTCCATATTCGTCATCGAGGGTGTTGCACAGATTCAGGAACCGAGCGCGATGAGAAGTGCAGTTGGCGTACTTCGACTTGATCCACTCACGGGCCTCCGCAGTGACGTCAGCAACCAAGATTGGGGTCTCTGCTTGCCGGGGCTCTGCCTCGGGGGTTTGAAAATCCAACGCGATGTACTGCGCGACGAGGCGACGATACTTCGCCTTAGACTCGGGTGAGTCATGAGGGCCGAGGTAGAAGTTCTTGCCGTTGAACGTGACTACCGCTTGGCCACTAACGTGGTAGCGATAGTCCGGGGCAACCTTCTTTGGACGTGACATTTTGTTGCGAACTCCATCAAATCAGGAGTTTCTGATATCAAATATCAGAAACTCGAAACATTGACGGGTCGCACGCCACGATGGCGGTAACGCTCAGAAGCGTTTCGACCGGTAAAACAGGTGAGTTTTCAGTATAACTGAAAGTGGGCGATACAGAACTCGAATCTGTGACCTCTGCCGTGTGAAAGCAGCGGCGACGAATCGGAAACGCCGCGAAATGCCGAAGCAAACGACGCCCCAGCGCGAGTGATGCACCTTTGGATGCACCAACTTCGAGAATCAGACGAACAAACACCTTTTACGGAATTGATTCTGTTGATCGCTGATACGTTCGGAAACGACGCACTTGAACTACTTGGCGAAGCAATCCACGAGCGAGCCATACAGGCTGGGATAGAAAGTTCCAAGAGCGAACGATAACAATCCAGACTAGTTGCATCCGCAACTGTCCTCATTGTCACTGGGGCTATCTGAAAGGGACTCGTTGCGACGAGGTGGTGCCACAGAGAGCGAAGTACCATGTTGGACAACGGACTTGCCCCCCAAAAAACACCGTGTTTGAGCACATCGACGAGAACGCGGCACGAAATCCGGCACGGCTGCATTTGAATGACGCCCTGACAACCGGCGAACTGCTCTCGGTTTGGCAATCGCTCGATGAGAGTCATCGCGCGGATCTGATTGCGATCGCGAAAGGGTTGGCTGCTCAGGCGTCCCGAGAAAGACAACAGGATGACCGCTATGGAGGTAGCCTCTCGTTTGGGGCTACGGGCCATGACCCGCGCGATCCTCGATGAGCACAGCGACGTGCTGCCTACACAACAACGTGTCCCTCGATGCTTCGCCGATCTGCAATTACCTGCATCACACTGAAAGTTGACCGAAGGTGTTGCCAACTCACTTTGTTCGCCATGGCGAACACTTTTGCTGAGTAGCTGGATGACGAACACTGCAGTCCTGCACTAAGTGTCCAACACGACATTGGGACCATCCCACTGTATTTCGGATACTTGATGCACATTGCGAGAGGCGAGGATGCGTAGCGGGCGATGTGTGCTGTCCGCATGCATGCGAACCGAGAACAGCAATAGGAGTCCCACTCTCTCAAAACCACCTATCGTTTTTTGACCCGGAACCCCGGCGTGTCCTCGTAAGGGTGTTTTAGATATTAGGCGTATGTAGATCCTGCCCTCTGATGACATGCTTTCCTCCTCGCGAGATCACCAAACGATGATCTCCATTCGGCCAGCGAGCACGCGTGCAGAACAGCCACCAGCGCGAACGATGGCAATTACTACTCGTGACCGTTAAACCAAGGCAAATTTCGACCTCAAAAATTCTTGCCCCGATATCCCGGTTGTTTTTACCTCGGGCATCTAGTTGTCCCGCATTCGCAGACTTGTCGCCGATTGCAACATTGGCTGCGGAACGAGGAACGCGATGCAACAGAGTCGCCCAGCAACGAGCCGTGCACTATAAAGTTCCCCATGATTGTGGGGCAGGAGCCGATGCCCCAGTGTCTTCGAGGAGCTTCGCGATCTTGTCAAGGACTTTACATCCAGTTTCGGTAGCGAGACTTCCGCGAAGGACGGTACCCCTCCAACTACGCCCTCCTCTCTCAGAATCTGGAGCACCTTTGACGCCCATCGGACAACGCGGCTAGCCAGAAGCGAGTGAACATGGTCATGCCCAAAACTACGCCGGTGTCGGCCGCCGGAGCACCGAACAGAATCGTGAAAAGTCGCTTCGGTGTGAGGCACCGACGGCATTTTGCCGAAAGTCTCAGGGCTAGCGGTTTGTCCAACCTCAGCGGACTGTGCGGGGTTGGAAAAAACTTCGGTCTAGTAGATCTACCAACGACCGAACTTGATGCCCGTATCCGCACCACACTTCGCCGATACGAAAGTCGATGAAGCGGGTCATGCACCGATCATCCTGGTCGTGAACGCCAGGCAGGATCGCATTGACTTGAAAGCGGCTCTTGTTGTCTATCATGAGTTCGTCGTCTTTTGTCCATCAATAAAAGCGGCTCCCGACCCAACGAGGGCTAGTCGTATGATGGGTCGGGAGCCTTGCCGTCTACGGTGACACACCGCAAACGACTGGAGCAAATCGTATTCCCGCTTGATGAGTCACCTTTCAATCGTGGCTTCCTCGTTGTTAGTGGTCGTGATCGTGATCATGCGAAATCTTGCCTGTGTAGGATTTGCCTTCGATTTGCACGATGACCGCACCCTCGGCCTCGGCTTCTAGCCACTGGTCCATCTCGGTATTGGCCGAAGCGAATCGTGATGACTTGCCCGATGCGTCTTCGGCTTGCGGGTCGGCGGGAAGCTCGAATGACTTGACTTTGCCATCGTGCTTTAGGCTGACGGTTAGCTTGTCGGCTTCGATCGCGACCGGCTGCGTTGCCGAACCGTCGAGCACATACATGGCGACCGCTCCGGTGCCGTGCATCACTTCGATGTGGAACGCTTCTTTGCCAAGTTCGACCAACTCGCCGCCGTGGGGTCCGTGCTCGGGATGCCCATCCATCTCAATCATCGGCGGCATTTCGTCGATCTCGACCGGGCCGGATGCTTGCGGTGCTTCGGAGTCCTGCACATCGTTCTCGGAACATCCGAGGAGAGTGAAGCAAGCGAGGGTCAGGGCGAGTAGATGAATCTTCATTTTGAGTGCCGATGAGAAATTTGTGATGAACGTTTGAAAATTGGGGAATGGGATGGGGATAGAACGAAGTCCTCTATCCCCCAATCCCGATTCCGTAAGTCTTAGTGGGCGTGCTGGGTCTCGAAGCCGAGCTTCTTCAACCATGCTTCCCACTGGTGAGCTTCTTCGTGGCTCTTCAAAGCCATCTGCTGCCACTTTGGGCAGCGGTAGTTGACGTCCATGTGTCCGCCGTGCGAGCCGACTTTGACTTCGCAGCGAAGTTTCTTCAGCGTGCCGACTAACTTGTCCGCCTTCTCGCCTTCGCTGTGCGTGGTCTTCCACTTTTCCAAGCGATACGACACCAGTTCTTTGGCTGCCGTGTTCGGCTCAGCGGCCTTTGCCAACATGCCACCCAACGAAACCGATGCGACCAAAGCTGCGACTGCAATCATCCGTAAATTCAACATTTCAAATCCTCCGTGGAAATCTCTTCAAAACAAAAACATCGCTCCGGCAACGCACCGGAACGAACAACTAACTTGTTACTAATTCAGGTTCAGGACTGAGAGCAATTTTCCCCGTTCCTAAATCCTCATTTTCCATCTCCCCCGCGTGATCGCGAACAATCTGCTTGCCCGCGCCGACACCGATCGTCCAAAACAACGCCGGACGAACGAAGAACTCCGCCAACGTGCTGGTCAACAAACCGCCGACGATCACGGTCGCGATGGGGTACAAAATCTCTTTACCGGGTTCACCCGCAGCGAGCGCCAGCGGCAGCAAACCAATGCCCGACGTCAGTGCCGTCATCAGCACCGGAGCCATTCGTTCTTGGCCCGCCCGCCGCACCATCTCACGCGTCCACGATTCGCGTTCGTGTTCGACCAAGTGGATGTAGTGATTCAGCAGCAGGATGCCGTTGCGACTGGCGATGCCGCACAACGAGATGAAACCGACCATCGCCGCGACCGTCAGGTTTTGATCGGTGATGACGAGAGCCGCGACGGCTCCGATGAACGCGGTTGGCAAAGCAACCAACACCTGCATCGAGAAGTTCACGTTGCCGAACAGTGTGTAAAGCACCAGGAACATGCCCAACAGCGCGACGCCCGAGAGAATCATCAATCGACGTGTTGCCGATTGCTGGCTCTCAAATTGGCCGCCGTATTCGATGAAGTAACCCGGCTCCAATTCCAAATCGGCCAATCGCGTTTTGATGTCGCTGACAACATCAACAACGCCCCGCTCGGACACGTTCGCCTGCAACACGATTCGACGACGCACTTGTTCACGCTTGATCATGTTCGGCCCGCCGCTTTCGTAGATGTTCGCCACCGCCTCGAGCGGCAGCGTGCCGCCACCGGGCAGCGGGACGGCAAGACGTTTGAGTTTGGTGACGTCCTCGCGGTACGATTCTTCCATTCGCAACATCAGATCAAACGTGCGTTGGCCGAGCAGAACTTGGCTGATGACTTGCCCGTTCATCGCCGTCTCGACCAGTTCCATCACGTTGGCGGGGCGTAGACCGTTCTGCGTCAAGGCTTTGCGATTCAGCTCGATGCGAAGCTGTGGAATGTTGGTCTGCTGTTCGATCATCACGTCGGCCAAACCAGGCACGTCCGCGATGAGTCGTTTCATCTCCTCCGCTTTGTTCCGCAACACGTCTAGATCGTCACCAAAAAGCTTGATGCCGATCTGCGCCTTGACGCCTGAGATCATGTGACTGATCAGGTGGGCCAGCGGTTGCTCGGTGCTCGACACCACGCCCGGAATGTCCTCCATCGTTTCGCGAATTTGCTGGATCGTGCCTTCACGATCCGCGTCGTCAGCGATCTCCAAGAACAACTCCGTGACGTTGACGCCTTCGGCATGTTCGTCAAGCTCCGCTCGGCCTGTTCGACGTGCGACCGACTTGACCGATTCGATCTTCATCAATTCCTCTTGCACGCTCTGCCCGATCTGATTGCTCGTCGCCAGCGACGTCCCCGGTGCCAGCAACGCGTTGACCTGAACGGCTCCCTCGTTGAACGGCGGCAAGAAGTCACGTTCGAGTTGCGAAACTGCGAACAACGCGAACGCCACCATGACGGCCGCGACGCCCAACACGGGACCGGCAAACTTGGTGCTGAAGTTGATCGCCAAACCGGCAACGCCCTTCAGTCCCTCCAGCAACCGGCCTTCCTCGGCTTCGGGACCGCCGAGCAGTCGTTCGGTCACTTGAATCAGAACCCAAACCACTGGCGTCAGAACGAGCGACCACCACAGCGGATTGCCGGGCAATTCAAACGGCAAATGCAGAATGTGAATCGCACGCGGGACGACCCAGTACATCGTTAGGGCAGCGATGCCGAAAGCTAGGATCGGTGCCACGATTTGCCAGACGCGCCGGCCGACCAACAGCAGCGATGCCAGTACCGGCGTGACGGTCAGCGAGACGCCCAGCGACGCGATCAGCGAGACGACATATCCCATCGCCAACGGCACAAAGAGTTTGCCTTCCATGCCTTCGAGAGCAAACAGCGGGATGAACACCAGAACGACGATCGCCGTCCCGTAGACCACGCTGCTACGCACCTCGATGCTAGCGTCGTAAACCACCGCAAGCGTTGGACGTGGTGATTCCGATAGTCGGTTCTCTTTTAAACGCCGAAAGATGTTTTCCACGTCAACGATCGCATCGTCAACAAGTTCGCCGATCGCGACGGCAAGCCCACCGAGCGTCATCGTGTTGATCGACAGGCCGAAAGCAGCGAACACGCACGCGGTTGCGATGATCGACAGCGGAATTGCGGTGAGCGTGATGAACGTCGTACGAAAGTTCAGCAAGAACAGGAACAGGATTACTAAGACCAGCACGCCGCCATCGGCAAGAGCTTCGACCACGTTGTCGATGGCTCGGTCGATAAACGAACGCTGCGAGTAGACGTTTGCGATTCGGATGTCATCGGGCAGGGACACCTTCAATTCTTCCAACGCTTCGGCAATCGCTTGATCGACGGCGCGAGTGTCGCTGCCGGGTTGCTTGTTGATGGTGAGAACCACTGCGGGGCCGCCTTCAACCGTCCCATCATCAGTGCGTAGATACGCGGACGAATCGCCACGCATGACCTGCGGGCCTTCGACGACTTTAGCCACGTCGCCCAACGTAATCGGGCGACCGTCCCGCAGTATGATCGCAATCTCTTTCAGGTCGGCTAGGCTCGTGATCCGCCCGAGTCCACGAACCAGCAATTCGTTCGCGCCACGCTGATCCAAGTAACCACCGGTCGCGTTCAAATTGGACTCACTGACGGCGGTGTGGACATCGTCCATGGTCAGGCCGAATTCCCGCAGCGCGTCTGGATTGACCAGCACTTGGTACTGCATCCGGCCGCCGCCCATCGAGAAGACTTGCGAGACGCCGGGAATCGTCAGCAATCGTTGACGGACGACCCAATCGGCCAGTGTGCGAACCTCCATCGGTTCGGTTTCGCCGCCTTCGCTCCACATGCCGTACATGAGAATCTGTCCCATGATCGACGAGATGGGGGCGAGCGTTGGTTTCACGCCGTCGGGCAATTGCTCAGCGGCGAGTTGCAAACGTTCGTTGACGACTTGCCGGTCGTTGTAGATGTCCGTGTCCCATTCAAACTCGACATAGATCACCGACAGACCGATGCCGCTGCTGCTGCGGACTGCTTCGACGCCGCTAGCACCATTGAACGTGGTCTCCAACGGAAAAGTGATCAGCGTCTCGACTTCCTCCGGTGCCATTCCCGGCGCTTCGGTGATGACCACCACGCGAGGACGGTTCAGGTTCGGAAACACGTCGATCGGCAATTGCAATGATTGCCACGCACCGACGCCCAGCATGATCGCGGCAACCGCCAAGACGATCAGCCGGTTGTTCAGCGAGAAGTGAATGATTTTGTCTAGCATCTTGATCCCTCAATGATTTGGTTTGGCAAAGCGAACAACTCAGTGGTTGTGCCCTGCGTGGGGATCAATGGCTCCGCCCGCTTGGTTCTTCATCGCCATCTGCAATTGATGAGCACCGCTAACGGCAATCGTCTGACCGGGCCAAACTTGGCCGTCGTTCTTGATCGCGACGTTGACGCTGTCCGACGCAATGACTTCCACCGGAACACGGTCAAAATGGTCGCCGTTCTCAACGAACAGGAATCGCTCGGGGCCTTCTTCGGCAACTGCGTCCTTGGGAACAACGATGGCGTCATCGACTTGCGACTGCGGAAGCCGAACGGTCAGTCGTTGGCCAGGCTTGTATCGCCAACTGACGTAGCGTTTGTCACCACGCTGTTCGCTGCGTTCGATCTCATTGGTCAGTCCGACATAGAACGGCAGCGATCGCGATTCTGTCCCGACTTCGTTTCCGATGTAGACCACGTTCAATCCCGTGATCGTTTCGACTTCGTCGCCCGCACCGGTCATCGTGGCTTGCAATTCGGCACCCGAATCGGCGGCCTTTCGCAACAGACTTGCATCACGCTGGTACGCTTGGCCTTCGATCAGCAAGCGGCTGTAGTTCGACAACTGAGCCATCTGCTGACCGGCGTTAACGGATTCGCCGCGTCGAACATTTAATTCTGTGACCAAGAACTCCGCGTCAATGTGATTGTGCGAAGGCAGCGACATCGGCGGCGGTTGCATTGCGGCTAATCGAGCAGCCGGATTGCCCGCGACTCGATTAGCGGCTTCTTCCAAAGCGTCGTGATGCAGCGAGTCGTCTTCGTGAATCAGCGGTGCGGTAACCACCACTTCGCGAACCAACGTGCGAGTGCGTTCAATGCTGGCGATTTGATCCTCGCTCAAACCATGAAGCAGCATCGACTGCTTCGCCGCACGGACTTTCGCCTGCAATTTGTCGCGTTCGTACTCGCGAGTTATTCGCGTTTTCCCAGCGATCGCGCCCGAACGGGACGCCGAAGTCAGCCGCTGAATCTCCCGCTCCTCGACATCCAGCTGCCCGAGCTGCGAGAGGAAGTCTTCTTGAGTATTGACGAGGTCTTGATGCGTCAGCCGAAGCGTGAACAACGGCTCGCCGCTCTTAATCATCTCGCCGCGAGAGATATTGATCGCGTTGATCACGCCCGTCAGTGGCGACGTGATCGACACATGCGTTTCACCGGGCCAGCGCGTCACCATGCCGGGAACTTCGACGTAGCTCGTGTACGGACCGACCGTGACGGCCTCCGTCTTCAGCCGCAAGTTCGCACGAGCCTGCTGGCTCAATTCGATCGACTGGCCCGCATCGTGACCCTCGTGATCATGTCCGGCGTGGTCGTCTTCGTCATGGTTATCGTGTTCGCCGGGACCGTGATCGTGACCCGCGTGCGGATCGGACTCATCGACCGACGCGGCGACAAGGCCTAGTTGTTGTGGATAGTCGGTGAAGGCGAACGCGCCGATGACGATCGCGATGGCCATCGCCAGGACGGTCAAAACGGGGCCGCGCAGACGCACCAGCCAAGCTTTTAGCGTGGACATGCAGAACCATTGATGATTGAAGAAGATTGATTGCTAATCGGAAACGCAAGATGCGTTCCAGACGATGGGGCGATTGATTCAATCAGTGTTCAGAGTGCGCGCGAACGCACATCCGAATCGCTAATGATCAATCAGCAATCTTCAATCAAATGATCCACGTGCAGAGAGAAGCACAGTGAGAAAGAGAGTCCGTCGCGACCCGCGGCGATCGCTGATCCAAATGACGAGTCGACAGCGAATTAATGAAGCTCATCATCGGATCGTGCTCATAAGTCACGAACGCGACCAATGGAGCATCAATGATGAAAACAACATCACTTGAAGGCACAAAACTGCATTCGACGATGCCATGGCACCCCGGATGGTTTCCATCACAAGGTTGCGATTCGCAGGCACAACACGGAGCCGTTAAGTCGTCCGCATTGTCGATCGACTCGACCGTCTCGTCTTCACCCGAGCAATCATGCTCGTGATCGTGGCCGCACACATGATCGTCGTGGACACCTGGTGAATCGGCGACACTTGGTGAATCAGCCGCTGAACAAGTATGCTGGCATCCGTCGTGGCCGTGATGCCCACACGCAGCAGCATGATGCAACGAACACCCGAAAATCAGGTGCAGCAGCAATGCGGCGACAGTGGTGAGACGACAAACGACAGACACAAAACTTCCTTCGGGAACGGGTGCAACGGTATTATCGGTAGATACGGCCGAAACGACCAGACCAGTTCAACCGAATTGCCAATGTTTCGCCAGACTGCCCACCTTTGCTAGCCGAAATGCGGTGTCTTCACTGGCCCAAAGTCACCAGCAGACCCTCGATCTCCGCCGCGGCCTGTTTGGCTTGTCCGGCGGCATCCAAGACGTTCAATTGCGTCGTGAAGAGCGTTCGTTGTGCCGTTAAGAGTTGTAGAAAATCGGTTTCGCCAGCATCAAACGCTTCCAGCGATAGCTTGTACGTTTCCTCCGAGGTCGGCACGACAGAGTCCTGCAATCGCGTATAGCGTTCCAACGCGACTTGGTAGCGGCCGACGGCTTCGGCGAGCCGGGCTTCTAGGCTGAGTTGTGTGTTCTGGATCGCCGCTGACGCCGCAGCGATGTCGGCTCGGGCACTGCGTATGTTGCCCTGATTTCGGTTGCGAATGGGAAGCGGAACGCTGACGCCAATGACCGCGAACGTATCATCCGTAGCGGCATCGACACCAACGCCGACAGTTCCCGTCACGTTCGGCGTCACTTGCGAACAGGCGAGCTGCAACGACCATTTGGCTCGCTCAAGCTCCGATCCGGCCCGCGATAGTTCGGGACTGTTGGTCGAGATTTCAGCGAGCAATGATTCCCACGGCGCGGCGGTTAGGTCGTCGCCCACGTTGCCGCTAAGCGGTCCGGGCGTCAGTGTTTGCATCCCGGCAGCCGCGGCAAGTGTCCGCAGGTTGGCTTGCAACTGCGTTCGAGCGTTCTCCGCCGTAATCCGCGCCTGCTCGGCTTCGACACGAGCCTGCAACAAAGCGATTTTGGAGACCTCTTCGGCTTCCAATAAGGCATTCACTGATTCCAGCGACTTCTCAGCCAGCTCGACAATCTGGTCAGCGATTTCGGCCCTTCGCTGCGATACGATAGCGGTTGCAAACGCAGCACGAATGCGAGTCAAAACGCGAAGCTCCGCAATTCGCAGAGCCGCTTGTTGCTTTTGGATCTCGCGGGCCTGAACCTGTTGAGCAATCCCCAGCTTGTTGGCGGTGACGAACTGCTGAGACATCTGCACCGAATGCAGGCCGGTGGAGTCTTCGTTGCCGATCTCATCCGACTGATATTGCAGCACCGGATTGAACGGCAAACCGGCTTGGACGTATTGCCCGCGAGTTGATTCGACACGAGCACGAGCTTCCGCGATGGCCGGATGCGAACCCAGCGCCATCGACTCAATGGACTCAAGCGTCAGCCCTATAGGTTGCTCAAAACCAAAGGAATACTGGTCCTGAATGACCGGAGCGGTTTCAGTGATCTCGTTCGCCGCGTCCAAAGCCATTGCGTCGCGTAGAGACGCGGGATCGTTGGCAGCATCAGCCTCGTCCAAATCGGCGTTTTCAAGCTTGACGTCGAGTTCGTCCAACTCATCAAGATTAGCAACCTTGGAGCCGCCATCGTTGCCATCATCGGTGAACGCAACCTTCCGTACGGGAACCGGTTCTTCAACCACCTGCGGACTATTCGTTGCCGGGACGTTTTTGCTCGACGTCGTTTGAGCGACGCGGTGCCCAACCGACTGACAACCACTTGTGAAACTCAAAGCTGCCAACAACAACAAACGATTCGCCCGCCGTCGTCGCGTACTGGTCCTATCGTTCGCGATCACCGAGTCTCCCTCCATGAAAATACAGACCAGCCCGCTTGTTCCATCGGTCCATCAACACCGAAACATCAGGCACAAACCCCACGACCAAACGTGAAACGCGAGGCGAAGTTCCGGCTGTAGGGATTACGGTGGAAGGCCAGCCGGTTGGTTTCTTGGTGCGGAAGATCAAGTCCGTCTTTGTGATGATTCATGGGGCTGACGTTTCCATTCGCACGTCAATCATGATTCCGAGTCCGCCGCGAACCACCAAGGTAGCGACCAGGGTGCCGACAACGAGTTCGGGAATTTGCGAGCCGCTGCGTTTCACGATCAGGCCGGAGAGGATGACGTCGTTGGCCGTTAAGATGTAGGAGGCGCGGATGTTGACGTCGCCTCCTTTGTGCTTGGCGATCAGCGTAGGGTAGTTTTTATGGCCAGCTTGGAAGAGTACACCGATGCAGTTAGGCCATTCTTCGAACATGCCGAGGTTGCATCGACCGAGGCGGTTTCAGTTTGTCGCAAATCCGCTTCGGTCAGACACACCTCCGCGCCCAAACGCAGGTCAGCTTGGACGCTCCGGCTTCATCGGCCGGTGAATCGAAGGGTTGAGCCACCGAAGTCGGCCACCGGTGCATCGCAACGGGCCATCGATTGTCGAATCGGTTTGCCTTGCAGGGAGGTTATCCAACCTCGGCGGTTATCGGCCGCTCGTTCACGGCTTCGGTCGACGCGACTAGATGACGACCAAGTCAGTTGCACACTTTGGCTCCAGCTACGCCTTATGTGGAACCGCATACGGATAGGGCTTCACACTCCCCACGGGTTGTTTTCCATCATCCGCTTCATTTTCTGCACGTGGAGGTCGTAGTTCATGGGTTGAATGCCCTCAAAAAAGTCCACGTATGTTTTGTCCTCCCACATTAACGAAAAGAGGCAAGCGGACGCAATCTGGACAGGACTCTTAAACAACCCTTTCACTTCTTCCGTAAAGACGGTTTCCTGTCCAGTTGAGACGTTTGATAAGAGTTCACTGTCACTATTAATCCAGAACTGGTCATTGAACTCATAAACGGGGTAGCTCTGGCGAAATAGCATATCTCGTTCCGCCCAAATTCTCAGTCTCTCAACTTCTTCTTGTTTGGGGTCCATGATCTCCGTAAGCATTCGCAGAGTTTGTGCCAAACCTTGGTGTAACACGTAGGTAGATGCGTTCAAGCCGATCGCTGTATGAACGCGGAGTAGCTCCTCGGAAGGCAGCTGCGACATTTTCTCGATCGTCGAGAAGACCGGCAAAGCGGACCAATTTGCGTGGACGGTATAGAACGGAGCGTAATGGCGAAAAAAAGTTGAGCTAGCTGCACGCATGAGATGTGTTGTGTCAATCAAAATCCCGCTCGTACCAGAACTCGTCATTCCGGCGTTGAGTCGGTTCCCTAGAAGTTTCCAGGGCAAGACATCCTCAAATCGAACATCAAAGAGATCAACTCTAGAATCGAAGGGATTCGGATTCGGGGAATCCATCGAGGGAATCCAAGGCACACACAGCGGAAAGAGCAGTTCCAGCCCGACTTTTAAAGTGGAATGACCACAGAGG
>NZ_ANOH01000300.1 GCF_000346505.1 Aporhodopirellula sallentina SM41
GTGTTGTGTATCGACTGCCCAGTGGCAAACGGGTCGAAACCGCGAACGAGATTCACCTGCCCGTTGGCGAACCGGTTGAGTTCAAACTGACCAGCGAGGACGTCATTCACTCGTTTTGGATCCCGTCGCTCGGTGGAAAGATGGACATGATGCCAGGCCGCGAGAACCGGCTCAAACTACATCCGAACCGCGTCGGAGTTTTCCGCGGTGTCTGCGCCGAGTTTTGCGGCGAGGCTCATGCTCAGATGGCCTTCGACGTCGTTGTGCAGTCGAGAGACGATTACGAACGGTGGCTCGAGTCGCTGCGATCGGTTCCGAGTTCAGTGCACGGCGACGGCTACGAAGTTTTTGAATCGCTCGGCTGTGGTGCCTGCCACACGATTCGCGGAACGAGTTCCGATGGAGTCGTCGGCCCCGACCTGACCCATTTTGGCAGTCGACGCAGCATCGGCGCGGCTGTCGTGGCCAACACTGAGGGCAACCTGCGAAAGTGGATTGAACAAACTCATCGTGTCAAACCCGGCGTCGAGATGCCTGCCTTTGAGGGCGTCGGTGCCGATGAGATGTCCGAGTTGGTTTCCTACTTGAGGGCATTGAAATGACGAATGTCCGCGACCCGAAGGCCGAGCGCTTGCTCAAAGCATGGGAGACGCCGAAAGGATGGCGTTACTGGTCGGCCGTCAACAACAGTGAAGTAGGACTGTGGTACACGCTGACGGCGTTTGCTTTCTTCTTGTTCGGCGGTGTGTTGGCGTTGATCATGCGCGTGCAACTCGCCTTCCCGGAAAACGATTGGTTAACCGCACAGCAGTACAACCAAATTTTCACGATGCATGGCAGCGTGATGATGTTCCTGTTCGCGGTGCCAATACTCGAGGCGATCTCGATCATGTTGTTGCCCGAGATGATGGGGGCTCGCGATCTGCCGTTTCCAAGGCTTTCCGCGTACGGTTACTGGTGTTTCCTTATCGGCGGCGTGTTCGTTTGCGGATCGTTGTTCTTCGGTGTCGGGCCACGCGGCGGATGGTTCATGTATCCGCCGATGACCACCGAATATCAAACCGGCGTCGGTCCCGATATCTGGTTGCTAGGGTTGTCTTTTATCGAGATAGCGTCCATCGCCGCCGCGGTGGAACTGATCGTTGGCGTGCTGAAATGCCGTCCACCGGGAATGCGGCTCAACCTGATTCCGCTCTACGCGTGGTACATCCTTGTCGTCGCGGTCATGATCCTTTTTGCGTTTCCACCATTGATCGCCGGCGATCTATTGATGGAATTGGAACGGGCTCTTGATTGGCCGTTCTTTGATGTCGAACGTGGTGGCGACCCGATGTTGTGGCAGCACCTCTTCTGGATCTTTGGTCATCCAGAAGTTTACATCGTGTTCCTGCCGTCGATCGCACTCGTTGCCATGATCGTACCGACATTCGCGAAGACCCCGATGGCAGGCTACGGGTGGATCGTGCTGGCAGCGGTCGGCACCGGTTTTCTGAGTTTCGGTTTGTGGGTTCACCACATGTTCACAACCGGGCTTCCGGGGATCTCGATCGGGATTTTCTCCGCAGCGTCCGAAGCGGTTGCGATACCCACGGGAGTGCAGATCTTTTGCTTCATTGCGACGCTGTTGATCGGACGTGTGACCAAGAGCGTTTGCTTGCTGTTTGTTCTCGCCGGACTGGCGACGTTCATCATCGGCGGGCTGACTGGGGTGATGGTTGCGATCGCGCCTTTCGATTACCAAGCACACGACACCTATTTCATCGTCGGCCATCTGCACTACGTGCTGGTCGGGGGTACCATCTTCCCGATCGTCGCGGGCTTCTATTACTACTATCCGTTCGTGACGGGAAAACAACTGTCCGAACGTTTGGGGACGCTCGCGTTTTGGCTGCTGTTGATCGGGTTCAACGTTGCTTTCTTTCCGATGCACTACACCGGATTGATCGGAATGCCACGGCGGGTTTACACCTATCCTGCCGAAATGGGGTTTGAAATACCCAACATGATTTCAACGTTGGGAGCGTTTATCATGGGCTGCGGCTTCATCGTGCTGCTGTGGGATGTGTTCCGATCGAAGAAGAAACAACCCTACGTGAAGCGGAATCTGTGGAACGCCGGGACGTTGGAATGGAGCGGACAGGTTCCCGATAAACCATGGGGCATCCGTTCCATCCCGATTATCAGTACGCGGTATCCTTTATGGCAGCAGGAAAACCTGCTCGCGGACATTGACGCCGGGAAGTTCTACTTGCCCGACGCGGAAGAAGGCCTGCGAGAAACGCTGGTCACGAGCACGGTCGATGCCGAGCCGATGCAATGCTTGCGAGTGCCCGGCCCGACTTTCCTTACGTTCTTCGCGGCACTCTTCACCGGTGGCGTCTTTATCTTTTCAACCTACCATTGGTGGATGCTTGCCGGGATTTGCGCAGTCTGCTCGTTCGTGACGATCCTCGTTTGGCTATGGACGGGAACCGCAAACATACCGGAGATAGAGAGCAAGGACGTCGGATTGGGGCTGAGGCTTCCGACGTACGTTTCGGGGCCTGGTGCGGTCGGTTGGTGGGCAATGTTCATCACGATGCTAGGCGACATGACGGCATTTATCTCGCTGGTTTTCGGATACTTCTTCTTTTGGACGGTTCATCAAGAATTTCCGCCGATCGAATTCGATGGTCGACCTGTTGTCGGTCCTGCGGATCCATGGCCGTTGGTTGCCGTCGGGGTAGGCGTCTTGGCATGGGGTATGGTCTTGTTGTCACGCCGATGGAATCGTAAAACGAATCCGATACTGTTCATTGCCGGAAGCGTCGTCACGATTGTGTTGGCAATGGTGACGGCGGGGGCGTTGTTCTGGTCTGCCTATTCCGTCGGAATGGATCCAACGCATCATGCCTATTCCGCGACCGTGTGCGCGTTGATCTTGTGGACCGTTTTGCATATTGCGGTTGGTGCCGTCATGTTGTGCTACTGTTTGGCTCGAAGGCTCGCCAAACGGATGGATCACCTGCATGACGCGGACATCGTTAACGTTACTTTGTATTGGCACTTCCTCGTTCTCACGATCAGTATCACCGGACTGGTCATCGCCGTTTTTCCTAGGGTGGCGTGATGCGGAAAGGGATTCGCAAGCATGACGAGACAAAGCCAACACCCATTCGCGAACGAGTTTGGTGGATCGCGATCGCTCCGAGTTTATGGGCGATTCATTTTCTTGCCTGCTATCTCAGTGCGGCAATCTGGTGCGAGAAGTTTTCCTCCGAACGCGGAAACACCACCCTCCATGGATTGGTAGCGCTCTATTCGCTGATCGCCATCGTCGGCATTTTATGCGTGGCGTGGGTGAGTTACCAGACGCTCAGGCGAGGCAACCACGCCGTGCCATACAATTTTGACGATCCCGCAGAACGAACCCATTTTCTAAGTTTCACCGCGTTCCTGCTCTCCGTACTCAGTGCGATCGCGACCATCTTTACCATTCTCGCGTTCGTTCTGGTGGGAGGATGCGACTGATGAAGCTCGCTGCTTGGAACCTCGGCTGGATGGTCCTTCTGCTTGCATGGCTCGGGCCGTTGCCATCGCTCGCCCAGTCCTCTTTTGCGGCGCATATGACGTTGCATATGGCCGTCGTTGCCGTTGCGGCGCCTCTAATCTCAATCGCGATGGCAGGGCTTCGTTACGATCCGGTGAAACGCGTGCCGGTGCTCTTTTCCCCGATCCCGGCATCGGTAGGTGAACTGCTAATCGTTTGGGCCTGGCATTCTCCTTCGCTACACCATTTCGCCAGACATACCGCGATCGGTTTCGTGATCGAGCAAGGGATGTTCTTGGCTGCTGGCGTCTGGGTTTGGTTGTCCGCGTTTGGAGGGGTTCGGCCGCGTTCACGCTCGCGAAGCGGTGCCGGTGTGATCGGTTTGCTGTTGACGTCGATGCATATGACGCTTCTCGGCGCGTTGCTGACCCTCTCTCCACGATTGCTCTATTCGCATCATCACGCAAGCTACGGTCTCGATCCTTTGACTGACCAACACCTCGGTGGAGCCGTGATGCTAGTCGTAGGGGGAATCGCCTTTCTCATGGGCGGTCTTTGGCTGACTCGCGATCTGTTGACATGAAGGTTTTGGCAAACGGTGCAACCATGAAATTGAGTCTTAAGAGAGTCATGATCGGCGGGGGATTGCTGGCCGCAATCGGCATCGTCGTTCTCGTGTCCGGCGTAGTTCCCGTCAAAGCAAGCAGCGGTCACTGGCCAATTACCAGCTGGCTGCTCGACTTCGCGAGCGATCGATCGATCGCGTTTCATGCTCGCGACGTGGACGTGCCCGATCTCGAACGATCGGAGTTTTTGACTCTCGGGGCCGCAACGTATGATTCCAATTGTCGATTCTGTCACGGTGCCCCTGGACGGCAGCAACCACCGGTGGCACGAGGCATGACGCCAACGCCACCACTACTAAGAGACAATATTTCGCAGATGGAAGATCGTGAACTGTTCTACATCATCAAACACGGAATCAAGTTCGCAGGGATGCCGGCCTGGCCGAGTCAGAAACGAGACGACGAGATCTGGCCGGTCGTGGCCTTCCTCCGTGAGTCAACGAATATGTCCTATCACGAGTATCTGGATCGGGTCGTCGCGGAGTTGCCCGAAGATACTCGCGAGATTGCACGCTGTGTCGCCTGTCATGGTGCCCAGGACGGTGTCCGCGAAAGTGAACGCATACCGGTCTTGCAGGGGCTGAATCGCGACTACCTGATAGCCTCCTTGCGGGCTTACCGAAGCGGTGAACGGGCGAGCGGTGTGATGATGCCCGTCGCACACCGAATGAGCGACGAGGACATCGCAGCCTTTGCGAGTTACTACGCTGACGCGAAGCCAACGCCGCCAGCAACGACGGAAGACGTCGATGAAAGTTCCGTCGAACTCGGTCAGCGTCTTGCCACTCAAGGCGACCGGAAACGCAAGATCCCTTCCTGTGTTGATTGCCACGCAATGAAAGGTTCCCCCAAAAGAGGCGATTACCCAGTCTTGGCGGGGCAACCAAAATGGTATCTACGCAACCAACTCGAGCTGTTCGCAAAGAAAAACCGAGGCGGTGCAAAGGCGACGCTAATGTACCCCATTGCCGACAAACTCAGCAAATCCGAACGCGATGCACTCGCATCTTACTTCGCGAACGTACCGTCGGATGATTGACGCCGACCCCTGGTTCAAATCACAACCGCCCTTGACTGTTTTTGGATCTTCAACACTTAACCACGTCAGCGATCCTGCGGGCGGAGATTTCATCCTCTTCGCGAAGTTTGTGGGACTGTCGCTAAAGCAAGACATTGCGGCAGCCGACCATTGTTGATAACGGCAAATCACTCGCCCGTCACATTGAGCGAGCATACGATGCGATTCGACACCCACGACGGCATTTAGAGCAACGATCGCAATGTGAATGGCTCAGAGGATTTTCAGAAAGGACTTAACCGATGTCGCCGGAATTCGGTGGCCTGAAATCAAACGCGGTCAGCAAAAATGGCTTTGCTCACGTCGAGTATCAAAGCACTCAAGGGTATCCGCCAGGTAGCCCGCGTTGTCGATCTCGACAGTTCACGTAACACAAAGACATTTACGAAACCGTCCAGGTCGAAGAGAGCGACGCCCGAACTGCCGAGAACGGGGCCGAACTGATGCCCGTTGCCAAGGACGAACAGTGCTCAGAAGACCTGAACGCAAAAGCCGTGTTCGCTGGCCCAGCAATCGCCGCAAAAAATTAGTGCAAATTAGAGAGAATTCGTGTTCAACTCACCTCTGATTTCAAAGAATCTTCAGTTAGGACACGAATGAAGTCACGATATCGCCACCGTGATCGATCTCAGCAGGTCACGTACTAAACGCAATAGCGACACCACCCACAACGAAGTGAGCGACATCTGAACTGCAGGGGAGAAGAGCAAGGGCAAGGTTTGTTAACGATGGGCAATGGTGATCCAAAAAAGAAGCGTAATGACGTAAAGTACGTGAAGGGTGCCATTATGTTGATGATGGCGAAAACGGAGCGCCTGACCAGTAACGGAATTCAATTCGTTCGTTCGATTGGCAATATCGAAGGTCGCTGCGTGGATCATCGGACACCCAAACATCGCTCACAATATTGTCGACGTATCGCATCGCTATCACGGCGGCGTCGTTGAGGATCTCGTCAACGAATGCTCGTACGGCTAGAGGTTCGGGCGTGTTTCGCATTGAAGACAAGATGTCCGCATGGGTGTGCCAAGGAAAATTTCGGAAACCAATCGCTACGTCGTCACCATCCAATGCATCGACCGAGAGGATGAACGCCCCATCTGCGCTAAAATGCTCTTCAGACGGAAGTGGCATATCGGTAGCTCACCAATCGATTGTTTTCGAACTGCAACCCAACGCTACAGGAAATCCTACCATGCCAGTCCGCGTCGAAATATTTGGTAGGTGTGCCCGAATGGCCCTAGCGTAAAAAAGTTATCCGGCATTGGCAGCCGATTCAGTTTCTTCATCACGCAGTGCCTGACGTGTCGCCATCAGAAGTTTACCAAGCATGTTCTGCCCACTACCAAGTTTCCCGCAGCCCCAAAAATAGTCGGTGGGTGCGTTCTCAACTAGCTCTTCGTTGCCAGTTGCTAGCAGTGCATCACGAAGGTCAGCATGGGTCGTGAATTTGGCCATCAACGCGTCGCGCATCACGTCGACCTTGACGTCCTCCCAGTCTGGCCGCAACGGAAGCTTGCGTGATTGACCTAGGTTCTTCGCTTCCTTCGGTGTGTGTGAGACCCGAACCCGTTCTTCGTGTTCAGTGCCCGCGAACTTCTGCGACTGGAAGTAGTGTTCTACCGTGGGCCAGTATCGGCCATCAAGTATGAAACCGTGTGCGGAGAAGTTACAAAGGAATCCGTATTCGTCAGAGGGCACGTAGAAGGAGATCATCGGTCTAGCTCAGGTGATGGTTGCGCAAGAGCAGGACACCGCGAACGGCAAAAGGTTCGAGCGGACATCGGAAGCGTTTACGAAACCGCCCCAAACGAAGCGAACGGCGTCTGAACCGTGTGAAATTGTACCTAGGCCAGCTTGCGTCGCGAAAGTTGTAGGGTGTGTCGAAGGCCTTGGCGAAAAAACATGTTATCCATCCCGTAACTCTGGGAAGAGCTGTGGTTGGAGGTGCGGTGCAAGCTGCTGTCGCTGCCAGACGCGTTCAGTGTCCGGGTCGGCAGCCGCCTTGATCGCGTAAGCGGCAGCATGCTGTGCGTGATCTGCGACGTGAGCCGTTGCTGCTGCGTGCCCTGCTGCACGTGCGGCAAAGCAGGCAAGTTGACTTTCGGTGTCTCGCGCTGCGGCGTGTGCAGCGAAGGCCGCGGATCGGGCATCAACCATTGGTAGCTTGCCGCTGACCCAATCGCGAGCTGCAGCGATAGCATCGTGCGGCCGCGCGTCATCAGACTCAGCGGCAGTGAAGATCGCGATTACATGCTCAGCACAATCCGCGGCCCACAACGCAAGTAGCTGGTGGTCAACGAAATGGTCGCTGGTCATTCGAGCAGGGGCGAAGAAGGCAGGGGGCTACGACACCGCCCTGAACGAAGCGAACAATGCCTGAACTACTCGAAATTGTACCAAGGCCAGCCCACGTCGTCAAACGACAGCGGTGTGCCGAAGGCCTAGCGTAAAAACCATGTTAGGCGACCGGTTAATCCGTGGGCAGGCGGCGAAAACCCCAGAGTGCAACCGCCGCAACCAACAAGCCCGTTACCAGCGCAAGCCACCATGACACGTTCGCAAGTGTCATTTGAATCGTGTTTACGTTGTCGATGCCTTGGGCAATCTCTAGGCGGCGTTCGATGGAAACGGTTTCGTCACGAATTTCTGAAGAAATACCGAAAGACGCTAAGTGGGACATGTGGAGAAGGCTGGAGTAAATACTTACGCCGATGCAGCCAAGAACCGCCAAGCCAAGCAACAGACGGCAATAGATAGGTTTCATTGTCGGTAGGTCGCACAACGGAAGGTTTTTACGACACCGCCCTTAACGAAGCGAACGATGCCTGAACTACGGAAATTGTACCAAGGCCAACGCTCGTTGCCAAAGGACGAAGGTGTGCCGAAGGCCTCAGCGTAAAAACCACGTTAGCGGACATTGAATCGCCGTGAACGTGTCAATCGCGAAACGCAATCGGATCGTATGCAACATCCGACGGGTCAATCGTCGACCGTTGGGAATCTAGTACGGATTCGACATAGCGACCGAATGAATCATAGACAATGTCTGGTATGAACGGTTGCGAATCTAGTTCGTGCAATGCTGCGGCATCAACGTCATGGATAGTGAACTCGTCACCGACCGTTGGCAGCGACGAATCGAGAACGATTACGCCACCATCGCCGTGGTCAGCAAGCACAACGAAATTGTTGGGCAACGCGATTGAACGCCGCAATTCTAGTGTGAGGGTCACGGACTCGCGGAGATTCGGAATACCTGTCGCGTGCCAATAGCCGTGCGTTGAGAGCAACCATTTGATTGACGTCGGGAAGCGGGAACCAAGGCTGGATTCGTAGGCCGCAAGTGAAGCTTCGGATTCCGGGAGACGCCCGCGAAACCAGTCGATGTTGGACTCGACGAATCGGCGGAAAGCGTCGAACTCCATTTTGTTTATGTCCGCTAACGGG
>NZ_ANOH01000301.1 GCF_000346505.1 Aporhodopirellula sallentina SM41
TGCTGCCTGCCTCGGCCAACGCCTCGGCGCGATGAGCAAGCATTTGAGCCGTTTGTCGCAGCATCGGTGAACCAGCGGTCGGCAGCAACAACCCGCGGCTATCACTGTGCTCGGAAATCAAACCGGGCAGGAAAGCCATGTCCGGGTGACTGTCTTCGATCTCACCGGTGAGCCCCAACGTGATCGCTTTGCCAGCGACGTTGCCTTGGATCGTTAGCGTCAACTCTTCGCTCGGTGCCGAAACGCTGCCGATCAAAATCGAATCGCGATCGAGTCGCAAAGGCGGTAGGCGATCGCCGTGAACCCAAGTCACCGAATCCGAACTCCCGCTGGCGTCTGCCACGGTGTCGATCCAAATCGGGCTCATCTTCGCCGAGTCCGCAACGCCTTTGGCGATCACCGCTGGACCACCCACGGTCGCATCGTCGCCGACTACGCCCAGAACTCCACCGGTTTGGTTCGCCAAAATTGCGATCGTTTCGAGGTTCTTCGTCGGGCCAATCGCAATCGAGTGAACACTGATTCGGTCCGCCCGAAGGGAATCAACGAGTTGTTCAAAGCGAACTTCGTTTTGGATCGCGTCGAGCGAAGTGCCGTCGCCGATATAAACGATCGAACGAGCGTGTTGTTTGTCCCTATTTGCCAAAGGCTGTCGCGCCTGGTCGAGGATCTTAACCAGATTGGTGTTCCCCAGTGGCAACCGGCGATCGAGCTGTCGAACCGCTTGGATGACCGGTTTCGCCAACGCAGGAGTGAACTCGTTCGTCAGAGGCAGCGATTCGACATCGGCGGCGAACAAACGCACGCGAGTGTTCTCGCTGTCGAGTCGACGCAACAACATCTTCACCGCGGTCATTGAATCGGTGCGGAAGGCACCAACTTGACTCGCCGAAGTATCAACAACGACGACCACGTCGGTCGGTCGGTTCGAAACCGCAGCCATAATCGCATCGTCAGCACCAGGCTGAACCGAGACCGCAACCGCCGGGGCATCGTCCTCGTTGAGCGAGTAGCTGACGATCCGAGCCGAAGTTTCGCCCGACAACGAAGCCGATGAAGCGTCGTCGGCATGCCCGACCGCAACATCAACCGTGGTCAGGGAGAACACACTGGCAAAGCATGCCAGCAGCAGCGATGCAAAGTTTGCGATTCGCCAACGACTTCGTTGGCGGTGTTTGTCAATTGGGGCCATGTCGGCACTTGGCGTCATCATCGGAGGCTCGAGATGGGAAAGAGAAGAGAAGCGATACGCTCGCGATTTCATGCAAATCACTCGTTATAGGACATGTTGTGGCGTGAGAGCGTGCGGAACGGGTTCAGTTTATTTGTCGAAAACTCAGATTCCACGAAAAAACCCTCGTTCCAGGCGGGCGAGGGCAGATTGGGGTTCCGGTTGTAGGATGTAGCATTTTGCAACACCTGTTGCAAAACGCTACAGCAATCCGCTGCACTCGCCCTGGAAGAGCGTTGTAATTGACAACCAACGCGATTGGAGTGCCAAAAACAGGGCACGCGAGCGGAAAGAGACGTGCGGTGTCGACGTCCCATCGAATCCAGCCGATTGATAGAGACTGAGAAATTGACGGAAACTGGGAAATTGAGAGGGACTGTGCAATCGATGGAGACTGTGCAATCGATGGGGACTGAGAAATCGATGGGGCCGGGGAGGAAGTGCCAGGGCTCAGTTCACCTGATCCTGGGCGTTCGGGTTGGCCTTGAGCCAGCGGGCCATCGCGGGACCAACCGTACTCATCGGCACCCAACGTTCCCGCGTTTTGCGACTCTGCACCAACGTCTCGGGCTGAATCTTCCCTGCGTCGATCCGCTGAAGAAGATCACGTTCACTGATGGGTCCCACCCGTTTTGCTTTGTGAAACCATCCGCTGCTCATGTAGAACCAGTCTGCGCTCATGGTTGGGATCTCCATCGGTATTGGCAGTGCCAGCAAAGTTGCGTGGTCGGCGTCCAGACAATTCAACTGGACGCCCCATTCAACCGGACCATGCGTTCCCGAACAATTCAGTTTTCTGAAAGTTGCTTTCAGCAACGCAAAACGATAGTAACGCAAAACAGCACACCATTGCAACAAAATCCGGCGTGCGCTGACATCAACATGATGATGCCGTTTCCGAGCACAAAATGACGGCCAGCCATCACACCCCTCGTTTGGTAAACATGCTGCTCGCCATCTCTTTCCCGGGGGGAGAATCCCCCACCACGATCAGTCTCCCTGCGATCATTCGTAATACAAAAACATTGTCAGTTTTCCGTTTGACGATCTTGCCCAGCCACCCCCCTGAATGGTTAGCCCCGATGCAGTTTGGTGCGGCAAATTGTCAGCTCGGAACCTAGCAGGGAGCTGCGACCGTGCCTGCGGATGGGTGAAAACCGACGATTTCAGGAGGGGTGAAAATTGAAACCGCGGCCTGAATTGACCGGGCTGTGGCCTCGTTGATCTCGATGTAGACGTGATGACCCTCGCAAACCGCAGCGGAATCTGGCTCGCAATCGGGAAAATGCCCGACGCCGCAAACGATTCTGACCTAGTGTTGACGTGAACGGTTTGCTGGCGCGGTGGGCCGGTCGCGTTTCGGAATGCGTCCGTCTGTTGTGCAAACCACTAACCGCCACGCAGCGTCGTTCGTTTCGAGGAAACGAACTCTCGCTTCAGATAAGGATCCTTGTTTTATGACACTCTCTCCTGCTTTTTCTGACTTCCCCAACTCGTCCGGATCCGGTTCCGGTTTGAGCTCGTCGTCAGAGTTTGCACACGACCGAGCCACAGCTGCTTCGATGGGATTGTTACCCACCATCCCGTCATCGACGCAGAGCGCCGAATCAGATGGCTCGCGCGGATCATTGAAAGATCGCCGCTCTTCCGATCGATCGGGACAGCGCGGACGCACCGGAGTGGAACGCCGTCAGTTCGGCAGCAGCCACTCAGGACTTTCCGCCGAAGGACGCGAGTTGGCGTCGGCGATCGACGCGTACAAACTCAAACACCATCGTCGATACATCACCTGCGATGAGATGTTGGTTGTTCTGCGTTCCTTGGGATACCAAAAGACCACAGCTTCGTCCGAAGACGCCTAGAACTGTTCCAAGCCGCCGTGAGCCAGTGGCAATAACGGCGGCATGTTTGAAAGAAACGTGGCCGCTCCTCGGCTACGAATCGCTTCGCTGTGGTTACCTACCCACGGCCTCGTGCCGGCTATCGCTTCGTGGTTTCAGATTCGAGGTCAATCTCTCGAGCAATCATCGGCGGCAACTCGTCACCCGGTACCAAACCGGTGCCCGGTATCATTCCGCGGCCGTCGCCCAACTCGTTTTCGAGAACCGGCCAACCTTCGTCGAATCGTGTTTCGGCTGTGTAGTCGACGGGCGGACGGTCAAATGAATTTGGGGGCGACCCCGTGTTTCGACGGCCGAACTTCCTCAGGCTGCTCCCCGCGAGACGTGTTTCGGATCGGATCGAACCGGCTTGGAACGGCCCGACACCCATCACCCATGTGTCTCGCGCGGTCGAGCGTGATTGGCTGATTCCGGATTGCCAAATCGCTTTGCGGGTTTCGCGGTCGTAAGCAAACGCTGCGATCTTCGCCGCTCCTTCGCGTGCGTCTCTCCGAGCGAGCGCGATCTCGGGCACCTGCGGTACCGATGGAGCCCCAGGCAGCAGTGTCGCTGCGGATCCGATCATGTTGTTCTCGGGAACACCGAACGTCACACGATGATCGTCGGCACCGAGTGTTCCGATGCGTGCCTCGATGACAATGTCCGCGTCCTTGCTGCTGTCCTGCATCAAACAACCGGCAGCCATGATCTGCTGCCGCAGGGCGCTGGTGACGTAGTCTGCGTTGACAAAGGAATCACTTTTGACCGACCGCAGATAGCTGGTGTCTAGGAACACCTTCTCACCGCTGAGCGGTCGAAAATCAATGGTCGAGACACTGCGATCGACGGCGTCCGACAAGAGCAATTGTTCGGTGGCCTGGTGGTCTCGGGTTGTTCCACACCCGATCAGGCACATGAGCAGCAAACACGGCAAGGCCGCATAAACCGGAGCGAATCCGGATAACATGGTAGATGTGAAAATCGGCTGTGACGGATTACTCGAACACACAACACCAGCGTGAACGCTGTCGGCTCACAATTCGGAAAGGAGGGAATGTTTGGAAGGCGATCCGCCGCACGAGAGTTGAAATCTCTCAGTGCGACTGAACGGTCGAGGTCAGACCTCAACACCGCTGACATACCAATCTCCGGTCAACCATTGCAAGAGGAAAACGCCACTCGCCCCATTCCCCCTATCCTCGTAGGCCAATCGTCTTTCCCCGAACCCCCAAAGAGGGTCAGTAATCACACTACCCGACGTTCGAATAAGACAGTGGCATCGTAAAGGCAACGTGTCACGCACCTAAAAACCGAGTCCCGATACCGGGCGATGACGTTGGGCCAGAGCAAGGCTAGCCGGCCCAGTACGCCAACGTTACGACGCCAAGTGTCATCTAGTACTTCACGTCAACTTGATTTTCGGGTAGTGGACGAGGCGACGAGTCCTTGACGCGCTAGTCACGCAAGGAGATTCCTTGCGTCATCCACTACGATTCCACCCGAAAGCCACGCTGCAGTGGAATACTAGAGATATGTTGCCGGCGCAACATGGTGAACGTTATGTGGATCGGTCTGCCCGGAACGGATGCGCACATCCTGCGGTCCCAACGAGCAGACCATTCAAAACGATTGGTTTGTGTCAACGTTCTTTTCGGGTAGTGGATCTCGTGAAAAATCCTGCTGCATGGGGATCTTTCACAAGATCCAATACCGCCTACCCGAAGACCGAGCTGCGTCGGAATTCGAGAGCGTTTTGAAAACGGGCCGTGTTCGAGCTCGGGCGCCGAGTAGACCAGCTTGCTCGCGAACGGCTTAATAGCGTCCGCGGTTGGGTGCCGAAACGCGGCTGCTGACCTGTGGGACGAGCGGGGCCTGCGTCAGGTTTTGTGACGCCTTGCCGCGGAACTCGACAAACATCAACGCGTCAGCACGACCAGCGGTGGTTCCCGTGATCGCTCCGAAGTCGAGGAACGGCACTGCAGACTGAGTCCGATCTGGGCTCGCGACGACTCCGCACGAAAGCAACAGCACCATGTCCGAAGGCCAACGGAATCGTTCGTGCAAACGCCAGCTGACCAATTGTGGGACTTCGATCTTGGTACGGTGAACTTGTTGGTTCGGCAACGGCAAGTCGAGTTCAACGGGCACGAACTTGTCAACTTGATCGATGTTCGCGTTGATGACGCAATCGAGCGTCCGACCATCGACGCTCAGCAGCGGGCTGAGTTCGAGTTGGTAGCCTTCCTGGATTTCACCGGTTTCGGGTTCGTACGGTGGCCATCCCGCAGGCGACGGTTTGACGTTGATGACATAGTTGCGACCGCGGGTGCTCGCGAGTTTCTCGGTTTGTCCGTTGTGCATGATCAGGTCAACCGCCTGGACTTGTCGGACGTCGGTGCGTTGTCGCAGCAGGTTCATCACAAGAGCGGCGTTCTCTTTGGTCAACAACCATGCTTGAATGCCGGGCGACTGCACGTTGACGTGTTGCATCAGCGTGTGAGCACGCGATCGCCAGTTCGGATTGCCGACCGTCATGACCTTTAGGTTCATCACCTGCGGATCCTTGTCGCCGGCGACAAATCGATCGACGATACCGGCAATGACCTGATGCATTTCATTGGTATGGTAAACGGTGAGTCCGTCACGATCGGCACTCATGAAACCGAACGGCTCGGTATGCCAAACGTCGGTCCCGGTTTCGCGAACGATCCAATCGACAACGGCCTGATGCGGTCGGTCGTGCGTCGTCAGGTAACCGGTGTAGGGCCGAAGGTCGTAAACGCGGTGTTCTTGGCCGGCACCACGCGGGAGTTGCCCGCCGGAGCTAAGCTGTCCGCCCGCGCCGACGTTCGAATTGTTTTGGTTGGGCGCCGCCTGAAGACTCGGCGGGGTATCCGCGGCGCGTGGCACGAAACCACCTTGCGACTGAGTCGACGGAGGTTGCGACCGCGAGACGGAACTCGAAGGGAGCGCCATCCCTTGTGCGGAAACGACGTCGGCAAGAAGCAAAAACGCGAGGGCGAGAATCGCAGTCATTCCGGCTCTCCCCCATAACAACACTGAAGGCGGTGCGAGAGGTGTTGGATTGCGTCGCATGTTGTGTTCGTAGTGCAAGAGGAACGGCGTCGAATAGCCGGTGACGAGCACGCCTAAGAGCCGTCGACCGTTGTTCCAGCTATAAGAATTTCCGGCAGCACCACGCAAGATGAATCGCGAGGAAAACTCGGTTGACGCCGGCAGCTTTCGCCGTGAGAGGCCGCCTCTAACAAGGATGCAGTCGATGTCGCCAAACTTCGGTGGCCTGAATTCCGGCGAATTCCGCCACAGCGATCAGACACGCAGAATTTCAAAACGCTCTAGCGTTTTTCCGCTGCGGCCAGCAGTTTTTCAGCGTTTGCGAGTGCTTGCTCGGCCGGATTGTCTTCGGCGGGTTGCTCCTCTTCCGACGCCTCGGTCGGTGCATCCGAATCGGCCGCTTGAGGATCAACTTCGGCGTCGTTGGTTCGACGCCGACTTTCCATCATCGATTGAATCTGGACAGCTTTCTTGCCTTTGTAGGCTCCCGCGGAGGCGTGGAACTTCGGCACGTCTTGGATCGAAACTTCGAGAGACTGTCCGACTTCTTGTTCGGTCGTGATGATGTCGCCAACCGACAGATCGAGCAGATCACTCGTCTTGATTCGGCTTCGTGCGAGCGTGACCACTACGTCGACCGCCGCGGAATCGATGCTGTCGGTGATCTTCTGTCGAGTCGAGTCGGTGGGTTTGCTCTTTCCGTAACCGACCCATCCGTTTCGAGAAAGTTTGGCGTTGTATTTCTCGATCGTATTGAACGGGATACACAGATTCATCATTCCGCGGTTTTTGCCAAGCAACACCTCGAAACCGATCAAAATCGCGACCTCGTTCGGTGGAACGATCTGGGCGAGCTGTGGGTTGCTCTCGGTGGATTCGATCACCGGCTCGAGTTTGATCACGTTTTCCCAGGCCGGGACGATTTGTTCGAGAAACAACTCGACGACGCGGCACATCAACCGGGTTTCGATTTCCGTCAACGGACGCCGGATCGTTTCGCCCGGAACGGGGTCGCCGCCGAGCATCCGATCGATAATCGCGAAAGCCAACGACGGTGCGATGTCGAGCACCCAGTGACCTTCCAAAGGTGCCGGTTGGATAATGTTGAAACAACTGGGGTTATCCAGCGAAAAGACGAACTCGCTGTAAGTCAGCTGATCCACACTGAGGAGTTTCACCTCGAGCATTGTCCGCAACAGCCCCGAGATCGACGCGCCAAAATTACGAGCGATCGACTCATGGAGCGACTGCATCGCCCGCATTTGGTCTTTACCGACGCGTTCGGGGCGTTTGAAGTCGTAGGCGGTGATGCGGGCACCGGGGAGCACTCCAGGCGAATACGGTTTCCCCTCGGGAGCCCGTGCTTTGGTGCCCGAGATCATCGGACCGCGATCATCTTCGGCGGCCTCGGGTTGTGCCGGAGAGGCTTCCGCCTCGGTCTCTTCCACGGGCGCAGCAGCGGCCTCGGCGGATTTTTCGTCCGATTCGGGAGCGGCCGGGGACGCTTCCTCGTCCAGATTGGCCGTTTCCATCGCCTTGAGCAGATTTTCGACTTGGTTTTGGCTCAGTGACTCGTCGGACTAAAAAAACCTCAGCTTCGCAAATGACCGTTCCCACGTACGATGTACTTGTAGCTGGTCAATTCTCGCAACCCGCATGGCCCACGAGCGTGGAACTTATCGGTGGAAATTCCGATTTCGGCCCCTAAACCGAACATTCCGCCGTCGTTGAACCGCGTACTGGCGTTGACCATCACCGCAGAACTGTCGACCAAATCCGTGAAACGTTCGGCCGTCGCGATGTCGCGGGTGATGATCGCTTCGGTGTGCCCCGAGCCATATCGGGCGATGTGATCGGCAGCCTGTTCGAGCGAATCGACGACCGCGATGCTGATCGCGGGGCCGAGAAATTCGGTGCCAAAGTCCTCTTCGGTCGCAGGAATCGCACCTGGAAGATGAGCGGCCGCTCGCTCATCAGCCCTCATTTCGATCCCACGTGAGGCCAACCGCTCGCCGATCGCGGGCAATGCTTCGGCGAGAATGCTCTCGTGAATCAGCAACGATTCGCAGGCGTTGCAAACCCCCTGACGCTGGCACTTCGAGTTTTCGATCACGTCGACCGCCATCGCCACATCGGCATTGGCATCCACATAGACGTGGCAATTGCCGTCGTAGTGCTTGATCACCGGCATGGTGGCCTCGGCCGCGACGCGGCGAATCAGGCCTTCGCCGCCACGTGGGATCGTGACGTCAATCAATTCGTTCATTTTCAGGAATTCGCCGACGGCGGCACGGTCGGTGGTGCCGACCAATTGCACGGCGTTTTCCGGAACGCCGACTTTGGCCGCGACTTCACCGAGTATTTTGACAATCGCCTGGCTGCTGTGCATCGCCTCCTTACCGCCGCGGAGAATCACGGCATTGCCGCTCTTGACGCAAATACCTGCAGCGTCAGCGGTTACATTGGGGCGACTTTCGTAGATAAAGAATACGACGCCGAGTGGCACCCGTCGTTTCTCGATTCGCAACCCGCCCGGCCGCGTGAATCCGTCGAGGACTTCGCCGATCGGGTCTTTCAACGCGGCAATTTCTCGCAAACCGGTGGCAATGCCCTCAATCCGGCTCGGATCGAGCCGCAGCCGGTCCACGCTCGCGTCGGTCAGTCCATACCCCGGTGCGGCGGCCAAGTCCTTTTCATTGGCGGCGAGAATCTCTGCGGTTGCGGCGACCAACGCGTCGGCCGATTCGAGCAACCAACGGTCTTTGATCGATGTGTCAAGCGAAGCTAGCTCGCGGGAAGCAGCCTTGGCAGCGGTAGCGATTTTCAAACAAGTGTCAGACAACTCAGAAGACATGCGGTTTGATCTAGAGGGATTTCGTGTGGGCGTTGTGAAAGGGCCGTGCAGCTTAGGACAAGACGCCGCGGAAACGCAAGGAGCAACGAACGATTCAGGAAGCGAACGATTCAGGAAGCCGGCGTTTCGGGAAGCGGACGATTCGGGAAATGGCGAATCCAGACGCCGCCCCCTCCCGGAATCAGGCAGAACACCAAAGGCCTACCACTCGCGAAAGCCCATTCACGGTGCGGTGCCGTCCGTTGCGGAAGCGCAGGCAGGGGTCGACTGCAACAATTTTTGATGAAGCCTAACGAAAGATGTCCCACCTCGCCCAACTTTGGTGCACGGACTTCTCATAGAATGATGACTCAATCCGTTTCCGTTCGAGTTCGCCAAGCAAGCGAGTTGCCGCGCAGCTAGCGAGTGCAGACGGCTTCCACGGATCGGGTGTCTGTGGCCTACACGCCGGTCGAGCTTCTACTCCTTTTTGATATTGATAATGCGCTTCACTTTGACGCATTGCCTTTACACCCCGGCGCCGACGTCCAGAATGACCTCACACTCAACGCACCGATGCGTGCGAGAGATTACTTCTCACCGCCAAAAGGAAAAGGCTCATGCAACCGGTAAAATCACTTAACCACATCGGAATCGCCGTGCGGTCACTCGATGACCAAAAGTCCTTCTACGCGGATTCGTTGGGCGCCGAATTCGAAGGTGTCGAAGAAGTCCCCAGCCAAAAAGTGCGGGTCGCGTTCTACAAGATTAACGACGTTCGATTGGAACTGCTCGAACCGACCGCCTCCGACAGCCCGATCGCGAAGTTCATCGAGAAACGTGGCGAAGGCATGCACCACATGGCGTTCACCGTCGATGACCTTCCTGCACGGATCGCTGAATTGAAGGACGAGGGTTTGCGAATGATTGATGAAACTCCACGTCCGGGGGCTCACCACATGAAGATCGCATTCATTCACCCCAAGAGTAGCTGCGGCGTTTTGACCGAGTTATGCCAACCACCTCAATAAACAGTTGAACCGACCTCTCATCAATCGATAAGAATCCATAGCAGTAAAGCACGCTCCAACGAGAGAGATTAGCATGTCAACGATTCCTGAACTGACCATCGCGGATGACTTTCCGCCGGTTGATTACGACACATGGCGTTCCACCGTCGAGGCCGACCTCAAGGGTGCCCCATTCGAACGCAAATTAGTTTCGCATACGTACGAAGGCATCGAGATCCAGCCGGTGTACACGCTGCGTGACGATTTGGGCGAAGACTCGGCGGGGATGCCGGGCTTTGCACCGTTCATTCGCGGTTCGCATCCGCAGGGTCCGGTCATGTGTGGCATGGATCTGCGGCAGGAGCATGCTCATCCGGATATCGAAAAGAGCAACGAAGCGATTCTCGGTGACCTCGCCGGCGGCGTGACTTCGTTGGCACTGCGTTTTGACACCGCGGCTCGACATGGTTTTGGCGTCGATGATCCACAATACGGTCATCTCGGTGGCCAGGACGGAGTGATGGTTTGCGGCGCCGATGACCTCGACGCTGTCCTAGCGGGCGTTCACATGAACCTGCTCGACGTGACGGTTGATGCCGGCGGTGCTTTCCTTCCCGGTGCGGCGACTCTCGCTGCGGTTTGGAAGAAACGGGGCATCGCCGACGACGCCGCACGCGGTTGCTTCAACGCCGATCCGCTCGCAACGCTCGCACGTGAAGGGGAACTGCAGGTTGCCCCCGAGCAAGCACTCGCCGACATGGCGGAGTTGGCGAACTGGACAGCACAGAACTACCCCAAAGCGACCGCCGTGTCGGTCGACACCTCGCCGTATCACGACTCCGGTGCGACCGCTGCTCAGGACGTTGCGATGGCGATGTCGACCGCGGTGGAATACCTGCGAGCGATGACCGCAGCGGGCATGCCGATCGAAGACGCGGTGCGGCAGATTCACTTCCGCATGAGCATAGGGACACACCACTTTTTAGCGATCGCCAAGATCCGCGCCGCCCGCCAACTGTGGGCCCGCGTACTCGAAGCGTCCGGTTGCCCACCGGTGGGCATGCGGATTCACGCCCGAACCAGCAACCGCGTGATGACGCAGCGTGACCCTTACGTGAACCTGCTGCGAAACAGTGTTGCCATGTTCGCAGCGATCGTCGGAGGTGTCGAAGCGGTCACGTCGCTGCCGTTTGATCACGCGGCAAAGTTACCAGATGAATTCAGCCGCCGGATTGCCCGAAACACCGTCTTGGTCTTGCAGGAGGAATCGCACCTGCACCGCGTGCTCGACCCGGCCGGAGGAAGTTGGTTCCTCGAAAAACTGACGAAAGACGTTGCCGAAAAAGGTTGGGAGGTGTTCCAAGAAATCGAACGCCAGGGGGGCATGCTAGCTGCCTTGATGAACGATCATATTCGCGAACAACTCGACACCGCCTACGCACCACGGGCGAAAGACATCGCCTCACGGAAAGAAGGCATCACCGGGGTCAGCGAGTTCCCGAACCTGACCGAGCAGCGAGTCGAAAGTGAGCCGCCGGACCTCAATGCTCTTCGCGGCAATGCTTCCAAACGCATTGCCCAGCAAGACAAATCTGGGGTCGCGTTGGAACAGCTCGCGGGTATTTCTTCGCGTGTCGAGATGGCGTTCCAAGCCGCCGACATGGGAGCGACGATATCTCAAATCGCCAACGCACTCGGATTCGAGGAGGAGGCGACTACGATCGCACCGATCGAACCACATGCGTTTGCACAACCGTTCGAAGAACTTCGCGACGCCAGCGACCGATGGACGGAGAAAGAGGGACACCGACCGCATGTCTTCTTAGCCAATATGGGACCGGTCGCTCACTTCACCGCGCGTGCGACTTACTCGAAAAACTTCTTCGAGGCAGGTGGGTTCGACACCATCGCGAGTGAATCGTGTGCGGACGCCGATGCGGCCGTCAAGGCGTTCAAAGAAAGCGAAGCCAACATCGCGGTGATCTGTTCGTCGGACAAACTTTATGCCGACATGGTCGCTCCGGTCGCGAAGGCGTTGAAAGACGCCGGAGCACGCACGGTCATTGTGGCGGGCTTCCCCGGAGCCAATGAAGAGACGTGGCGAAACGCCGGCGTCGATCGATTTATCTTTATGAAGTGCGACGTGCTCGGCACGCTCCGCGAGTTACTAGCACAAGAGGGGGTACTCTAGCCATGAATACGACCAACGCCACCAAATTGCCGAACTTCGCCGACCTGCCACTGCAATCGGAAACGGCGACAAAACCAACTACTGAAAATTGGGCCGAAGCGATCGGAGGTGATCCATCGCGACTGGACTGGAAAACGAACGAACAGATCCCAATCCAAGGGCTCTACACGTCGGCGGACTTGTCCGGGGTCGATCACCTGGAAACCATGCCGGGTTTCGCCCCGTTCCTGCGTGGGCCCTATCCGACGATGTATGTCATGCGTCCATGGACGGTTCGACAGTATGCCGGGTTCTCGACCGCAAAAGAATCCAACGCGTTCTACCGCCGCAACCTGTCCGCCGGACAGAAGGGCTTGTCGATCGCGTTCGATTTGGCGACCCACCGAGGATACGACTCCGATCACCCACGGGTGGCCGGTGACGTCGGCATGGCGGGTGTCGCGATCGACAGCATCTATGACATGCGAACCCTGTTCGACGGTATTCCGTTGGACAAGATGAGCGTGTCGATGACGATGAACGGTGCCGTGCTCCCCGTGATGGCGTTGTACATCGTCGCCGCGGAAGAACAAGGCGTTGCACCGGAGCAGCTATCGGGAACGATTCAGAATGACATTCTGAAGGAGTTCATGGTTCGCAACACCTATATCTATCCACCCGAGCCGAGCATTCGGATCATTGCGGACATCTTTGACTACACCAGCCGGTGCATGCCTCGATTCAACAGCATCAGCATCAGCGGCTACCACATGCAGGAAGCCGGTGCGACAGCTGACTTGGAGTTGGCATACACACTCGCCGATGGCCTCGAATACGTTCGCACCGGAATCAAGGCAAACCTGGATGTGGACGCGTTCTGCCCCCGACTGTCCTTCTTCTGGGGCATCGGAATGAACTACTTCATGGAAGTCGCCAAACTGCGAGCGGCACGTATGATTTGGGCCAAACTGATCAAGCAGTTCAACCCGAAACAACCCAAGAGCCTCTCGCTGCGAACCCACAGTCAAACGAGCGGTTGGAGCCTCGTCGCTCAAGACGTTTACAACAACGTCATCCGCACGTGCGTCGAAGCGATGGCGGCCACTCACGGTCACACGCAATCGCTGCACACCAACGCGTTGGACGAAGCGATCGCGTTGCCGACGGATTTCTCCGCACGGATCGCTCGGAACACGCAGTTGTTCCTGCAACAGGAAACCGATACCTGCGATGTCGTCGACGCGTGGGCAGGCAGTTACTACGTTGAGAAACTGACGCACGATTTGGCTCAGCGGGCGTGGGAACACCTCGCCGAGGTTGATGCCGCCGGCGGGATGACCAAAGCCATCCAAGCCGGTATCCCGAAAATGCGGATCGAGGAAGCTGCCGCTCGCACGCAGGCTCGCATCGATTCGGGACAACAAACCGTGATCGGTATGAACAAATACCGGCTCGCCAAAGAAGACGACTTGAAGGTGCTCTCGGTTGACAACACCGCCGTCCGCGAAGCTCAAATTGCGAGCCTCAAACGACTGCGTGAAGATCGCGACCAAAACGAAGTCGACGCAAGGCTCGCCGAACTGAAGGTGGCCGCGAACGACTCGAGCAAAAACCTGCTCGAAGTGGCTGTCGCCGCCGCTCGTGCGAAAGCCACCGTGGGCGAAATGAGTGACGCCCTCGAAACGGTGTATGGACGCTATGAAGCTCCCGTTCAAGCCGTCCGAGGTGTTTACGCTAGCGAAACGGAAGGAAACTCATCGGTGCAAGCTGTTCAAGATCTCGTCACCGCGTTTGAGAAAGCCGAAGGGCGACGGCCACGGATCCTCGTGGCAAAAATGGGCCAAGACGGACACGACCGTGGCCAGAAGGTGATCGCCTCGGCGTTCGCTGACCTCGGGTTCGACGTTGACATCGGTTCGCTGTTCCGCACGCCGGCCGAGACCGCCAAACAGGCTGTCGAGAATGACGTGCACATCGTCGGTGTCAGTTCACTCGCCGCCGGTCACCTAACCCTCGTCCCGCAGCTCCGCGAAGAACTGGCCAAACTCGATCGTGAAGACATCATGATCGTCGCCGGCGGTGTGATCCCACCGCAGGATTACCAGGCACTCTATGACGCCGGAGCCGCTGCGGTGTTCGGACCGGGAACGGTCATCAGTGACGCCGCCGGAGCGTTGTTGAAACGGTTGAGCCAAGAGCTCGATCTCGGCATCGAATCCGACGATGCCTCCGCATGAGCCGTCGCAAAGTCTTAACCGCGGATGACTATTTCGATGGCGTCCGCGGCCAAAACGTATCGATGCTCGCGCGGGCATTCACCCTCGTCGAATCGAGCAGCCCACGACACATCCCGATCGCCGAAGAACTGCTGACCCGCTTGATGCCGCACACCGGCGGCGGACTGCGAGTCGGAATCACCGGTGCTCCCGGTGCCGGCAAGAGTACCTTTATCGAAGCACTCGGATTGTTGCTCGTGTCCAAAGGGCTGCGCGTCGCCGTCCTCGCGGTTGATCCGTCGAGCGGGATCACCGGCGGCAGTATCCTCGGTGACAAAACCCGGATGGGTAAGTTGGCTGCCGAGGACAACGCGTTCATTCGCCCCTCACCGTCGGCCGGTACGCTCGGCGGCGTGGCGAACAAGACCCGCGAAATCATGCTGGTTGCCGAAGCGGCTGGCTATGACGTCGTCTTGGTTGAAACGGTCGGCGTCGGACAAAGCGAAACGATGGTCGCCGACATGACCGATTGCTTCCTGGGAATCATGTTGCCAGGGGCAGGCGATGAACTGCAGGGGATCAAACGCGGCTTGCTCGAACTCATCGATGTGATCGCGGTCAACAAAGCAGACGGTGCCAATCGGAAACCCGCTCGCTTGGCGGCGCAGCAATACCACAACGCGTTGGACTCGATCTCCGGCAGCGGAAACGACTCGCCACCAGCGATCCTGACCTGCAGTGCGTTGGAAAAGGAAGGCATCGAGGACGTTTGGAATGCCATCCAAACTCGCTGTCACCGTGACAAACAAACCCAGCGGTTCGAACAAAGACGACAACAGCAAAACCTTCGTTGGCTGTGGTCGATCGTGGAAGACCGACTGCGCCAAACGTTGCACACACACCCCGGAGTGCAAGAGATCTGCGACGATGTCGAGGACCGGGTGCTCGCGGGCGAAATGCCACCCGCCGCAGGGGCGAGACAGTTGTTCGCCGCATTGAAGTTAGACACATAGTCGTTAGAAACGTCGGTGGCGCGTGAATGCCCCCACGCGTCACTCATACGAACCCTTCACCAGACCGAGAGTCGCTCCATGCCGATCATCAAAACCGTTCGCGGATTCACTCCCCAGTTCGGAGAGAACTGTTTCTTCGCTGATAACAGCGTTGTCGTTGGTGACGTGGTGATGGGCGATGATTGCTCGTGCTGGTTCAGCACGGTGCTCCGCGGGGACGTTAACTCGATCCGCATCGGCAACCGAGTCAACGTTCAAGACGGTGCGGTGCTCCATACTCTGTATCAAAAGTCCGTCATCGAGATCGCCGATAACGTTTCGATCGGACACAACGTCTGTGTACACGGCGCACGCATCGACCAAAATTGTTTGATCGGGATCAACTCGGTCATTCTCGATCACGCACACATCGGTGAAGGATCGATCATCGGTGCCGGTTCGGTCGTACTGCAAGGCACCAAAGTTGAACCAGGCAGCCTCTACGCAGGCACTCCTGCTCGGCGGATCAAAGACGTCGATCCTGAGCAGGCGAAAGAAATGATCGAAAAGATCGCCAACAACTACATGATGTACGCAAGTTGGTTCCAAGAAGAATCGCCCACGCCAGACGCCTGAACGCGGGCGAAGCTCTATAACAACGGTTAATTGTTGGGTGTTCCGAAGAGCACACAGATCGACGAAGGAACCGCTACCGTCTCGCGAATGAATTGCAATTCCCCGGTTTCTTGGTCGATCGCAAAGACGGTCGCAGTATTGCTCTGTTGGCCGGCGACGATCAGCCAACGACCGCTCGGATCCATGCCAAAGTTACGTGGCCACGCACCCCGAATCGGCTCGACCTCGATCAGCCACATCACACCGTTGTCATCGACGCGGAATGCACTGATGCTATCGTTGCCGCGGTTCGCGGTATAAATGAAACGTCCCGAAGGATGCACACGGATTTCCGACGCGCTGTTGAACGTCTCTTTCGCTTTCACCACTTCCGATAGTGTGCGAATCGTCTGTCCCGGTGTCATCACTCCCTTTTCCGCGTCGTAGTCGAACGCGGTGAGCGACAATGCCAACTCATTGAGCACATAGACACGCGATCCGTCTGGGCTGAACTTCATGTGCCGCGGTCCACCGCCCGGAGGACAAACACCGAAACCGTGAGGGGTCAACGCTGGCGTCTCAGTGTCGAGCTTCCAAATCACGACCCGATCCATTCCAAGGTCCGGCACAAATGCAAAACGATTATCCGGCGAGGTCCCCGTCCAGTGAGCATGCGGATGGTCTTGTCGTTTGGGGACAACACCCGATCCGGCTTTGGGCAATAGTTCGGAATGCTCTTTCACTTCGACGTGTTTGACCGATCCGTCTTCCGCGAGCTGATACAAGGTCGTCGAACCGCCTCCGTATTGGGCCGACATCAATACTTTGCCGTCTCGGTCTGTTGAGACATGCGCCGCTCCACCATCGCCGGTCGGAGCCGAGTTGATGTATTCCAACTTCGCCTTCCCGACCGGTCCCGTGATTCGAAACGCAGAAACGTTATCGTTCGACGTCGAGTTTGCGGACGCGGGACTGCCGGTCGCGTAGAGAACCTTTCCGTTGGGATGCATGGCGAGGAAACCGGGACTCCGGGTCTCGGCGGCGAGCGTCGCCCGGCTGAGCTTTCCGGTCTCCATGTCGAAGGTCGCGTGATAGATCCCGCGACTCTCACTGTTGCGTCCCGTTGATGTCCCAAACCAGACATCGACAGTTTGGCCGCTAGCCACAGTCCCTGCCAAGAAGAAACAAACGGATACTAGGAAGGCAGGGCACACGGTGCGATTCATCGGCGGGGCTCTCTCGAGGAGGGGAAGGGAATTTCCGGATCAGTGTAATCCTTCCGCCATCTGTTTTGGGAATTCCAACCGAATTGCCGCCCGCGCATCAAAAAACCCTCCGTCGATCTCGTCGAGGAGGGTCTTCGATGATTGCAAATGGAAGGACGGTGAATGGAGGCGAACACCGTTCGCGATCATGTCGCCGTTTTTTCACCAAACTCATGTCGTCTGAGTTCGTGTCTTTCTAGTATTCCGTCGCAGCTTGGTTTTCGATCCGGCCGTGGTGGATCTTGTGAATGATCCTCATGCAGCAGGATCTTTCACAAGACCCGCTACCTGAAAAGAGAGCTGACAGAAACAACTATTGATGCGTCACGATCAAGAACGGGGGTTCGAGGCCGTAGCGAAAGTCGCCAAGACTTTCGGTGATTCACGAGCCCTCCAGAAAGTCTTGGCGGGTTTCGCTACCCGAAAACGAGACTTTGACGCACGACTAGATCGCTTGGAAGTTTGCCGTGCTTGATTCCTGTGGCTGGATTCGCCAGAGTGCAGGCCGCCGAAGTCTCGCGACATCGGCAACATCAATTCGAAACTCGCTTTAGCCTGCCATGCGAGTGATTCGGTTGTGCGGTTGCGCCAATTCTTCGGCAGTCGGCTGATAACGATACTGCATCAGGTAAGCGTCTTCGGTGGCATCGTCGTAGAAATCGCGAAGGACCGAGATCGCTTTGAAACCGAGATTCTTGAAGAACAATTGAGCCTCGAGGTTCGTCTCGCGAACTTCGAGCATGATGCGGTTGCGGCGTTCTTGCGAAAGTTTGCCCAACAGCTTTTGCATCATGACATTGCCGATGCCTTGGCGACGGTATTCGCTGTGGACAGCAAAGTTCAAGATGTGCAATCGATTCTTGTGCAGCTCATAGATCATGAAGCCGACGACGCGGTCATCGCACTCGGCGACCATTCCGATGCAATTGCGTTGGCGAAGGCAGCGAATGAAATCGTCTTCGGTCCATGAAAACTCGAAACAATCACTTTCGATGCCCAACACGTCCGGCATGTCACGACGGATCATCCAGCGGATATGGGCGGTTTTGGTCGCTTGTTTTGTGTGTTCCACGTCGGACTCCCTTCCGGTGCAATAAGGTTTCTCTCGTCGGATAGGTGAACCTTCCTGGTGCCCCCGACGAGGAATCCGAAATTAGCAGATCATCGAAATGGCACCAAGACAGAAAACGAAAAAGGCAGCACGTGTGTTCTCAACACGAACTGCCTCTCAAAACTGCATAAAATGCGACCAACAGGGCACTTGACGGACTCTGCGGGGCCTAGGCGAAATCGATCGTTACTCGCCCGCGACAATCAATCCGCAGAACGCCAACGAGTCGCCCAATACGGCAGGGAGACCGTTAGCCCGCTCCGAGTTCGACGTCGATTTTGGCTTCACGAGCGGCGTCACGGAGTTTGCTCAATGCACGAGCTTCCAACTGACGAACGCGTTCTTTCGTAACGCCCATCTCGGCCCCGACTTCCTTGAGCGTCAGCGGTTCGGCACCGCGTTGCAAACCAAAACGTGCCGAAATGATCTTCTGCTCACGCTCGTCGAGACGATCGAGGATCCGGGCCAACTCGCGTTGACGTTGTCGCTGTACGGTTTCCTCGGTGTACGGGTCGAGACGTTCATCTTGATGACCGACGAATACCTCTTCGCCACTGGTGCGGAACCGATCGCGGTGACGGAACTCTTTCGGGATCGTCCGAGCGAAGTTCTTCATGATCGCCCAGGTCGCGTACGTGCTGAACTTGTTACCGCGTGAGTAGTCGAACTTCTCAACGGCGCGGATCAACGACATGTTCCCGTCACTGATCAGCGAGAAGAAATCTTCGCTGCTGGCGACGTGACGCTTCGCGATCGAAACCACCAAACGCAGGTTCGCTTGCACGATCTTGTTCTTCACACGAACCGCGTCCTCGTAGAGCGACTGGATCTTGTCCATCGTTTCGCTGTTGCTCTGACCGCTGGCGACCAATTCGTCCCGCAAGACACCGGCGCGGTGCTTGAGGTAATTCATCTTGCGGAACAGGTGTCCCTCTTGCTCGCGGTTGAGCAACGCGACGTCGTAAAGTGCGGCGAGGTAACTCGGCAAATCCGATGGAGCACGCACTTTGCGTGGTGCACTCGCTTCGGGCATTTCGGCGAGGTATTCCTCTTCGCGGCTGAGGTCCTCGAAGTCTTCGTTGTAGATGTGATCGAGCGGCAATTCGAGCAACTGTTGCATACGAACTTCGTCGAGAATCCGGCGGATGCTCGAGCGGGTTCTTTTGAACCGTTTGCACAATTGCGGAATCGTCGCACCGTGAGCGTGCAATTGCGCCACGACGCGTTTGTCTTCCTCGGTCAACGACTCACGGTGGTGTGGGAAGATCGCGAGTTTCTGGTTCCGGGCGTCGAAGTTTTTCAGGGTATAGCGGATCGTTTCCGGGGAACGGTTCATTTGCTGGGCCAACTGCACGGTGACCTCCGAAAGACTCGCACCACCTTCGGCGAGTTGCCGGGCACGTTCGATCATCTCGGTCTTCTCGTCGCTGCTGAGTTGGCTGAAGCGTTCACCACGCCGGACTTTGTCACGGTTGGCGGCGATGAATCGCTCGACGCTGCTGTGCAGGAAGCCGACGCGTTTGCGTTTGCCAAAGAGGAACTTCCGGCTGACAAGGCCGGCCTCGCGCCAACGGCTGATGGTCTTGGTCGAAACATGAAACTGTTTTGCCAGATCATTGACCGTGTGAACCCGTTCTCCCGCCGACTCCGCGTCGAGATCGGCCGAATCCGACAGGTCTTCGATCAGCAAACGCAGATCGTGCTGCAGATCCTCCGTCCGGATCGTCTGCCGCATCTTGGAATCGGGGCATAGTTAGTGATGACGAAAAACAAACGTAATCGATCACGTAATCGCGATCGGGTACAGTTCGCT
>NZ_ANOH01000302.1 GCF_000346505.1 Aporhodopirellula sallentina SM41
TGTATGGACCGGGGACATAGGTAACACCTGTTCGGGGACATGGGTAACACATTTTAATCGAATCAGACTGACCTCTTTTGCGGAGGTGAGTGTTGGTTTGGAAGGAATGTGACCGAGTGTCTCAACGAGAAGAATTTGTTCGTCTTGCGTGCGTCGATGGCGTCAATATGGCGGAGCTGTGTCGGCGTTTTGGGATTTCGCGTAAGACCGGCTACAAATGGCGAAATCGTTTCCAGGAAGATCAACTAGCCCCGCTGAGCGATCGGTCTCGACGACCGGCTCACTCGCCAGGCAAGACCTCCCTGGAGGCTGAAGACGCAGTCCTGCAAGTTCGCGAGGATCATCCCGCTTGGGGGCCACGCAAGATCCACAAACGACTGCAGCGACTCGGCCACAGCGACGTTCCTTCCCCGAGTACGATCGCCGCGATCCTGAAGCGAAATGACCGGATCGAAGCCTCCGAGTCGATCAAACATCGTGCGTTTACTCGCTTCGAGCGAGCCGAGCCCAACGAGCTCTGGCAGGTTGATTTCAAGGGTGAGTTTCGGCTGAGCGATCGACGCTACTGTTATCCGTTGACGGTGCTGGACGATCACTCTCGTTTCTCGTTGGGCATCGCA
>NZ_ANOH01000303.1 GCF_000346505.1 Aporhodopirellula sallentina SM41
ACGGAGCCAAACAGCCGTTCGAAGCTCAAATCCGCGAAATCATCAAACTGTCGATGGGCAGCAAAGTGCGGTTCGTTGCCGGCAGCCTCGCGTCGCCCGGCATCGGCGGCATGGGCATGGGAATGGACGGAATGGGAATGGATGGCATGGATATGGGGATGGACATGGGCATGGATATGGGGATGGACATGGATATGGGAATGGGCATGGGCATGGACGGCATGTCCGAGATCGACCCCGCCGATAACCGTTACGTCGATCCCGAATACGAACCCATCACCGGGTCGCAGCTTCGGTCGGCCTTCGAAAGCGAATCGCCTTCGGACGCGCCGCTGAAGGTTGCCAAACGGGTTCCCGTGATGATGTCGGTCGTCATCGATCAACGCGCAATCCCCGAATTGCTCGCCGCTTGTGGCAGTGCTCCTCTGATGGTTCAGGTCGTCCAGACTCGTATCTTGGGTGGCCCCGGTGCGGCGGCTCGCAGCGGCACCGACTCGGATATGGGGATGGACATGGGAATGGATATGGGAATGGACATGGGCCCCGGCATGGGACCGGGAATGGGTGCGATGGCCTCCGACCCATCCTCAGAACGCTTCCCCCTCGATGTCACCGTCGAGGTATATGGTCTGATTCACATCTATAACCCGCCACAAAAAGACAAACTCGGCGTCGATCAAATCACGTCCGAAACAGTCATCGACGGCGAAACGATGGCGGAAAAGGTCGAGAACGAAAAAGCAGCCGGCAACGTCGCGGCTCCCGACTCGGCATTGCCCGCACCTGAAACATCGGCACCCGCCCAACCACCGGCAGGCGAACCAACGGCGACACCCGAAACGGCACCTGCCGACGCGCCCGAGACACCCGTTCCTGGCGGTGAAAATCCTGGCCAACCCGGTGACAATCCGGTACAACCAGGAGGTGCGGCGGACCAACCCCTCGCCGCAAACTGATTCGCATCAACACGCCTGGCGTGTTTAGCCTCGCCCCGCACAATTCGCGGCATCACCTGCCGCCTCCTCACTCTTCTCATCGCTACACAGCAGAACTCTCCGTAGGAGAACCCCATGGATACCGACAAGATCAAAGACTTTTTCATCCACCACGGCGAGAAGATGGTCGTCGGGCTGGTCGTCTTGGCGTCTGCATGGATGGTGTACGGCGGGCTGAGTATGCCGGACATGACCGAAGAACAAGACCCGGACACACTCGTTAGCGAAGCGAAACAGGTTCGCGCCAGTATCGACGACGATCACAGCGAACAGATCATCCCCGATCGCGAGCCGACTTTTGATATCGATGCGGAACTCGCGAAGAAGAACGAGTATGTCGCCTATGAAACCTACAATCCGGACAAGACCTGGATCCCGATCCCGCTGAGCGAATCAACACGACGTCAAGATCCAACCCTACTGCCACCACGTGCGTTGCGTACCAGCGGTCATATCGAGTCCTACGCGGTGTTGTCGAGCAACGGAAACTACCGTGCGAAAGATCTCGAACCGGCCGAGAAGTTGGAGATGGTCGAGAAGAAGAAAAAACCCAAACCCAAAAAATCACGTTCCCGACGTGGCATGGGCATGGATGACATGGCCGAGATGGAAATGGAAATGATGGGCATGGACCCTGGCATGATGGACCCCGGCATGATGGGTCCGGGAATGGACCCCGGAATGATGGGGCCGGGCATGATGGGCCCCGACATGATGGGCACCGGTGTCATGGGACCAACCCGCAGCCTCGCACCGGAATACAACTTTGGCTATCGGGCCAACTCTTCGTCCGGTGGCATGTCGATGCGAGAGGGCAAACAACCGGTGCCTCAGAGTGCATGGTTTATCGCCGGCACCGCAGTCATCCCTCACAAAGAAATCGCCGAATCGTACAAGGCGGCTCTGTTCGACGCAGATGGATTCCTGCCACAACGTGACCAGCCGTTCTACTTCAACTACGAGATCCAACGCGCCAACGTCACCAAAAAATCGGTCGATGAACTCGTCGAGGAAGACTGGGTTCTGATCGGTTCGCGGGAAAGCGACCTGAAACGCGCCGCGTTCGTCTGGGCGGGTTACGCTCCAGAATTGGTGCCGATTGACTACCGCGACCTGAACGTCACCGGCTACATCCCACCAATCCTGCTGAGTGACTATTCGGACTTTGCCTTACACCCATTGATCCCAATGGAATCGCGTCGCGAGATCGAAGACAAGATTCTTTATGAGGAGTCGCAGCAGGTCGAGGAAATCAACCCCGACGAAATGACACTCGCTGACCCCAATGCGACCGGAGCGATGACGGGAATGGGCGACATGGGGATGGATTACTCCATGATGGACATGAGCATGGATATGGACATGGGGATGAGCATGGGAATGGGCGTTGCCGCCGGCCTCCAAACGCTCGACGAAAACCCGGTCGAATACAAACTCATGCGGTTCTATGACTTTGCCCGACGTGGTGACAAACTCAGCCCACTGCCGGGTCAAAAGTATGTCTATCGAATCCGTTACGCGGTCCAAGACCCGAACTTCCCCGCCAACCCGCTGCAGCAGCCCAAGAGTGCAACGCTCGGCGCGGACGTGTACGCTCGCGTGCAAGGTTTGATGCTCAAGGCCGAAGAAACGAAGAAGCGTGACTTCCAACGATGGAGCCCATGGAGCGAAGCGAGCCCACCCGCCGAACTGCCCACACTGAGCAACCTGTACGCCGGCCCGGTCGAACCGGTACGCCCGCGGACGTTTAGCGTTGCAGGAAAGAAAGTCGATTACTTCAAGGCACCACCCAAAGTCGACCTGTTGAACTTTGCCCATAACGCCACCTACGCGGCACCGATGCCTCTCTGGCTCAACGGCCGAACCGAAGGCTCGTCGCTCAGTTACAAAGGCACCGCCGACATCATCGATCCTCTCAACCTTCAAATCAAAAAGGTAGAAGAGGCCGAGGTGCTGTCGACATCAACGGTGATCGATCTCGAGGGAGGCAACCCGCTCTCGATCGTCGAGGACGATGAACTGACCGAACCCGGCATGGTCCTGATCTTCGATGAATACGGCGGCCTGCAGGTCCAAGAAGAAGTCCAGGACCAGGAAAAATACCGCATCTATTCGTTCGCGAAGGAACGTGGTATCTAACAGGGATGCCGAAACAACACGCTTTTGAATACGTCGCGGGCACGACGCCCACGAAGGCGGGCGATTCGCTCGCGATCATCTACGGAAACGACGCCACGCTCCGCCGATGGGCCATCGAAACGCTCGTCGGGGACGGCGACTGGACCCAATTCGACGGCGAAACGACTCGCTGGAAAGACCTCAAGGACGACCTCGCGACCGCGTCGCTGTTCGATTTCGACGCCGGGGACAAACGCACCCTCGCGGTCCGGTCGGCAGACAAGTTTGTCTCCAACCATCGCACGGAACTGGAAAAGTATGTTGCCGCGCCGGGCGACAGCACTCGATTCGCCATCGAACTCGAATCGCTCGCGAGCAACACGCGTCTCTACAAAGCGGCCAACAAAGATCACCTGCTGGTCTACTGCGGGAACTACACCGACACCAAACAAGGCGTCACTGCGGCAACGCGGCGAAAGTTCCTGACCGGATACATCGCCTCGCGACACCAAGTCAAACTCGCCGCCGGCGCCGCAGACGCGTTGATCGAAATGCTCGGCGAAGAGATCGGGATGCTCGACACGGAAGTTGCCAAACTCGCCCTCTATGTCGACGTTGGCGGCAAAATCGAAGAGCCCCTCGTGCGTGACGTTGTCGCCGGTTGGCAAGGGAAAACCGTTTGGCAAATTACCGATGCGATCGCGAGTGGCGATGCCGCTGAAGCTCTCAAACAACTCGACAAACTGTTTACCGGTGGCCAGAAAGCGATCGCGCTGTTGCCGCAGATCTCCTGGTCGCTACGACGCCTCGGGATGGCCACCACCATCATCGAACACCGTGAACGCAGCGGACGTCCGTGGCAGTTCGAAGACATTCTCTCACTCGCCGGTATCCGCCGGCCGGCCGAAATTCAATCAGCCAAGAAACAGTTGCAGAGCATGGGCCGCCCCCGAGCGATTCAACTACTTGGTTGGCTGCTCGACGCGGACCTGCGGCTCAAGGGGACACACAGCGCAGAAGGCCGAGACCGCTTCTTGCTCGAAC
>NZ_ANOH01000304.1 GCF_000346505.1 Aporhodopirellula sallentina SM41
CTTGTCAGTGCTTGGGCTGTCCAACGTGGTATCAGCCTGGGGCAGCTTGCAACGGAAGAAAAGTCCAATGAAATCACTGCAATTCCGGAGCTTTTAGATCAAATCGAAATTGCAGATTCTGTGGTCACGATCGATGCAGCGGGATGCCAAAGGATCATCGCTGCAAAGATCATCGACTCCAAAGGCAACTACGTCCTCGCTCTCAAAGGGAACCAAGGAACACTTCACGACGCGGTGATCGAGTACATCGTCGGGCATATGGAAAACGACTTCCGTGATGTGCCGGCTCGCAGATACACCGAGCGACTCAAAGGACATGGACGCATGGATGAGCTTGTTTACTATCAACTTCCGGTGCCCGATGACTTGATTGGCCGAGAGAAGTGGAAAGGCATGAAGACAATCGGCGTTGTCATTCGAATGAGCGAAAATGGCAACAAATTCACAACGGATGTTCGGTATTACATCAGCTCACTTGCGTTGGGCGTGAAGCGGTTCGCCGCGTGTGTCCGAGGGCACTGGGGAATCGAGAACACGCTTCACTGGTGTCTGGATGTCACGTTCCGTGAGGATGAGAATCGAGGTCGCAATCGGGCGCTCGCGGTCAATCTGGCTTGGCTGAAACGCTTCGCGATCAGCCTGCTAAAACAAGTTGACGACAAAGAAAGCATCGCCATGCGTCGGCCCAGCACCGGATATCCAGCACACCCGCGAGTCATTTGATTGCTTTGTTCGTTCATAGTCACAAGAGCCGACGACTGGGGTCGCACCAGCATGAGCGAGTCAAAAGGAAGACACTGCCAAGAGCGGTGCCTTTCTGCATCGAGCCACGTCGGTTTGGGAAATGGCCCCGCACCGAAGTGCGGAACCGAACTTCAGTCGATGAATGCAACATGTCGCATTGCGATCGACTCGTTTTCAGTGTTCATCAAGACTTGGTGCCAACCGTTCAAGATGATCGTCTTGTGATCCGGATGGCGCACTCGTCCGCGAACAAACACGCTGGGGTTTCGACGTTGAGCGACCCAGTGCAGATGACGAAGTTCAGGCTTGCGACTTATCAATCGCATTCGCTGTCCCTCGGTCAATCCGTTCGGGTGCTGGTTACTGATGTAAACCAGTTGTCCGCCCTGTCGAACCACTTCTTCGCAAATGTGCGGCTTTCCGCCGCCACGTGCGATCGGCTCGCTGCGTAGAACGAGACGCTCATCGACCAACGCCGGGTTTTCGACCGGGACGAAGAACCACTCGCCCTGACGGATAAATGCTTCATTGCGCCGACGATTCCGCTTTCGCGGCTTCACGCCAAGACGGTTCTCAAGTGCTCGCACCGCAACCGGCTTGAGCGCGTCGAAAGCTGTCTTCACAGATGAAACGGCTGCCCGTTCAGGAACAGCAGCAACGAACCAATGTCGCTCGTCGTGTCCGCACAAAAACTTGTGCTTTCCGTCGTCTTGTCGGGACATCAGCAGCAAGTGCCGCATTGAAGGCTGAACGTCGATCACCTGCGTTTCGGCCAACTGTGGTGGCTGAATCGAGATGTCGAAGAACTCACCCTCGGCGTCGTTGCCGATGTCGATCGAAACTTTTTCACGGAGAGCCGTTCCCCAACGCCGAACGATCGGCGGATGAACGATTGCTCGAGCACCAATTCGCGTGAATTGACGCTCAATCTGACGCATGCTCATGACATTGCCTTTCAAAAGTGTCAAACAAGCGAATGGATGCCAGCAGCCAACGTGACTGCGAATATCGGCAGTAGCCCGACCAGGAATCGAACCCGGAACTTCTGGTTAGAAGCCAGAGATGATGTCCGTTTCACCATCGAGCCATTTCAAACAAGCGGAAGGCGAGGGAGTCGAACCCTCATCACCCGAAGGTGGCACGCGTTAGCAGTGCGGCCCGGCAAACCGTATCCGGCTGCCTTCCGTAAATCAAAACTGAGAGTGGACTGAAAGGGAATCGAACCCTTCTCACCGATCTTGCAAGGATCAGTCGCCCCCTTGGAACATGCCAGCCCATTTGTTTCATCAGAGGTCCGTCCGGGAATTGAACCCGGTCTTCGTCCATACCACAGACGCGTGCTGCCGCAACACTTACAGACCTTGTCGGTTCAGTGATCACGGATGGAATCGAACCATCGGTCTCCTGCTTGTCACGCAGGCGTCTAAGCCGCTGGACCACGCGATCGGAGTAGCTTGTTAGCATTTAGCTCATTAGCCGTTAGCAAAGAAAAGGAGAAGAAGACATGCGAGACCATACGAAACTTCGAGCTTTCACTTTGGCAGACGAAGTTGCACTGCTGATCTACAGATTCACGTCGAGTTTTCCGCGAGAGGAACAATTCGGACTGACTTCGCAAATGCGGCGGGCGGCGGTGTCGATCCCATCGAACATCGTTGAAGGATGCGGACGTCAAAGCGAAGCCGACTTTGTTCGTTTCCTAGACATCGCTTACGGTTCACTGCGAGAGGTTGAATACCAAACATCGCTCGCACACCGCCTCGGCTTTGCCGATGAAACGCCAGAACTGAAAACTAAACTGACCGAGACATCGAAAGTTTTGGCAGCGTTGATCCGGTCCATCCGAAAAAGCTAGTCGCTAACATGCTAACTGCTAATCAGCTAGCCAAAAGTAGCGGGTTCGGGGGTCGCACCCGACGGTCCAGGCTTATGAGGCCCGGATGAGCCTGGCTCACCCGCATCGTTGTCTCACCTTTGAGAGTGAAAGTAGCCAAGGCGAGAGTTGAACTCGCACTCCGCTGTGGGCACGACATTCTGAGTGTCGCGTGTCTACCGATTCCACCACTTGGCTGTCATGAAAGTAGCGCGGGAGGGAGTCGAACCCACAGACATGTCACGGAGGTTTGAGCTCCGTCGCTTTACCGGTTTGCGTACCGCGCCGTTTAGATTGAAAAGCGTCCCCGATCGGATTTGAACCGACGACCTCTTGCGTGACAGGCAAGCGAGCACTCCGCTGCTCCACGAGGACTTGTTGTTTGCGAAAAGTACGGGCACTCGGATTCGAACCGAGACTAATTGGTTGGAAGCCAATCGTGCTGGCCGTTAGACGCTACACCCGCATGTTGAGTAGCTCAGGTGGGACTCGAACCCACAGCATCTCTGGTTCTAAG
>NZ_ANOH01000305.1 GCF_000346505.1 Aporhodopirellula sallentina SM41
CTGATTCATCGATCGGCTTTTCGGTTGGATGATGCAAACCAACATAGCTGCTCGCGTTTTCGGGGTCTGGATCCGACGAAGGGCAACGTACCCCCGCATAGCTCAACTGCAGAACCGCAGCGTTGGCATCGTCGTAGACGCTGACCGACCGATCAATGTGCGATGCGATGACCGGTTGATCCAAGAGATCGAGTAAACGGCCGAGCCAATTGTGATGATCGCCAACCGCGACGCTTTCCACTGGGCCAGTTTCTGCGACGGTGCCCACCGGATATTGCAACCATCGATCATGGTAGCCCTGAACCGCCATTCCGATCAAAGTCAAGCGTGACTGGCAGGCTGCCCGTCGTGATGATTCACGCATTGTTTGCACAGCAGGTGCTGCGAGACTGACCAAGACTCCAATGATCGCGATCACAACAAGGAGTTCAACGAGAGTGAATGCGTGTCGATGATGAATCATGAGACGAGACGTCTGTAGGTGGTTGGCACGGATCATTTTTTGTTCGCCGATCGCAAAATCGAGACTCCTGGTCGTCCGTCACGAAAAACGGTGGCACGATACATCAGTGGTTCCTCTGATTGAGTTACCGGTTCGACGATGACCCATTGTCCTTCGTCGTTATGGGTAGCCGGACTGCTCACGGGAAGTCGAACGTTCGGTTCGTCGGCTAGCACCGATCCCGCGACCGCATCAATCGCGGTTTCGAGCGTTGCAATCGTTTGATGGTGTCGCTCGTTATCTCGCTCCTGTGTTGCGCGCTGTGTCACCGACGCAGCAAAGGTACCAACGAGCAGAGCCAATAGGAGCACGAGAACCAATGCAACCGATCCGCTACGCTGAGATCGTCGACATCTCGTTGTCGTTGAGAGTGAACGCATCAAGATCCCGACCCCAGTATTGCTACGATCTCAGCGGGATTTTTCATGCGATCGCGTTCCAGGATCATGCACCGAATGAGAGTGTTGTCGTTTTCTGATTCAAATCGAATTTTACCATCGCGGGTGATCGCATACGTGTCTTGTGCTACCAAGCGTTGTTCGTCGTCGAAAACTTCACGTTTGACGTGCCGCTGTGACTCGATCCGATAGACGACTGTGGATTCGGACGAATCTCGCGAGAGCGTCAACTTGTTTTTGCTCGACTACTGCGGTCGCGGCCGAATGGGCGTCATCACGAACGTCATCCGCGAAGCGGCGAAGATCTCGACGTACCAAAAACGATTCTTTGGACGCGTTATTACTTTTTTGAACGATCGTCATCAATCCCCCGACGCCGGCCAGAAGTGAACTAACCAACGTGAGAACCAACAATACTTCCAGCAGCGTGTACCCCCTTGGCAATCTGTTGGGACGTTTGCGCGCTCGGGAATTCATTCTAATTCCTCGAACCGCCAGAGGTGATGGGTCAACGTGCTGTTTCCAGATTCGACCGAGATCAAGAGGTGACGACCTTTCGTTGTTCCTGACGAGAACGGTTCCATTGTGATTTGAACATTCGAATTGCCTTGGAGATTCGACGCGGTTTCGTTTAACTCGAAAAAGGGGACATGAGATAACCGTTCTGCCACGTTCTCAATAGCGAATTGATCGACCAGTCGTTGGTTCGAAGCACGATCAAGGTCGAGTCGTGACTGATGAACCTTGAGAATGACCCCGGACGCTACCGCTAGAAACGTCAACGCGATCAAAATCTCCAACAGCATGAAGGCATCACGGTCTGCATGACGGTGAACGGAATATTTCAATCTCATTTTCGACATCGGAGGTTGCTATGTCATTGTGCGGATAAAGGTTGACAGAACGTCGAACATGAACATTGCGTAGACCAGAACAAACGCGCCGACCGCCACCGTTGCCAACGGCACCAACCAACTCATTCTCAGACTCCATTTGATCGCTTGGCGGCGTTGGAGATTATCGACCAGTTGATCAAGCGCATCGGGAAGGTTCCCGTTCGCCTCCGCTGCGCTTAACCAAGTATTCTCTGACGACGAGATGAGTTTCGAACGTTGAAGTGCGGTGGGCAATGCCGAGCCACTCTCGACTTTATCATGTGCCCGATGGCAACAGCGGCGAGCCCACCGAATTCGCATCGTTTGGCTGGCAATCTGAAGGGTTTCGCTAGCAGGTTGCCGGGCACGAATCCCGCGTTCCAAGCATCGAAGGATGTCGCAACGCCAACGGGTCAACGCCTGGTCGCCGAACCACGGCACCCAGCGTACCATCCGCCCCGGCAACCAACGAATGATGAATGCGAGCGACAACCAAATTACCAATCCCGCCACGACGATGTCGCTGATGACTTTGATTGTGTCCAACTGTTCGATTTGGAACCGCGATTTCACCGCGAATTCGCTGAGCAGTTCTCCAAGAGTCTTCAGCATCGTTAAGTGTATGGCTCGGCAGAACACCCAAGCCAGAAAGATTGTCGCGACGACGTAGATGAACTGTTGTGGGATGGGCGACGATTGTGATTCGGTTTGCCCAACATGCGCCGCTGTGGTTCGCCTGTTTGAGGCAAATTGCATTGCGAGTGACGATGCAGGCTGGCTTGGCGGAGCATCCGTCGTCGGAATGAGGAGTGCGGCAAGCGTATCTGCATCGAGAGGCAATCGAGAACGTTGGGTGGCATTGATAATCGGTTCGCCACTTTGCACGCGTGATGCAAACACCCGCGTTTGCTTTCCGAGGCGACTGTGGAAATCATTCGCCAAATTTTCGCTGAGACTAATGATCGAGGTACGGGTCCGCGTCGCCATTTGGAACCACCGGTTGAGCGAGCGGGTCTCTTCCTGATAACGGAGTCTCGCTGCCGTAGCGATCGAAGCGAGCAGCATGATAAAGATAATCACCGTGGCCGGATGAGGTGCCGCAACGGTGATCGCTAGCAGCGCCAACACCCAGAGCAGCCATTCTGCAATCTCGATCGAGATGATCGACATGCGACGCAGATTCGACGTCGGGCTCTGCTGCAGGTTTCTACGAATCGAGCGTAACGTCCCCGCCAGAAGGCAGAGAACAAACGCCGATGATAGAAATGGCAGAAAACGATCCATCTTACATCAGTCCCGACAAAATAGTGCTGATGAATGCGGACGAACTGAGCATTGCGAAAGCCGCTAGAAACACAGAGATCAGCAGCGCCGACACCGAAAGGAATTGAGTCGCACGGGCTACCCTTGATTGCGCCAGGGAGTGACATTCTTCGGTCGCCAAATGCCAAACCCGAATCGCTTCTTCGCCGGTACGTTCTTGTTCCATGAACGCTGCGATCGCCATGAGAGGTTGATCACCGACCGGGCACGATTCGAGTATCCCGCTCATCGAATGGCCCGCTCGAACTCGATCGGATGATGTCGCCGACCATCGGCTCAGTGCGGCATCGCCGACCTCGTTTGTTGCGATCGACAATGCCTCGTCGTAGGTTCGCGATCGCTTTACGGAGTGTAGGACCGACTCGCACAAACGCCCGACGGAGACGGCTCGCATCGTTGACCCGATCCAAGGGATCTTGGTCGCCGCGAGTGCCAGATGGGTGGGCAGTTTGTTGTGGATAAACAGCATCGCGATGACGTATGTTATCGTTGCGAGTAACGCCAGAACCGCGTAGCTCCACGCAAAACGCGTCATCCAAGTGACGTCGAGTTCGGTCAGCTCCCATCCGATATAGTAGACGGCTTCGCGACCTACTTCTGAAACAGCAGTAATGAGATACGAACCCACCATCAACGCGGCCATGAGATAGAAGTACGCGAACGTGAGGGAAACCGACAACGAGCGGCGGGTTTGGTTGCGGATCCCTTTCCAAAGTTCAGCCTCAGCGTTTTGGGCGATTTCGCCGTCCACGTTTGTGTTGTGTAACGTCATCCTGCGACCTCACTAACAACGTCAAAGAGCGGTACCAAGATGGTTCGCAGCATGGCTATCATCAACGCGATTACCAAGATGGCACTCACCCAACGCGGTAAAACGTTGATCCACCAACTCCGCCGGTGATGTGCGGTCTGCTGGTACAGATCGCTCAGGCGAAGCATGTCAAACGCGATGGACGTGTTGCTGCGTTGCCCCGAGACCAAATCGACGACGCATTGTTCGACCGGTTCGGGAGTTGTCTCAGGGATCGCCAATGCGGTTTCGGTTTGTGAACCGCTTTGTATGTTTTTGATCACGTGCGACCAGGACTGAGCGAACCGCGGACCGACCACTTCGGCGGCCGATGCGATGACACATCCGGCATCGATGTGGGAGGTGCTCGTGTCGCTAAAGATTCCCAATCGCATCGCAATCCACCGACAAAACGTGGCATAGCTTTGCGATGCATCACTGTCGCGAAGTGATCGCCGCAAATTCCAATACCACGCCGCACCAAACAGAACAATCGTCGCGACAGTAGCCCCTGCGGCGAGGGTGAAATTTCGAGCGAACGTTTGCCAGATTTCCATGCTCGTCGGTGAAGAAGCCGATCGGATCAGTTTGGCTTCAGAAACGGAAACCATGATCCACGGCAAAACGAAAAACGTCACGACGGATGCGACAACAACGTTGATTATCGGATTGACGATCGATAGGCGTACCAGAGTCCGTGTTTTGTTTTCTTTCCGTATCAAGCGAACGGTTTCATAGATCGGTTGCGTGGAACCCGTCTCGATCATGGTTTCCATCGCGACGCGTATCAGCGGTTGGAACCGATCCGATAGCGAGGCGATCGCCGTCGCCGGAGATTCTCCCTGTTCGATTCGCGTTCGGAGAAGCTTGGCTGCACGACCGACTTTCCCCATAGCAGCAACGTCGAGATCGGCCAAACCGGTGGCCCACGAACGGTTCGCTGCCGCCATTGCAGCGATTTCTTCGAGCAGCATCGCGAGGCTCTCATTGTCCAACGACAGCTCTGGTTTCGGTGCTGGATTCATTTCGCCCGCCCCAGAACACGAAAGACTTCCGAGGCACCGGTAACACGCTCCGCGACCAATCGGTCGGCTTGATCACGCAGCGATTCGATCCCCGCGTTGGAAATAGCACGATCGAGCTCCGGTGCAGTACAATGGTTTTCGAGAGAGTCGAAGACGGTTTGTCCGATGGATGTCGCGTCGAAGGTGACCAACTGTGCGATCGGTAGGCGGCCTCGGTAGCCGGTTCCATGACAGTGCGAGCAAACAGTATTACTGCTTGCCTGCGTATCTTCACCACCACACACGGTGCAGGTTCGGCGAAGCAACCGTTGGCAAAGGACTCCTCGCAATCCGCTCTGAATCGCAAAGGTAGGAAGCTGCATTTGCACGAGCCGGCGAAGCGTTCCGCCAATTGTCCCGGCGTGAATGGACGAGAAACATAGGTGGCCGGTCATCGAAGCTGACAACACGGCCTCCGCGGTTTCGACATCGCGGATTTCGCTGACCAACAAAACCTCGGCGTCTTGCCGTACCGCGGCACGCATCGCCGACGCCAGTGTCAAGCCGCTCGACTGTTGCAGTTGACTCTGGCTGATCGAATCAATCACCGACTCGATTGGGTCCTCAATCGTCAACACGCTCCGGCGGAATTCTCCGGCGGCGATATGTGATAGGCACGCATATAAGGTTGTTGTTTTTCCACTGCCCGCCGGGCCGGCCACCAACAGCCATCCGTCGCGGGATTCGCATATGGATCGTAGTTGAGCCAGCGTTTTTGAATCAAAACCGAGTTGATCGAGATCGCGAATCGAATCTCGTTCATCCATAATCCGGATCGCCGCGCGGTTGCCGTGCACGGTCGGAAAGACGCCCAGACGCATTTCACGCTCGCTGCCATCGTCACCCGTCCATCGAAGCGGTCCTTCCTGGGGGACGCCTCCGAGGTAGGAGGGCATGCCGGCGAGGGCCATCAGTCGCGCGACCGGGTCGCTCGCTTCGCTGCGGGGAAAGGAGTCCACTTTCTGCAAAACACCGTCGATCCGAAACGAGATCTCCCAACTGCCAGCCCGCGGTTGCAGGTGCACGTCGCTGGCGTTTCGATGGATCGCTGACGTGAGGCATTCCTTTACCAACTCGATCGCGAAGTTCGGATCTGACGGCGACGGACGAGACGGTGATACAGTAACCGGCATGACAGGTTTTGAAAAGTTGAGATCAGGCCCCGCGGAGGGCGAGGGATCGTTAGACTAGTGTTTTCAAGAAAAGAGGACCTCATGAAACGATCACAATATCGTAGCGGATTCACGCTGCTGGAGTTGCTAGTCGTCGTTGGCATCATCGGTGTTCTGATTGGGTTGTTGTTGCCCGCCGTGCAGTCGGCACGAGAAGCGGCGCGCCGAATGAGTTGCAGCAACAGCTTTCGACAGATTGCGCTAGGGGTTGCCCAGTATCATGACGCGTTTGGGCACTTGCCACCGCATGGGACGGGTACCTTCAGCAACGCCAATGACCCGACCAACACGAATCAGTTTCGGTTAAGCTTTCTCGTCTCGATCATCCCCTTTGTCGGTGAAGTCCCGGTTTGGGAAGCAATCACAGAAAAGCAGATGGGTTGGCTGCCCAACGACGTGAACATGGAGGAGAGCGACGATGGGATGATGGGAATGGGGGTACTTTGAGATGGAGTATGACGACGAGGAGGTGCAGTACCCTTATCCGGCGATGGGACCGGTACCGTCGATGCGATCCTATGAGCCTTGGCTGCATGA
>NZ_ANOH01000306.1 GCF_000346505.1 Aporhodopirellula sallentina SM41
CTTAGCGGTCGTCCACTAATAGCGGCAAGCCATCGACCCGTTTTGTTTTTCGTGGTCGGTGGTGCCTCACGATCGCTAATACCGCTAACGATACGATCATCGCTAAGAGTGAATACCCAGCGTATAGCCTTACCGTTAGACGTTTCTATACTGTCGTCGAACGCCGAAAAGGTGGCTTCATAGTTTCCGGGTGATACGCCGTCGCCACCGGATTCTTGAATTACATATTGCATAATAAAATGCTCCATAGAAAAAAAGTAAAAAAGTTAAAGTGCTGCGTCATCGTCACCGCTGACGACACCGCTAATACCGGGTAGTGAATCAACATAGGATTTCGGTATCCGGTATTGTTTGCCTATCGACACGCTAGGCATTTCACCACGCTCGATCATTCTTACGATCGTGGTCGGATGCACGCATAGTAGCGTTGCTACTTCTTTGGTCGTGTAAAACATTTCTTAACCTCCGTTAATGAAAGGATTCGAAAAACGTACACCTTATATAGAGTCGATAAAATAGTTTCTTAAGACAAAATCCGAAAAAACGAAAAAAGTTTTCTCAAGCTTGAAAAGTCTTAAGGATCGACAAAAAACTACTAACGCATTGTTAGTAGAATCGTGAACGGTGGTGGCAGGTGGCAGGATCGTACCCTTACACTCTTGCCACTCTTGCCACTTGCCACTTGCCACCGGGCAAGGAAAGGTACCCTTTTGCCACTTTTGCCACCTGCCACCTGCCACCTGCCACCTGCCACCTGCCACCTGCCACCTGCCACCGGGCAAAATAACTTTTTCGATTTTTGTAGTGAACAAACGTTACTATCGACCGGCAACCTATCGTACTGATTTTTTTAGCGTTTTTTTTCCTGTTTTGGGAAAAGCATTGGCGTTATAAGAATCAACGAATACGAAACCGTTACACCTTTATGCATATAACGGGATCGAGACTTATAACAAAACGATAACGTTATGCGTGTAACTGACCGAGACTCATAAGAAACGATAACGTCATGAGTATGATGGACCGAGACTTATAATAAAAACGATAACGTTATGCGTAATGTTGTTAGTGTGTATTATGGCCTGGAATCAATAGCCTTACGACATATGAAAAACTTTTTCGTTTTTTCTCGTTTTTTCGCTGAACGAATCCGCTACTCACTACGATAGTAGTGATACGGGTAATTCTATTACGATTCAGCAATCGTAATCGGCAAACAAAAAACGCCAACGATTGCCGAACCGTTGGCGTTAAACGAATTGCTTAAGCCATAACTATCGCTAACCGATTGGCGGTAGTTTATTTATTGCATCACGCAAGTCGTCATCGTCTAACTTCGTGTACGTGTTCATCGTTAGCGTAATCGTTGAGTGTCTTGCTAACCGTTGGGCGGTAGCGGGATGAACACCGGAACGGGCTAACGACGTAATAAACGAAGTACGCAAAGCGTGAAAGTCGATCGTCTCACCGTCATCGTTTGCGATAACGAGACCGGCTCGTTTTGCGTCACGTTTAAAAAACGTTGATGCGATACCCTCCGACGCCCACGATCCAGGCCATACGTGATCGGTCATAGCTATAGATTCCAGGTAACTAACTAACCTACCAACGATAAAGGACGGTAGCGGTAGCGTGACGGTCCTTTTGCCCTTTGCCTCCTTTGCCTTGATCGTGACCGATGCTAGCCCGGTGGCAGGTGGCAAGTGGCAAGGTGGCAAAGTGGCAGAATCGTCATCGTGATCGGTCTTGCCACTTGCCACTTGCCACGGCACGTCAAACGAAAACGCCGATCGTTTTAACGATGCTAGTTCCGATGCACGCAGACCCGTCGACGCTGCGACGACGTACAGCAACGCCCTATCCGATCCACGTAGACGCCAACGCTTACCGCCATACGTCTTGGCCGTTAACGTCGATTCGTACAGTCTCGTTAGTTCGTCCGTCGTCATCGCTCTGCGAATCTTTCGACGATCAACGTCGGCGTTGAAAAGAGAAACGCTCTTCAAAGGATCGGTGGTGAGTATGCCTGTTATCCAGAGCCAACGGCTAAACGCTTTTACCGCTCGTAGGTAGTGGTTACAGGTTTCGAGCCCCGGCTTCGTTTTTCGTCTACGTCCCCCATCGTATTTGCCCTTCGTTCGATAAGCGTTGATCGCTTTGACGATAGCGGTAGCGTTGATCGTTTTCGGTGTCGTGGCGTTGCTATCACGCAATATATCCGTTGCACGTTTAATCGTTTTCGTAACGTGTGAATCGGATCGACCACGACCACGCAATACCGCTTCATAGTCGGCAAGGTAAGACGATATCGGTTCGTCGGCTTTCCGATCCGTTGGCGTGATGCCTAGTGCTCGATCCTTATCCGCTTCGGATTGCAGGCGGACCAGCAACGCCAACGAGGACGTTTCGTCCTCGGTTAACGGTTGCTGTTTCCTCGTCCCGTCTGAGCGTGTCAACGTCCCGTAGAATCGCTTCGATTCGTCGACACGCTTAACCGCATCGGGATCGTCTTTCGTCGTTCTCTTACCTGTCTTGGCGTTCACGTATTTCGTGGACTTTTTACGCCAAACTGTTTTCTTCGTCATCGTGATCGTTCCCTTAGTTGGGGGTTACGTTCACGGTGCGGTTGGCAGTCTTCGTGTCGTCAAAACGATACGCTTGGCCGCACGGTGGCCGCACAGAAAACGGTGCGGCCAACGGAAAACGACCACGACGACACGAAAAAACGCCAACGGCTACGAACCGTTGGCGTCAGCGTAAATCGTTAAAAACGTCGTGTTTTACGGGGTAAAACGTGACGATCACAGATACCCAGGGCGGGACTCGAACCCGCAAGGCCGTATCCGGCCGGGGGATTTTAAATCCCCTGTGTCTGCCAATTCCACCACCTGGGCTGATGCCGTAAAAGACGGCGTTTTTTGAATTTTCGAGCCAAAATTGATGAGCCGAAAACGTTGATGGTGACAGATTCGGCACCATCCTGACACGGAAGCTGTCTTCCAGATCGGTAGAATAACCTGTCAGAATGACTCGAAACAGTGGACGAGGTTCAGCTCGCGAACACATCTCGGGCTGGTATCGACAAGACCGCTATGAGAAGCACTCGGCATCTCTCTCGCAGCCGATTTGACCAAACCGGTGTCTGACGATCGTGATGTCGAGGCGGTAGGGTTAGTCACTCGTGTCGCTTTGAGTCGGTGGACCGGGCAAGGTGCTTGGTAGTATTCAAATTTGGTCCGATGTTGCGTCTCCGCGTGGATAAAACGGTTGCATGTCGCCATTGGTAACAATACACCGGTTTCCCTCATCGAACCGTCCTACCGAACGGTGGTTCGACTCTTCAGGTCATACTTCCCGCCGGCGTCGATCACGACGGGTGTTGGTTTATTGGCAGTCTGGGTGCCGGACGAGTCATAGAACCATGCCGATCCGCGGCCGAGAACTTCGGCTTGATGTCCCGTGACGACGATCGCGGTGGCCTCATCGATGCCGATGCCCAACATCTGAGGGTGTTTCGATAGCAGGCGGGGCAGCGTTCTGTTTCGACCCCGCTCAGCAAAATGAACATCGACGATGACACCACGCAGAAACGAAAGTCCGGTGTCGTTTCCAGGGTACCACAGGGTTTGATTGGTACGTGGGTCCCCTCGGACGAGAAAGTCACCTTGGATTTGTGCGCCCGCAGATGTGCCCGCGATCACACCTCCTCGCTCAAGCACGTCAAGCATTAGCCGGTGCGCGGTCGTATGCTGATACGCGTCCATGAACCGATAGGTCCGCCCACCACCGAAGAAAATTCCGTCGGCTTTCTTAAGTGGTTCGAGGAAAGCGGTGTCGGAGTTGGCCTTCTCGCGCAGTCCTTCTTCGGCATAAAGCACGGTAACATTCTGACACCCACGGTCGCGCAGTTTTTTCGCGCTGAACGAGTCGGGTGATTGAGGAATGCAGACGAAGTTGCCGCTCGGCCCTCCCGCCGATTCGATGAAGCGAGTCCACATGTCGTCGGTACTGCCACCGCCCCCAATAAGAATCAGTGTTCCTTTCTCGACCTCCACCGGTGACGTCGTCTCCGGTGGAAAAACAGAGCGTTCGCGTGATTGTGCGGAGCGTGTCCAGGAGATGAGATCGGTTGTGAACGGGAGTTGCACGATTCGGGCACCAAACGTTTCGACGCGTTCGGGCCAACCGTTCGCCGCCGGCACTCGCGCGACAATGTCATCTTCACCCACAACAGCGACGCGGCGTCCCTGGTGCACCACCATCGCACCGGCGGGCGGAATTTCCCAGTGAACGAGGCCAGCGACCGGAGCGTTCACTGACTCTTCGCCTGCGGTCTCGTCATCGGCAGCGTTTCTATTCTTTTCAATCTGGTCCGGATTGCCACCTGTCTGCACGACGCCGCATGGCAACAATCCGAAACCCGAACGAGATTCCCCCGCATCAAACACGAGGACTCCGAGAGATTCCGCGCCACGTCCATGCCCACCCACGGCCACGCCCATTTGAGCTAACTCTCGAAGTCGCTCATCAAAACGGGTGCCGATCGCGAAAGAGGTCACGTCGTCCGCGAACCATATTCCCGTCGCTCCGTCCAAGACGGCCAGCGTCGATGCTGAGTTTGCCTCCGATTCGGATTCCAACCGCAACACGGTGACCTGACCCATCGTCTTTTCCCAAGCATGTCCATCGATGGTGCGATCGCCACTGATCACAATCACCAGTTTCCCGTCTTGCTCGTTTGCCAACCACGCGAAAGTGCGTCGCGAGACGGTGGAAAGTTCAGTCCGTCCGGTCAACATCAAGGGACCGGCGAGTGGTGCAACCGGATCGCTCACACCGGGAAGAGGCGTGTTTTGGCTAGCTGCAGCCTGCACCCAAAAAAGGCTCGCGAAAAGCGATAAGAGAAATGGTTTCATGAGTAGCCGGGTTGGTTTGGAGTTAGAGCGGGCAGAGAGAGATGCGAAAGAACCATTCGAAGAACGAGATAAAGAGCGAAAGTTATGCAACTTTCACTCATGCAATGACCTGTGGAAGTAGACTCTTTCGCGCGGTATCGAGAATGAGTTATCCGGTAAGGACTGGCATCGGAGGCCTGAACGATGGTGAATCCAGCGACAGTGAAAGCACACGTTATCGTTTGATGAAAATGAGTTCCTATAACGGAAACAGCATGTTGGGACAGAGTGGTCATTGGCAGATGCAACGGGGCAATCTCGACGTGATCGACTGAGTCTGTGACCGAGAGACCAGGCGATTTCCATCCAACGTTGGAGTTTGACGGAATGGCGTGCGTCGCTTCGCCGGGCTATTGGAATCAACATGAGACGCAGGACCATTGCGAGGACAGGTCAAAACACCAACGCTGTTCCCTCATCGCCGTCGCTGGTGGCCCAACCACGACGCATGATGCGAGTTGTGGCATGCATGATGATTTCGCCATCGCAGCCGATTCCGATCATGCCTCCTGATTCAGCGGGCAGCACCTCATCCATCACGGCCTCGATCGCTTGCTGAGCGGATAGGGAGAGGTACTTGACCATCCAAGCTGCCTGCGCGGCGGCCGAATGTCGTAGGAACCGTTCGCCAAAACCGGTCGCGCTGACCGCCAGCACGTTGTTTTCAGCATAGGTGCCTGCGCCAACGATCGGTGAATCTCCAACACGTCCGGGCAGAGCTCGGGTAACACCACCGGTCGATGTTCCGGCCGCCAGGTTGCCACGGTTATCCATCGCGACAGCGCCGACGGTACCCAAGCTAACTCGATGACTTCGTTCGGGTTGATGATGGTCGATAAAATACTCCGGTGAAACGGATTGGCACCCGATATTGAGCGCAAATTGATCTGCCCCCGGCCCCGCAAGGAGACGGTGTCGGCCGTCTCGCAAAACGCATCTGGCCGCATGAATGGGGTTGGCAATCCGCGTCACTGCAGCGACTGCCCCTGAATCGCCGGTTGCCCCGTCCATCAAGCATGCGTCTAATTCGAACGATCCTCCCTGACGCATCACCGATCCGCGCCCCGCATTGAACGCCGGATTGTCTTCCAATGCAGAGACCGCTGCCTGCACCGCGTCCAAGGCAGCACCACCGGCACGCAAGATGGAGCGTCCCGCATCGAGCGACGTCTGCAGTCCCGATCGACATGCTCGGTTGTTATTTTCCACCAGGCTTTCCTCGATCATCGCACCACCATGGACTACCAGGGTCCACTTCGAGCGATGCGATGTCGAATCCATGGAGCGGATCACCGGTTGGCTCGCATCTCTTCGGCATATTCGTCCGCGTAGATTTGTTGCTGTTCGGGGGTAGCCTCAATCACGACGGGCTCGGAACTGCAGCCCAAGACACCACACGAGATAACGATCACCGTCGAAAGCAGAAGGATAGTTTTCATGACAAAAGTCGATTGTTGAGAGAAAGAAACGTAGGACGTTGGAAACAAAGAAACGCGAACGCGACGCCCGTGACTCGAGGGAAGTCGCCAATGACGCCGCGTTTGGAAATCATCACGACAGCATGATGCGAGACGACGAGCTATCTAGAAATCGGAATCGATCACCTCTCGGCTTGCTCGCGTACCCAACGCTCCCCAAAGACCATAAGGGCTTTTGGAACCAGGAGCGCGAGGTCCGGTTTGCCCCAGGCCGATGCCACCCATGCTGCGGTTGCCGGCTTCAATCGAGTCGGTGATGAATCGCACCGCACCATCGCTCAACAGCACGTGAACGCCGCCTGGGTGCTGGCTGCTCGGCGGCAAGACTCCCGAATCGCTAGAGTTGCTCTTCAGGCAGGTCACACTGTTGGGTGGCAAAATCGTGTTCATCGTCGTGTTGAGATAGTTGCGATCTGACCAGGAAAACCCACGTAGGAAACTGCTGCTCGCGATGCGTGCCGGTTCCGTTCCTCCGTCAGTCCCATCGGACCAGAAACCAGGGCGTGTTGGGCTGGTGAACTGCTCACAGTACGCCGGGTTTTCAAACAGGATGTCCGAATCCTCACCATCGGGAGTTGCCCAATTCAACGGTTGGGTTCGCACATCGCGATCACCTAGTCCAGTGGCAAATTCGCCCATCGCGATCGTGTTGGACAAACCATCGAGAACGTCGCGAAAACGCGTTATCGTTCTCGGCATGAACACACCTCGCGCGGACGCTCGCAGGTGATTGACGTGTCCCGTATCGAGTTGTAATTCATCGTTGTATGGTCCCCACAGGAACGACCAGTGCGTGGTGTCGCCCATACACACGCCGTAATTTGTTCGGGCCATCGCCGGCAATCCCACCCCCGGGTCACTCGGGCATCGGAACGAAGGCAATTCGGTCACCCACGGTTTGTAGTTGAATTGGCGAAAGGGAGTCGGTCCCATTTGAGGCCAAGGCACAGCCCGCAATGAACCATCGGCGTTTGTCCCGAGAGGGTTGGATATCTGTTCCCACAGTGCCTGTTGTTCGATGTATGGAAGCAGGCCGACCAACGCACTCAAGTTTCGTTGCGACGACACCTCCGATTGGGCCCACGATCCACCTTCGACGTCCTGTCCGATATCCGAGAAGCCTGCGCCCTGCTCGGGGAATTGTTTGAATGCACTGTGGTAGTTATGGATTGCTAACCCCAACTGTTTGAAATTGTTGCTGCAACTCATACGGCGGGCCGCTTCTCGAGCGGATTGGACCGCGGGCAAAAGTAGACCGACGAGGACACCGATGATCGCGATCACCACCAACAATTCGACCAGGGTGAAACCCCAGGTCTTCTTTTTCTTCGTTTTGAAATGCGTTTGCATCGTGACGAACCTTTTCTATTTGAGAAAAACTAAAACCTTTGAAACTTCAATCCGCCTCGAACGTTTTCACTGAACCTCAGTGTTTTGATTGGTACTGCTGCATATGTGCGCGCAATTCTGGCATGCCCTCGACGTTTTCGAAGAAACGAATCTTCTCTGCAACGAGCGAATCGTTCGAAGGAAGCTCGGGGACCAGCATGTAAGTCGTGAAGCATTCCACGACTTCTTCGTCGCCTCCGACACGTTCGGCGTAAGAGGTCACGAAGTTGCCTCGCAGTTTGGGTGAGCCATCTTCGGCGTAGTCATCTGGAGCTTCACGCCGCCGCGGTTGCGGTCTGGTATCGCCGTCGAAGACTTGCGAAAACTGTTCAATCGAGTCCGTACGCAGACACAGGTAGTGCCCCATTTCATGCACGAGAGTCCAGTCGAGCGTTTTCCGGCGTGGGGTGATGCACCGTGCCGGGTCGTGCCGATTCTTTTCCTTTAGCAGCAGGTACTTGGCGATCGACAGCCGATACCCCTCGCGGTTGACATCGTTGGATCCGTCGCCGCTAAAGAACCCGGCCCAACGTTTACCGTCGAGCACGTTGAACTGCACCAATTCGTTGCGGTACTCCAGCGGAAACAGCGTTTCGATTCTTTGCCAACCGTAAAGCCCGAGCGAGGCCGCCTGTTCATCTCGGACAATCTTCGCAACGAAATCATCCCCCTCGACTTCAAAGACCGCCAAAAACTTTTCGTCCGCCACATCGAGGCATGCCTTGTTGGGGATGGCTGACAACGATTGCAGTTCAGGTTCGCGTGCCGGACAGTCATGCGACAACAAACACAAACTACCCGACAAACCAATCAACAATAGACAAAGTCGTTCCGGGATCTTGGTGAGATGAAATCGAAACATTTGAGAAGGTTCCTTGGAAGCGAAAGCAAAGACGAGAGACGACGTCAGGGTTGTGGCCTCCGTCCGCGTGCGAAAACGCAGTGCGGACAGGTGACGAACATGCCGCGAACGCCGGAGGTAACAGCGGCCCGTGTCGACCGCGTGATAACAATTCATTTGGCAAACAGTTGACCGTCAATGTCTGCAAACGATTTAAACTCAAGCGCGTTTCCGCTCGGATCGAGAAGGAACAACGTGGCTTGTTCGCCTGGCATCCCCGCAAAGCGAATGGTTGGCTCGATTACGAATTCAATCTCTGCCTTTTTGAGCTGATCGGCCAACTGATGCCACTGTTCCATTTCCAACACGACACCAAAGTGTGGGATCGGAACTTGTTTTCCATCGACGGTTCCCGATGCTGCCGGGGCATTTGTTCTCGGCGATCGCGAAACGTGGACGACGAGTTGATGGCCAAAAAAGTCATAGTCGACCCAGTGATCCGTGCTGCGGCCTTCGTCACATTGAAGAACACCACCGTAAAACGCACGCGAGGATTCTAGGTCGTCGACCGGGATGGCGAGATGGAAAGGGGACAATGCCGATTTCAAAGTAGACTCCTAATGGAGATAGCGGGATTGAATGAGTGTTTCTCAAGAATCGTTCGGTAAAATGCCTGCCAAGATGTTGCGATCGAATGTCGTTGTTTATTTGCGATCCGTATGGGGGAACGACACGATGCGACACCACGTCATTCATTGGGTGGTTTATCTTCCAGGTGTTTTTCTAGCGTGACGACGGTCATGTTCTGGATCGTGGCACGATAAAAGCAGCACCAATTCATTACCGAGCGAATGGGTTGGTAGTAGCCGAGGTAGGGCACTTCTCGATCACCACCGTGTGAGTCGATATTCGCTTGGATTTGCTGCACCAAATTGTCGATCACTAACTCAGCATCGGTGTGACGGCCTGACCGCCCGAGCGTCATCGCGAGCGTCGTCTGAATGTCCCACCCGACGGTTTCAAAATCACCTTGGTACCATCGGTCAGACTCGCCGTCGGTCAGTGGGTACGAACCGTCGTTCCCTGCGTTCGGAAAGTCCAGTCGTGACTGCATCGCGGGATCGAGCGGTTGCAGAAATCCGAGCAGGAAGTCTGCTTTCGTATCCGTTACACCGCTGGTCACCAGGGGCAGGATCTCGGTCGCCCACTGTCGACGTCGACTGAGATATTCACGGGCGGAAGAAACGTTCGTTTCGGATTCGTAGACTTCGTGGAGACGGCGTTTGGCTCTTCGTTCGTGTTTGCTGCCGACGGGCATTTCTTTCCATCGATCCCACAACTGGGCGACCGAAAGCCGGTCGCGTCCGTCGACGACGATCTCGTGAGGAAGCATCTCGATCTGAGTGACCCGCGAGGTCGTTCGATCGGTTACTGAAAAGTATGACGCCACCAAAATGGAGACCGCGAGCACGATGCTCGTGAACACAAGACGTGGTATCGCAACCTGCGTCCGATCGATCAACCGACTATCGAGCGGTCCTATCGCATCGAGCTGACAGGGCAAGGCAACCGAAGTGGGTTGTTGAATATGAGCCAAACATCCTTGCAGTAATTCCGCGACTTCCTCGGCCGATTCGAATCGTTCGGTCGGTGTCTTTTCCATCAACTTCGACACGATTTTGTCGAGCCACGGAGGGGCGTCGGGATTGATTTCTCGTATCGGTCGGGGCGATTGATCCGTGATCAACCGCAACAACCCGTAGATGGTCTCCGCTCGAAAGGGAGCCTCTCCCGTCGCCATCGAATAGATCACTGAGCCGAGGCTAAACAAATCCGAACGCGCGGTAACCGTTTCGCTGCGTGCCTGCTCAGGAGACATGAACTGGGGAGTTCCGGTTAGGATTCCTGTCTTCGTCAAGCTCGGGTCGTCCAACGCCACCGCAACGCCAAAATCCATTAGCTGAGCCCGGTCGGTTTCTCCATCGAGAAAGATATTGGCCGGTTTCACATCGCGATGAACGATCCCCTGAGCGTGCGCCGCGGCGAGCCCCTTCGCCGCTTGCATCGAGATGCGCAAAACCTCGCGGAGTCCGAGGGCGCCGTGATCGTTCAGTCGTGTCTGCAACGATTCACCGCGCAACAGCGGCATGACGAAGTAGGGCACTGAATTCCATTGGTCAACGCCATGGATCGCCATCACATGATCATCGACCACCGCGGCGATCGCCTTCGCTTCGCGAGCGAACCTGGCGCGGCTCGCCGCCGACACTGCCAAATGCGGCAACAACATTTTGATCGCTACGAAGCGATGCAGTGATCGGTCGAAACCTTTGAACACACCGCCCATGCCACCGTAGCCAAGGATACCCGCAATTTCATAATGCCCGATGCGTCCTAACATGTCGGGGTAGTCAGTCGGCGCTAGCAATCGAGTCAATTCGAAATGAATTCGATCGCTCTCCTGAGTGCTGGATGCCCGTGCGGCAGTTGCCTCACGGGCCCAACTGTCCACGTCTCGATTTGCCGACGGGGACTCGGACGCGAGCGGTGCAATCTCGTCACGGAGGTAACGCCCCGCGTTTCGCCACCACCTGTCAGATCCGAACGCGGACTCGACTGCACGGCAACACGATTGACACTCGTTCAAATGGGATTCAATTTCGGCGGTCTCTTGGGCTGAAAGACTGCCGTCGAGCAAGGCGGCGATCGTTTGCTGGTCGAGGCATTTGACAAATGAATTCATTGGGAGTCTCCCCATAAATCCGATACTTCGAGAGCCTTTTCCTTCAGACGCTGCATCACACGAAACCTCGCCATGTAGACCGCACCGATGCTACGGTCATGCCGCTTCGCGACTTCCGCCGCGGGTATCGAATCGATCGCGGTTTCGGCAAACATGGTCCACGTGAGTTCGGAGAATTCATCACGGATTTGCCGTGTAGCCCATCGCATCGCCTCCGCGTGAGTCTCGCGGTTGACTTCCATCTCAACAGCCGAGGCGTTTCCTGGAATCGAGTCAAGGATTTCGCCCACACACGTCAAGCCGGACCCCGCATCGGGCTTCGCTCGCGACAGGACGTTGATGATTTGGTTCTTCGTAATTCGAATTAGCCACGCACGAAACGGCGGCTTGCGAGGATCAGGAACCCAACAATCGATCGCTTTGGAAATAGAAACGAAAACCTGTTGCGTGAGATCTTCAGCATCTGCATGTTGAATCCCTCGCTCGCGAGCCATGCGGTACACGGCCGGGCGATAGATGTCCATGAAGGTCGACCAAGAATCGCTATCGGATCGGTTTTTAACCCGGGCGATCAAGTTGTCGTTCGTTTCAGGCCAGTCTTGCATTGAAATCTCCTACAGGAATCACACCGAGCATCAATTAATCTTTCATCCGATCGAGACGAGTTTTTGCAGGGCACGCTACATCCCATTCCGTAAGGGAAAGGGCTCCCCCGAGACGATCGCCTAGATGAAAATCGGGCACCCTTGTGCGGCAGAAAAAAAGATTAAAAATTCATCCGCTAATCGTTGGCATCGATGCATGCCATGAGACCGATCGATGACGAGCTTACCGATTCGTTAGCGTAGACTCGGTTTTGCGCAGTCACGACGTTCGCGCGAACGTGGGCGCAGGCGAAACAGTTCGTCGCGGTTCATACTCTCGCCTTTGCGAACGACGTCCCATGAGCCGAGAGTTTGCGCGAAATGTTTCTGCAAGTGACGTTGTTTAAGGGTTGCTACGTTCGTCGCAACGAGGTCCGCCGTACAGTGACGTTAGCTACAACCAAACGGGAACGGTTCTCGATTGCTCTATCTTGCCAATCGGCATGGCATCAATAGTCGGGCGTTGTTGGCCCTTGGCGAGATCGACTATTGTTCGGCTATCACCCAGTGCATCTCGCCCGCAATCGGTTCCCCGCTCGCCACCCCCGCGATAGGCAACCACGCACTGAGATAGTCTGCGCCCGCATGCCACCGCGCCGTATTCGGAGCGTTCGAAACCTGATGTGCCGGTCTCGTCAAACTTCGGTGGCCTGAATTCAGGCGAATTTCAGCTACATGGAGCAGACACGTCGCTCTCAAGATGCACCAGCATTCTGGCGCCCCTGGTTTCGAGCAGGCGGTAGTGGATTTAGTTAAAGATCCTGCTGCACGAGGATCGTTAGCAAGATCCACTACCCGAAAATGGAGCTGACATAAACTGCTAGAAGAACGTTCTGTTTAGTGAACACGATGCCACTTACCTGGTCGATGAGGTAATTTCGGAGTAGCCCGAGTGACCAGAGCCCATACCACCCTGATTCGGGTTCTGCCGGTTGTGCGTCTAAGGCCGCTTTTTTCCGAATCGATTGCCCCGTCTTCGGGCAACTTTTGTCTCGCGCTATCCGATTGACCTACATAAGTTCTATCAGGACTAGGGGCTTCTCATGGACTATTCAGGGCACGCGTTGTCATATGTCAACCAAAACCACGAAACGATCCTCACCGTTTGAGATCGCCCGAGAGGCACTCGGACACGTGGGCAAGTTCCAAACGCCTCCGACCCCTAGCGTCTACGAAGTTTGGTATCGATATGTCGAGGGCGTCGACGACATCATCGCGAATTTGTCCCACGCAGTGGAAGACGTCAACGCTGTCAGCGTGGACATGCTCGAGCAACTGCACAAGCAGTACTGCGTCCATATCGAAGACACGAACACCGATTTAAGCGACAACCTCGCCTCCGAGATGACTTCGCTGCAGTCGATTCTCGAGTCTCAAATGGACGCGGGAAAACAATTCGGAAGTGAACTCGACGAAGCCTGCAATTCGCTGCAGGACGCACCCGCCACTCCTGAGAATGTCGCCGAGTGCGCCCAGCGATTGCTGTCGAGCAACAACACGATGCAGGATCAGATTCGACAACTGCAAACCCAACTGCAGGCGTCGCAGTCCAAGGTGCAAGCGTTGCAGGAGGAACTCAACGAATCCCGTACGGCGGTGATGACGGATCCTCTGACGAACCTAGGAAACCGCCGCCACTTTGATGTCAACGTGCGTCAGTCGTTGATGCTCGCTCGCACCGAAAATCAACATTCGTATCTGCTGCTCGTTGATCTGGATCATTTCAAATCCATCAACGACACATTCGGTCACGATTGTGGCGACAAGGTCATCATGTACGTCGCGTCGCAACTAACTCACCTTTGTCCGAACGCTCCTATCTCAAGGCTCGGTGGAGATGAGTTTGCGATCATTCTGCGAACCGATGACTACTCGGAGGCCACCGACGTCGCCGCCGAGATCCGCCAGTATTTCGCATCGACGCCATTGAAACTCAGTGGGAGCAACGAAGACCTCGGCAAGATCGAAGTTTCCATCGGTGGCTCACGTTTGCGAAACAACGATGACCATGAAACCTGGTTCGTGCGTGCAGACAAACTGCTCTACGAAGCCAAAAACGCCGGCCGCAACAGCGTGATGCTCGAGCATGCACGCTGAGTGTTGCGGTCCACGTTTTTCTAGAGCAACTTCGCCATAGCGGCGTCGATGGCGTTCGGGTCAGACGCGTTCTCATCTTTCCCGTCCGCATCAGACTGCGACGAAGCCAATTGATCCAAAACATCGGTATCAACTGAACCGTTCGCCGTCGTATCGACCCATTTCTCGTCCGCATCGAAGGTCTCGAACACAAGCTCATCAGCGGAGCGAGAGTCATCGACCGACGTGCCGCTATCGAGAGGCGCGATCGGCTCGCCGGCACCAACGGTCCCCGCATTGATCGGTGCCAACGATGAGGAACTCGATGTCGAACCGGTTACGACCGATTGTGGCAACGGCTCGCTGACGCTTCCCGAGGTATCACGACGGTTCAGCTCGTTGATAACTTGCAGAGCGTCGATCTCGGAGATGATTCGGTTACCCGACACGTCGAAGTAACCCGCACCAAACGACACGCCATCCCACTGATAGGTGTCCGGCGGAATCGGATCATCGGTTTCCACGGTCAAGTTCGCCGCCGTCGGGATATCGCCTGTTCCACCGAATCCGGTTGCACTCGCGTATCGGTTGAGGTGGTTGATCACCAACAACGCGTCGAGCGCGGAGACTTCACCGTCGTCGTTGACGTCGTACTGAAGGTCCGGGTTCTGCAGACGGCTGGCCACAACTTGCAGGTTGACCGTCGCCAAACCGCTGCGTCGACCATTGGAATCGGCAACCGAATATTGGAACGAGTCCCGTCCACTGAATCCGGTCGCAGGCGTGTACCGAACTGTACCGTCGGAAAGCGGCGTTACCGTTCCCGCCGATGGGCCGGACTCGATTACGATGCTGGTCGGATCGATCGTATCCGTGGTGTCTGGGTTGTCGTCAACCTCATCCGGATCGGCATCGTTGTTGAGGATGTTGATAATCAGCGACTCACCGACGTAGGCGAGAGTGTTATCGTCTCGGACAACCGGTGCCGCATTCGGACTGATGGTAACGCGACCACCTTCGCTCAATGCTCCCTGATCATCGCGAACGCTGTACTCGAACTCATCAAATCCAGGGAAGTCCGTGAACGGGTTGTAAACGATCGTTCCGTCTGGATTGATGCTGACTTCACCGAAGGCAGGCTGGCTGGTGATTTCGATCGAACCTGGAAGGATGACTCCGTCGATATCCTCGTCGTTGGAGAGGACATCGATGGTGGTTGGTCCCGACGTGTTGAGCGTCGGCGTATCCGGGTTCAGTATCGGAGCGTCGTTGACTCCGGAAACGTTCACCGTCACCAGCACACTGTTGCTAGCTCGGTTCGGCGTCACGCTTCGTCCCGCACGGTCAGTGACCGCGTAGCTGAACGAGTCGGCGAGCACAGGAGCCGGAGTGTTGTCATCCGGAGCACCGCGCAAGGATTGCAACTCGCGAGCAGCCGTATCGATGGTCACTTCACCTGTATCAGGATCGACGATTCGGCCGGTCGGATTGTAAGTAACCGTCTGTGCCTCGGGGTCAAACGTTACCAGTGCACCGCGAAGGCTTCGCTGCACCAACGGCATGTCCAATCGCAACTCATCGGGATCGGCGTCACCGAGATCGATGTCGACATCGTTAGCGAGCAACTCGGATGCAGGAATGACAAGGATGTCGTCTTCCGTAGTCGGTGCCAGAAGATCACCGACGGGCGACGGGAAGTCATTCACCGGCGTGATCACAACCTGCAGCGTCACCGCCGAGCTCTCCGCACCTTCGGAGTCGAACGCAACGACTTGCAATTGAGCAACACCGTTGGCATTCGCCGCTGGAGTGAAGGTGAGGATTCCGGTCGATGAGATTGCTGGTTGGCCATCGGTTGTGAACAACGCTGCATCCGTATTCGAAACCGGAGTCACGCGGAAGTTCACGACCTGTGACGACTCATCGGACGGCCCAGGCGACACGCTCGTCGCCCACGTCGCGGTGTAAGGCCCACGGTCTTCGTTGACCGTCACCGTTCCGCCGGAGACGAACGAAGGCGAGTCGTTGACCGGATTGACATTGATCGTGAACGTCCGGATGTCGGAGGCAAACACATCACCGTTGCCTTGGTTGTCCGGACCTTCATCGAACAACTGTACCGTGAACGTTGCTGAACCATTGGCGTTTGGTGCCAAGGTGTAGTTCAGCGATGCGGTACCGTTGTCATTGACCGTCGCGGTCGGTTCGACCGTGAACAGATCATTGTCTCCGCTGTCGAACAGGATTTCGAAGTAGAGCGGTTGGCCAGGCGTGGTATCGTTGCCGATTTCGTCGTCCGCACCGGGAGGTCCGGCTTGCACGTTGGTTGCCCAGTTGTCGATCGAGACAACACCGCGGCCGCTGCCGTCGTTGAAGTCTTCGTCGCTGGTGACATCTCCCGCACCACTGAACTGCGGAGCGTCGTTCACCGGCAGTACTTCAAACGTCACTGTACCCGATGCGGTCTGAGGTTCGCTCTGAACCAAACCGTTGGTACCCACCGGCACCGTGACACCATCGTCAGTGACGGTGTAGATGAAGTTATCCGGACCGACGTAGTTCTCACGCGGCGTGTAGCGGAAGAACGGGCTGCCCACCGAAGGCGTGATCAGCACGAGCGTTCCACCCTGCGCCGTCGTTACCGGGATCGGCTGCGTCAGTTGCAACGACTGATTGCCACCCGGAGTGATGTCTTCGGCCTCGTTGGCCGGACCGACTTCGAATACGTCGAGCAATCCGGGGTTGGTTCCGTCGCCGTTTAGCAACACGTCAAACGAACCACCTTCGGAGACATCGAAATTCAGCGGGTTTGTTTCCGGCGTGTTGAACTCATCGGCGATCACCGGGCGGTCGTTGACCGGTTGAACATCGATCGTCAACGTGACCGGGATCGACGACTGCAGGTCACCACGCGAGCTGTTGTCACCACCATCGTCGTTGAGCACGATCGCAAATTCGAACGTGCCGTAAACGTCTGCTGCTGGTTTGTAACGCAGTTGTCCCTGTTCGTTGATCGTCGGGAAGACTTCGAAGAACTGCTCGAAATCGGCGTCATCAAACGTAAGACTCGTTTCGGTGAAATTCAAGTTCTGCCCGGTACGTGAACTGATCTCGTCGAACGCACTTTGAGCAGGCCCGGCGGAGATACCAAACGCAAACCCGTTGATGATTTGCAGCGGTCCGTCTTCGGCGACTTCGTAGTGCAAGTCGAGGGTTGAAAACTCAGGACGGTCGTTTACCGGATTGAGACTCAGTTCGACTCGCGAGGTCGCGGTACGTCGGTTCTGCACCAGAGAATTGGTATCGAGCGAGTAAGTTTCGCCGTCACCAGGGTTGTCATCACGAACGGTGTACTCGAACGAATCAACCGCACCGTTGGCGTTGTTGAAATCTGTCGGCGGGTCATACAGCAACCCAATCAACAGTGGGTTTCCGTTGCCATCGACTTCGGTCGTCGAGAAGCGAGGCGTCAACGTTCCGCCGAGCGATGTGCTCGTCGGGAAGTTGAGCAACTCGAGTTGCTGAGGACCACCGGTTGGGACTTCCGCGGTACCGATATCGCTTTCGTTCGCCGGACCGATGTCGTAAATATCCAACAATCCGATACGGGTGTACGCCCCGATGTTGACATCGCCTTCCACGTCGGTAGGCAACATACGATCGCGATCGATCGGGATGAAATAGCTGCCCGTTTGAACTTGGTCGGTTTGACCGTCGATAGGCTGCGTGTTGTCTTCTCGCAGCGTGTAACGAATCGTCGCTTGATCTTGGAATCCATCCCCGTCGGTATCAAAACCGCTGTCAACCGAATAGCCTTCGTCGCTGTAGCGACCGTCGATGGCATCGATACAAGTCAACGCAGCCAGTTCGGCCTCGGAGAGGTAATTCGGATCATTCGGATCGTCCGACACGTTGTTGACAACGCACTGAGTCGTTCCCGCGATACTCGGGTCGATTCGCGGCGCGTCGTTGACAGGTCGAACGTTGATCGTGACAAGTTGCGGCGTCGACAGAACGCTCGGGTTGTCGACTTCAAACGCGACAATCTCGTAGACCAACTGCCCGAACTGGTCCGGTGCCGGGAATACGGTCAGCGAACCTTCCGTGTCACCGGGGGTGTAGTTGATAACAGGAGCACTGTCCATGATCGACGCGTCACCGGATACCAAACGCGGTGCAAGGAAATCCACCAACTGCGTTTGAACTTCGTCGAATGCACCGGCCGGTCCGGCAAAGATCTGCGAAACGAAATCATCGATTGTTGTCGACGTATTGTCGTCACGTTCGAGGACATCGATCGATATCTGGCTATCGAACGTTGGTGCATCGTTGTCGGCTCCGACGGTGATCGTCAGAGTTCCGGACTCGGTCGACACCATCGGATTGAGGTGAGTGACGCTCGCCGGGCTCGTCACGGTGGTCAATCCGTCGTCGATGATCTTGTAGGTCAACAACTCACGTGCCGAGAACGGCAGTTGCTCGTTGTAATCCAACGGCGGCGTGTAGTGGATGTTGTCGAAGTATCGCAGGGTTTGTCCGTTGACGACTTCTTCGGCGATCGTGAAGCGGAAGATACCTCCCGCATCACTCACCAAGCACGCTTCATTCGGACCGCACGGATCGAGGGTACCGATCGATGCCGGGTTGGCCGAAACCAGCGACGGGTTGGTTTGCAGGTTCAATGTGCCACCGGCGACACCGACTTCGATGATTCTCAGTCCCGGAGTCTGCTCGGCTTCGTTGAACGGAGCCTGCAGTCGTGGATCAAAATCACCAGGCGCGGCTGGCAATTCACCTGCGACTGCCTGATCGAGTACCTGCAGGGAAACACGTGCCCGATCGGCAGGCAAACCGAAGGCTCCGATTTCGGCGGTCGCCCCGAAGCCGATCGATCGCAACTGTTCTTGCAACGCGATCGCGACTTCCGCTGCGGTACTGGTCGACGTGAATGCCACCGCGACGTCCGAACCGACGGAAGGAACACCGGATACATTGAACTCGACAATCGTCTCGTCGCCACCAGCGTCACTCACACGGATACGTTGCCCATCCTGAAGTTCGCCACCGTCGGGAACGATGATGTTCGTCCCGTCCACGGCGACTGCGGAAACGGCACGATCAATTGAGATCGTCTGTGCGTCACTGAATCGCACTCCGCCGGAAACCACTTTGGCTCCCACGCCGAGGCCCTGCAGTGCCGTGGCCAAATCAGCGAGCACTGGGTCGAGCGTGCCAACCGGGCTGTAAGCGATCGCGACCGTGCTCCCGGTCGATGCCACGCCCGTGACATTGAACTCGACAACAAAGTCTTGCCCGTCGTCGTTTGTAATCGTAACGGTCTCGCCATCGATGATTTGCGACAAGGCTGGCAACAACAGGTCCGTACCGTCGAACTCGATCGCCGACGCCGGGTCGTTGATATTGACTGACACGACATCGTTGACCGTGACATCCCACTGCACAAACGTCAAAGCGGTTGCCGAGACGTCCGAGGCGTTCGGATCTGCCGCGTCGTTGAGGGCGTCGGCCAATCGTGCCGATAGATCAGGAACGGTATCGCCCGCCGAGTACGAAACGAAGACGTACGATGGGTCGCTCGCGGTTCCGGTTCCGAACTCGACAGTCGTTGTGCCACCGGAGGCGTTTTCGATGACCAGCAGTTCTCCGTTTTGCAACATCGATCCGGCCGGCAGAATCACATCGCTTCCGACAACTTGGATCGCGGAGGTTCCGTTCGCTGCGGCGATCGAAGTCGCACCGTTCACACGAACTCGGAACTCGGTTTGCGACGTTGATGCGGCAGCCGCCCCGACGCCTTCAGCCAACATCGCTGCGGCGAGTGACTCGGCCACTTGCTGCGACGAATCGGCAGCAGTGTAGGAAACCGGATTCACTCCCGACGCCACACTGCCGGTAGTCGTGAATTCGAAGACGTGCTGTTCGCCTACGGTGTCCATCACAACGACTTGCTCGCCATCACTCAGTTCACTACCGGACGGAATCGTGATGACCTGCGACGGTGCGTCCACGGTCAACATTGTCGGTGTACTGATCTGATCAACAATGTTGGCATCGTTGAATTGGACCTGAGCCCCAACGGCGGTTCCGCCGAAGCCGACCGCACGCAGTGCTTGCTCGAGACGTGTTGCGATGTCGGAGGCCAAATCACCATCGGCGAAGCGAACGGCGCGATCGATACCCTGTGAAGCCACTCCCGACGTATTGAACTCGATCGCAGCACGTTGCCCGTTATCCGCCGTCAGGATCAGGACTTCGCCGTTGATCAGGTCTTCAGCGTCGGGGACCGTGACGGCAAAGCTTGACACCTGAATCTGCGACGCAGCCGAAGTTCCTGCACCGAGCAAATCAGCAGCGGTAATCGTCAGCGACGTGTCCTCGCTCGTTCGACGTAGGCGATCGTAAGCGACAGGAGCGTCGTTCACAGGAGCAACGAAGATCGTCGAGGTCACCATCGAGGTTCGACCGTTGACGGTTCGAGTCCCGCGGGAGCCCGAATCGAAGACGTCCGCAACATCGGTTCCCTCATCAATGCCGCTATCCATCACGGTATAGACGAACGTGATTTCCCCGTAGACGTCCGCCGCCGGAGTGAACGTGATCATCCCGGTCTGAGGATCGAGCGAGATTGATCCGCGACTGAGCGTATCTGGCGACGCGTTATCCATCGCCACATCGATCACTCTCAGATTGCCATCGTTGGCGATCAAAGGATCAATTTCATCAATGGCACTCGCCGGTCCGGTTACATCGTTGTCCAGCAAGTAAGACGTTGGGAACACCAGAACGGAATCTTCCGTCGGAGTCGGACGGGTTGCCGGATTCGTGAAGAAGTTCAGGTAGCGAGTGTTCACAGCTCCTGTTTCGTCCGTCAATCCGACGTAATCGGTTGCCAGTTCCGGAGCATCGTTACGAGGAGTCACTCGAATCGTTGCCGTAGCAGTCGCTTCGGTCGCGGTGACCGGTTTTCGCAAGAACTGATCACGTTGCCCGCCGCTAATGAAGTACGGTGCGGCACTCAGATCATCCGAACCGAGGTTCAACGCGTTGAGGTTATTATCCAGTTCTGTCGGCAGGACCGAGATTCCATCGTCCATCAAGGTGAACGTGAACTCTTCGAGCAACAACTGACCGAGTGCTCCCACGTCACTGTTGAAGTCTTCCGCCGGCGTGTAGAGAACACGAGTGATCCACTGCGGATTCGTATCGCTGTTGAACTCGGCGACCAATGTTCCACCGTGAACGGTCGTGATCGTATCGACCGCTCCGCCGGCGGTGATCGTTCCGTTTACGGTCGCGATTGAGCGAATCAGGATGCTTTGGTTCGACTCGTCTTGTGGTGCACCCGTTTGGTTTGGATCGAAGTCTGGAACCGCCGAAGCGATCAGATCCGATGCGTCGATCGTCAGGGTCGGGTCCGGCCCGTTCGTTGTTGGCTCGAACGTGACAAACGTCTGATCGCTAGCTCCTGGATCGTCGTTGTCCGGCAGCACGTTGATCGTGACGGTTTCATACTCCACGTCATCGGTATCCACTCCGCCGGCATTCTGTTGTGTCGACAGGCGATAGCGGAATGTATCGACGCCGTAGAAGTCTTTCGCCGGAGTGTAGGTGAACGAACCGGTCAGATCGTCGCCCGCGGCGAGATCGACAACAAACAGTCCACCCTCGGGAGTCCGATAGACAAGCTGCGTTTCAGGGTACGCCGCACCGTTATCGTCGACCAAGATCCGCGGGAGGTCGACAAAGTAGCGGACCGGCAGAATCTGCGAACCAAGGTTATCGTTGGTCAACAGAGTCTTGCTGTTAATGTCCAACGGTGGGTTCGCCGCAGACAGCGAGGCATCGATTCGCAGTGGAGTGTCCTCCAACGCGATGAATTGGTCACCGAGTCCCGATGGCAACGGAACTTCGACACGACGCACGCTGACAAGGTAATCCTCGACTTCGCCGCCGATCGCGACACCGGTTGGGCTCGTGTTGCCCGAGTTGCTCAGACGGACACGCATCCACGTATCGATGTCGGCCACGTCGCTCGGGGTCATGATCGTCAACGTATTGAGTCCGTCGACAACCGGTTGATTGAACAAGACCTGCTCGGAAGTTCCGGCATCGAAAACGCCATTGCCGTTGAAGTCCACCCAAGCGTCGATCAGGCCGCCTCCGGTGACAAACACCTCGACATTCGTTCCAACCGGATCCGCCGGATTCAGGAAGCCAAAGACGCGGTCGGACTGCGACGCATCAAATGTCATTCCGTTGTCTTCGTAACTGCCGAAGAAGTACGCAGGAGGGTTCGAACCACCTTGATTGAACGTAATCACCGAAACACCGTCTTCGTCGTCGATGGCGGTCAGTGTGACCGTCGAAGCGTCGTTGGCGTCGATCTCACTGAGGATGCTGCCACCGAATTCCGACAGGCTCGATTGAACCACGTTCAACAACGCTTCGGCGACCTCTTCGGTCGTGAAGGTTGGCTGAATCAGAACCGGGACACTCCCCGGACGCGGGTTCGACGCCGGATCAACAAACTCATAGGTTAGCGATCGATCCGCGGTACGAAGAACCAACAGTTGCCCCGGAACCGGCACGGCGGTGAACGTCACCGACAAAGAATTCGGGTTGGAATCATCGACGGTAAACCCGCCCGCAGTGAGCGCGGACTGCGTTTGAATGACAAACTCACGAGCCCGTGCTCCTCCGACGGAGACGGAATCCAATTCGATCTCATCGGATGCCGTCGCACTGATTGCCGCGTCGAGGTCAGTCTCAACGTTGGTGATGTGCGTTTGAATCGCCGCGAACAAGGACGCTGTCACGTCGTCGACGTCATCGCCCGAAGCGATCTCGACAGCAACGCCAGGTCCATTGGCGGTCGCCCCTGCGTTGACGAACTCGAATTCGTAATCAGTCGATCCGATGAACGCACCCGGGTTCGCCGGATCCGGTGTCAACACGGTGATTGTCACCACGTCGCCGATTCGCGGCATCGCGGTCACGGTGATTCGAGCGAACGTCGGCGTGATGACGTCGCCTGCCACCGAAGTCGCGCCGACCGTCAGCACGTTGTCGTCGGAAACACCGATTCCGGAGCCGACCGGTTGACCGTCTGATTCGGTGTCGACGTATCGGCCCAATCGGCTCGACGAACCTCCGCTGACCGCATGGCGTGCACCATTGCCAGGGACGTAGTTCGCGTCGGAAGTATCCAATCCAGGCGTCGGCGATTGCAACAGCGTGCCATACTCGGCCGGTGCGTCGCCAAAGTCGAACCGTACATCCGGCATGATGATCGTGAAGCGAGTTTCGTTGTTCGGGCGAGTCGGATTGACAGGATTGCCTGCCAAATCGGAGATCGCAAGAATCGTCTCGGCCGAGGTTTCAACGGCACCCACGCCGCCCCGCGTCACCACTTCCTGGGTGCCCGAGAGCAACAACACACCGCCGCCCGGCGAGAATACGTCCACTCCGATACCGGCTTCCGTGATCGCTTGCTGCACCTTCGTCGCAACCGACACGGCCGGGAACGAATCACTCGGCGTGAATTGAACCGGAATCGCTCCGCCGCTAACACCACCAACCAGCAGTGCTTCACCGACGACTGCCGGACCAGGGACAATGTCGACCGTCGTGAAATCACTCCCTTGACCGGACGCGATTTCACCGAGCGTGATCACGTCGCCACTGCGTTGCACGTTCAATTCGTTTTCGAACGTGAGTGCAACTGCGGCTTCGAGTGCTTGAGCAATTTCGGTCGAATCGGCTGTCGGATCCACCACGACCGTGATGTTGGCTGACGTCAACTGAGGGTCGATCGTGAACAGGAACGTTTCGGTCTTGCTGCCAACACTGATCGTCACAGTGGTGCCGTCGATCGTCGATCCCGATTGGGTACCGGGGACGGTCACGTTCAACGAACTCGTAACGCCCGGTGTGCCCGTCAAAGACAACTCGGAATCGAGCAAGTCGACAACGTCGCCTTCGAGACCACCAACCGATACCAATCCATTTCCGATTGAGATCGCACCGCTCAGGTCAATGTTCGACCCACGCAACGCTGTCGCGATGGCATCCGCGATTTGATCTGGCGTGTCTGTGCGACTGAATTCGACGCGGCGACGGGTTGCGGTTTGATCGGCAGGATCAAACGAATCGTTTGAATCAAACTCAAACGTGATCGTCGTGTCGCCGCGGGTATAAGTGAACTCACCTCCGTCGACAACCGAATCGACCGTTCCGGTTTTGATCAGCCCGGACGAAACATTTGCCATGTTGATCACATGTCCGGGCAACGGGGTGCTCGACTGGACCGCAGGCAAGGTTCCAAGCTGAATCGAATCGCTACCAACCGCAACCGGAGCCAAGCCGAGTAGAGTCGCGTAGTTAATTGCGTTCGGAGGACTATCGGCGAACTGCGACGGATCGAGAACACGCAGGATCGCGTCACGGACTTCCGTGACCGTTCCCGTTGCCGACAATGGAATCGCCACATTGGCACTGGCGACCGATCCAGTGGTGTTGATTTCAAACGTGTACGTCGTCAAACCGTTTCGCGACGTGATCGAGAACGTGTCGGTGTCTTGGAAACCGTCCTTCGTGTCGGTCACGACGAACGTGTCGTTTTGCGGAACAGCGAGAGTGTACCCGCTATCAAATTCGAGGACGGTTTCACGTCCCGTGTCATCGGTAACGACGACTTGATCGCCATCCGCGATGGAACCACCCGATTGCAGTTCGATCACACGACGTGCTTGGTTATTAAGCGTGATCTCATAAACGGCGTCTTGATTCCAAACACCGGACAGCGGCGTCAAGCGAATCGTGCGGCTGTTTTCACTGTAGCCAAACGTGAAATCACGTCCCGGCAGCAGTTGCTCGCCGTTCTCGGTCATCAGGACCGTGTCGCCGTTGATCGTGTCGGCATCCAAACCGGTCCCCGCTTCGTCGATCAGCTGAATCTCGAAATACTCAACGAACTGATCCGAGTTCACCAATCGAACAAACGATTGTTGCGGGTCGGTGTCGCCGGTCGTGTTCGGATCGGTTGGCGATCCGGCGGCCACTTCGTCCGGTGCATCAAATGGATTGTTGAGCACCGCGTTTGGACGTCGGAAGTCGGCACGGTCCACCGCACCACGGTCGATAAACGGATTCAAACCAACACCGCCGGAAGGCGATCCTGCGATCCCGTCGACACGCGGTTGGCCGTAGATATCGAAACTCGGTGCCAAGATTGGCGACGACGCAATTCCGATCGGCGTCTTCACCGTGTCCACAAAGTCACTGCGATCGCTGAGCGAGTTAAGCGAATTGTCGATCAGCAAACTGCCTTCGGCCGGCAGATAGATCGACCGGGCTTCATCTTGGAAGACCGGATCGCCATCTGGAATTACGATCGATGTCGAACTCAACGGGAGAGTACTATCGACACCGTTGCGGGAGAAGACATTGCGTGCCGTCACCGTGCCACTGGCTTCCACCGTATCGACCTCGATGCCGGTGTCGGTGTCGACGATCACGTTGTTCATCAACGTCGGCGCGGCGCGGCCGCTCACTTCGATACCGATTCCCGCGGTGACAACCGTGTTGTTGACCACTCGGCTGAACAAATTCGGAGTACCGTACTCGCCGTTGTCATACGTACCGCCACCGATCTGAATTCCGACATTCCCCGACCGTTCAACGACGTTGTTGAAGATCACCGCACCTGGAATCAGGCTGCTCGGGTTCGCGTTTCGGGTCAGTCGAGCGCTACCTGGACGTGTCGAGTTGTCCTCGGCAATGCTCTGGGTGTAGCCACGGAATTGTGTTTGTTCGGCGTAGAAGGCTTGACCGGCTTCACCAATCACCGACGAGATACCGACATCCGCTGAATCGCGAATGAAATTACCTTCAATGATCAATTGTCCTTGGTCGGAGACACGATTCTCATCAGTCTTTCCAAAGTGATAATCGACCAGCAACACGTCGCGATCGGGAACGCCCGGATCTCCGGTCGGACGGACCGACATGAGGTACTCACCCGACTGAGCGTCCTCTGTCGAGAATGGTCCAGCGTCTCCCGCATAAGGTGCCGTGCTACTGATGATGATGTCATAGTAGCCGGACTTGACTGGGGTGAATTGCAGATTCGCACCCGCCTGCGTTTCACCGAATCCAAACGTCGGTGCGGTGAAGTCCGATATGGCCGGACTGCCATCGGCCTGCTGTGCAAACGCAAAGTTGAGTTCAGAGAACGTGAACCGAGTGCCTTGTTCGACGATCGCCACAAACGGCAACTGCAAACCTTGCCCCACTCGGAACAAACCGGTGGTATCGACATCAATATCGATGCCCTTGCCGGCCTCGAGATAAACGCGAACGGTATCAATATCGATTGTTGGTTCGGACCCAAGAATCGCCCCGTCATCGGCACCGGTGCTTGGCGGCACGCCAATATCGACTGCATCACCAATCTTTCCTGTCACAAACAGGGTATCGCCATTGACGTACCCTGGTACCGCTGCCTGGGCGAGTTCATCACTGTAGACGACATAGTCTACGGTCCCTGCGTCGTGATCGATCAATGAAACGCGACGACTCGTGTAGTTGCCGGCGAAGGTTTCCTCAGCAACCATGTCCAGCGTCATCGTGCGTCCGGATCCAGGATTGACGAAGATATCCGCAGAAACCAGTCGACGATTTCCATTGGCATCAAATCGGTATTCGTTTCCGAACAGTTCGACCCGACTCGACGAAGAAATACCACTATCGCGACCATCTCCTGTTGCCGCGGTGATCGCAATCGAGTCCTGTGCCTGTTCGGAGTTGATGGCATCACGAATCTTCGCGGCAATTTGTTCGGCGGTGTCAGCCGGATCAAAGACAATCGGAACGTTTCCAGATCCGGTGGCAACTCCGGGCTGATAGCGACTATCAAACTCGAACGTCAGGCGGTCCGAGCCATCATCAAGCACGAACGTATCACCGTCGATGAGGTCGACTCCAGCCGGTGCGACAATCGTCACAGCACCGTCGACCAAACGATCGTTCGTGTCGAAGGATCGACCAGCTGAAAATGTTTCATTGAGCAACAAATTGACCGGATCGTAGTCCTGAGGGACACCGTATTCATCAGCCGTCCGGATCTCCAGGGTATATCCCCCTACGAGGATTTCGTCAGGATTCTCAGGCTGGACGCTGTCAGGACGTGAATCCGGAGTGTAGGCAGGATCAAGAACGAAGTTGGAATTCCCTGCTGCGCTAAGGTAGTTGTCGTAGACGACTTCCTCGCCACGCTCGGCAAAGCCGACGATGATATCATCAATGTATACGCCAGAAACTTGGTTGTTTGATGCCGCTATCGTCGAGATATTCCCCGAACCGAAACCGGTCGGCAATCCGACACCAAACTCATCGCCAGGCATGCTCGTGTTATCTAACGTTTGATTAAGTCCAAACGTGCCTGGATCGGTAACGGTTACATTAAAGAGCCGAATACGATCGCCACCGTAGATTTTAAAATTGTCCTCGGAAGCAACCAAAGACGCGTCGCCGTTGAACGAACTTGAGAACAGCTCAATTCGCCCGAGGCTCTCGGCGAGAGCCTGACGCAATCGCTCGGTGACCTCCGTGGTGTCCATCATCGCGTCCACGATGACCGGCACAGCCCGCGTGTCGTATGTGTTGACCGTTGTCGAGACGGTAGCTTCAAAGCTAACAATGCTCGAGGCCGATTCGAGTCGAATCGAAGATGCTTCCAAGACCAGGATTTCGCGTCCTGATGTTCCATGCTGTCGTGCTAGATAGGAAGCATCGATTGTCTGCAAGAACGCGTCGGCAACTTCCTGTGGGGTAAAGCCTGCTTGGTAATTGATCGCGAATGGTGAAGTGTCTGCCGCATCGGTCGTGAAGTAATACGACTCACCAAAGCCGGTCGGGGCATCTTTCCGGAAGATGGTTAATGTCTCGCCATCAGTGATCTCGGATCCAGCCGGGAAGGTGACCGGGATCGCATACGTATTCGCTTCGTCAGCCGCGACAAACGTTACTGCGGGACTTTCAATGACGAAGGCGTTGGCAGCCGGACTATCCACACCGATTCCCGCTGGATTGGGTGCAGCCAGCAGAACCGCCTGTGACCCCGGACTGCGGTCGAGCAACTTGTCAACGATCTGCTGCGATACTTCTTCTGCCGTATCGGTTTCGTCGAAGAAGATTTGAATTCCGCCCGTATCGGCGACATTGCTACCGCGACGCACGAATGTCAATTCAACTCCCGGGCCGCCCCATCCGGATAGGAACACCGATTCGCCTGTCTTGAGATCGGCCGGTTCGGGAATCAAGAGCATAAACTGCGGGGTTCCGGTTTGGTCGACCGCGAGCCGCGTTGCACTCGGCGTCACATTGACGCCAACGTTTCGATCATTGAAGACCAAATCGCCTTCGGAATTGATCGACGCTGCCCCCACTGGCAACAGACTGAGAATCGTGGCCGCAACGTCCGCTTTCGTCTCGCCTGAGTCGAAGACGATTTCATCCGTTGCGCCGAGTGTGGCTTCCGTGCTACGAACAAAGGTCAGTGTGAACAGTGTCCCATCCAGATCGATGCTTAGCTCTTCACCCGTTGACGCTTGGTCACCCGAAGGAACCACGAGGCGAGTCAATGCGTCGTTAACCAAAACCGGATTTGCCTGACCGATCTGGATCGATTCGTCGACTTGCACGTCAGTTGCCGCGAGGAACGAAACTCGTCCCAACCCGTTGGTACGCGGCTGCAACTCGCCGGGCATCGCTGCGGCGACTGCGGTCGCAACTTGGTCCCGAGTCATTCCCGGTTGATAACTGATCAGCACTTCCGGTCCGGTGGTGACGCCATCCCCGAGGAACGCGATTTGGTCAGTGGCACCAGGAACCGCAACCGCCAAACCATCCAATGCGACCAGAAGCTCGGCCACAATATCGGCGGCCGCGTCGGTGCTTTCGTAGACGACTACACCGGGTTCAGAAAACAACGTTCCCGCGGAATTCTGTTCCAAGAACACAACCGAAGTGCCGCCCAATACCCCTTGATCAAAGAATAAGCTTTGGAAGGTGCTGATCGAAGCACCATCGGTCGCGGTGTAAACGATCGCATCAACCGGAGGAGCACCGATCGCGTCATTGAGCGGCGACGGATCAACATCGGTCGCGATCGCCGTGGCGTCGAAGAACGCAATCGAGTTGCCTTCCACTACGGCATCAACATCGAGACTTAGGGCGTCACGGATAGCGAGTGCCAGATCCGCAGCACTGCTTTCAAACGCGTCACCACTGAATGCGACGGTTCCAGATATACCTGGACCACCGAAGCCGGCGAAACCGCCTGTGAATCCAAAATCGACAAACTCAATTGTCGACGAACCGGTGGATGTTGTGACCGTGAGCGTCTGCCCGTCGACAATTTGCGAACCACTTGGGACCGTCATCCCGAGAAGCGAAACCGTACCGGTCGTTACCGGCGAACCACTGCTGATCGATGATGGAGCGGTCGAGTTTTGGAACCGAGCAACGACTTGGTTGCTACCCAGTGCTGCGGCCTCGGCAGCATTGGTAATCATGAACGCATCGCCGTCGTTCAGTTCACTTCCAGATGGGAAAACAACATCACGGCCAACGATGTTCTCGAGAATCACACTATTGAAGTCATCACCCAGAATCACGGTCTGATCGCGATCAACGAGATCCTGCCCTGCCACGCCAACTAATTCGACGCTACCAAAGTGGGCCTGCATCGCACCGGCGGTTGAGAAGTCAAACCGAATCCGGACGTTGCTGCTACCAGCAAGAGGTGACAAATCGGCGCGCACCTGACGCCATTGGTTCTCACCGTTGTCGTCGAACACCGTTTGAACCGGGATGCCGGTCTCGCTGTGATAATCGTACTCGTCGCTATTTGGCAACGAACGATACTCATCGTTGGTTGCCAACAGCCTCCAAACCCCATCGTCACCAGCACCGAACACTCGGAAACTGTCCCGCTGTGCTCGGTTTGGCGTGTAGTCGTCGTTGTCTTCGACCTCAAGGTGATAGCTGAAGTAGAGTGCCGGCTTGTCTTCCGAGGAATACTCCCGCAAATCGAACGGATCGGAAATGACACTTCCGTGACTACCACCCGGCGCGAGTTCGCCGAGAGGATCTCCATCGGCACGCGAGAGAGTGTTAGTATCTTTCGAATTACCATTATCGATTTCAAACCCGAAGTAGAGGCTGCCACCACCGTTCGAATCTACCCGCGATTGATCGTAATCGGTTTCTTGTCCGTGTCCGCCATCATCTCGACGATCAGTCGTTGAGTGCCACGGGTTCACTTCCAAATTGCTGAACGCGAGCCCAATTGGTGTTCGTCCCACCGACGCGCCCGTAATGTGACTAAGCTGAACCGCATAGCGACCTTCGTAGAACACCCTTGCCGGTTCGGTGGAGAACGTGCCGTCATCGGCTTGCTCGAGCGTGAATGCATAGATCCAACCGTCATTAGTCGTCGCAAACAGCGTCTCACGGTAAGCTTGGTCTTCCACCGCCTGCGGCCCGAAGGTGACACTCGTAAAAATCGGCGTTGTTACGAAGTGATCCGGATGAGGCGTCACCGTTCCGTAGTAATCGGTCGGAATCACACGCTGATAACCCGCTGCCGTGCTGGTTAGGGGAGCATCCACGTTGTCGAATGGACTGAAAACATGAATTCCTCCCGCGTTAGTCGTCGCGACCAACGTGTTGAAGCTGTCGGGGAACGCGGCGATTCCCGAGATGTTTCCTCCGTCCGCACCTCGTGAGGCGTCAAACAATCCAGTGTCAACGATCCCAAATTCGACTTCATCGGAGGCGGGACCATAGACGGTGTCATAAGGCGTCCCGTCCGCGAAGTCCCGATCGTTATCGTCGTTTGTACTTCCGCGGGATGTGATCTCACCGTCAATCGTAGCCGCTGAGTAAACAATGTTATTTCGCAGCAATTGCGGAACCTCGCCCCCGCGACCGCCGTTATCACGGTTACCCACTACCCAGAACCGTTCGTTGTCGTTCACAGGGTTGTTGTTCAGCGTGGTGTTCCCATTGGATCGCGGAAACGCCAACGCCGTCACTAACAACTGAGCGTTCGGATCGGCCTCGACCGCACCGCCCGCTTCGTTGTTTCGCGAGAACGAAATCCCGTCGTCACCGTCATTGGTCGAGGCACCGTTGACGGGCGAGATATTGAGGTAGTTACCGGTGTTGCCATTGCTAGGTTGGTTGTTCGGAGGCAAGTTGTAGGTATACAACTCGCCGTCATCGCGAATCGCCATATTTGCAGTCGCCGGACCGAACTGGCCGATCAAACGTTCCATAGTCCCGGTGAACGGGTTGAAGCTCGCCAGGGAGGTGGCATTGTTGCCCGAAATGCCTCCTTGATAGGAAACAAACAGTCGAATGTCGTCGAGGGTGTACGGAACGGGCGACGCCTCACTGAACGCGGGTTCGAGAATCGGTCGCTCAGCAGTATCGTCAATAAACCGACTAACCAGTTCGACAGCTCCTTCGAAGGAATCTCGCGAGTATGGTCGAATCGAATTGAGCGGACGCAGACGAACATTTGGGTCCGTAGCGTTCTGCTCAAAGAACTGATCCAATACCTCCGGCACGACCGCTTCACTGCTGACGGCAACGTAGTAGGTGCCTTCGGGCAATTCGACAGGGCCGATGTAAGCGTCCGATGTACCGGCCGAGCCACCACTGAGGTTCGGCATGTCGATACCTTGTAACGGCCGCCCCTGATCGTCGGCCACGTTGCTATCGCGACTGACCAGAATCAATCGTCCCTGCGAATCGTAAACCGACAGGATCGTGTTCACCCGGGCTAATTCATCGGCATAGTCGATGTCGAACGTTGTGGTGACAAAACGATTCTCGCTATCGAACGTATCCGGCTCAATCTGCTGAGCGAACAAATCGACTTGATAAACGTCGACATCCTCGAGTCGTTGATCGAGCAACGATGTGTACAACTGCGGATTGGACAACGAACTGTTCAGGTTGCCGATCTCGCCGGTCACGACCAACGATCCGCGATCGGATGTCAGTAGGTTACCGAGCGGTTGGGCGGTATCGATCGATCCGTCCAAACGCGAGTCGACCGCTTCGCGAGTTTGCTCATCGCCGCTGTTGCGATCACCCGGTGTCGGATCGATGTAGATAACTTCTTCGCCGGCGGTTCCCGTCAGCGGGCTATGGAGTGCCGAACCGGCAACGTCGATCGCGGTGGTCGCATAACGAATATCAGCACCACGAATCGTCGAACCAGCCACCTCGTCGACGGCGTTCAAACGCAAGCCCAGTTCGTATTGGCCTTGAGTTTCCGAATCAGCACTGCGAACTCGCACGTAGTACGTCGAGTCTTTTCCGATGTCGCCTGGCAAGACGACCCGCATACCTGCGTCGAGCACGTTGGGCGATTCCACATTGCCGCTCGACAGACCGGTCGGCAACGACCGCACGTCATCGATGGACACGCCCTGCGAAAGAGCTTCGTTGACGAAAAGGGATTCATTCCCGATCGCTTCGGCGAGAGAGTTATCGCTGCGTGCGATGACCTCACCACCAACGGTGACCAATTCAATGACCGTATCGAGCCCGGTCGTGGTCTCATCGACGTCAAAGTAGACCGCCGTGCCACCCTTGGCCGAGAAGCGGTAGGTATCGATATCCTGATCTGCGGCCAGCGTTCCACGAACCGTGATTCCTAAACGCAGGTTTTCGTCGCCGGCGTATTCACTCTCAGCCAAAGCGCCGATGATCTGTGCGTTCTCAGGGGCGAGGTTCGTCGCGATCGCTCCCGCCTCGCTACGCTCACTCTCGTAAACGTAGGCGACGTTACGGTCGTTGGCGTACGACTGCAATTGCAGACCGATCCAATCCCCGGCAGCGGCGGTTGAAATCTCATTGCCATTGGCATCAACGGGCAAACCGGTGTTGCTCGTATCGCGTTGCGAAAGCCCATCGGGAGTGAAACCGGCACCGACGGAACTGTCATTCAAACTCGTCATGACAACTGGGAAACCAGGTGCGCCCAACACCTGCAGCGTACCGCCGATTCGATCATCGATATCGAGCGGACGTCCGCCACCGACGAGCGTGCCGTTCGGTCCGAACTTCACAACCAACGATTGATCCGCTTCGCTCCGCAGTCGCAGCGCCCCGTAGTAGTGATGCGTCAGCGAGAAGATGGGCCCTTCCACCACGTGAACAATATCGGTGTCATCCCACACGCTATCGGTGGTAACGATCTCGCTGCGAACCCGCATCCCGTTGATCGCGTTGTTACTGAGTTGGTTATCAGCCAACAACGGTCCTTGGTTGTCGAGTCGTGTGACATAGCGATCAACGCCTCCGGTTGAGCGACCGGCATCGGTAACACCCTGGAATTCGAGCGCATCCGGGTTGATGCTGACCGCAGCACCTTCCCCGTCGGCGATCACGTTTCCGATCAATACCGGCTGGGCACCACGGATGAAAATTGTCGACGAATCGTTGAAACCACGACCGACTCGCGTATCGAACGGATCCGTATTTTCCGACGTGCCGTCTGCGTTGTTGGCGAAGACGGAATTCACCACTCGCACGTCTGCCTGCAAGATCTCCAACGCGTTGAAGTTAGCCAGCCCGCCTTCAATCGGTGCTTCACCACCGCCGTATCGAACGTCGACGTGATCGAAGCTACCCGTCGCTCCCTGACGCAGCATGATACCGCCCCAGTCACCGGCGGCCCCTTCGCTCGCTCCGTCATTGTTCGTATCGAATGTTCCACCGACGCCATACTCATCGTCGTTACGCGAGGTGAACACGATCGGCTTGGAATCGGTGCCTTCGGCGTAGAAGTCCGCTCCAAAGTCAACTTCGATGCGAGCGTTGTCGAGTTTGACGATCACGTTCGGATCGATCGTCAATCGCGCGTCGTAACGCGGCAGCAATTTCGCACCGCCGTCAGCTTGATCGCCCAACAGGCGTCCCAGGAAACTACCGTCACCAAATTGATTTCGACCGTCGTCGAACAGTTCTGTTTCACCCAAACGCAGTTCAGCAATCAGCGTGTATTCGCCGGACGCAGGATCTAATCGATACACGTTGGTTCCGATGAACTCCTCCGGGGCAACCGGAAGATTCTCCAGCAGGATTGCCCCGTCCTGCCCCGCAACGACCATCGACGTTGGCGCGCTGGCACGTGTTTCGCCACCGTAACGGTCTTCGAACGTGATGCGATAGTCGTACACACGATCCCGCTCGAGTTCGCCGGATCCGTCAAAGCTAGTTAGCGTAACCCCACCCGCATCCGGTGCCGCGATGATGTTCGGTGCTCCAGCTTTGGTTTGCCCCGTGTCTACCAACGTCCGACTAGAACGATCGAGTCGTTCGACCAACTCATAGGTAACGACGCCACCGACCACCGTACCACGGTACAGATTTCGTCCGGCAAATTCAGCCGGTGCGGTCGGAAGATTCTGCAACGTAATCGACCCGTCCGCGCTCAGGGTACGACGACCGGTCGGCAAACTGACCAACGACTCGTCTCCTTCGATCGTTACAAACGTCAGCACGTATTCGTACTCACCCGCGGCGAGATCCCCATTCGTCGTCGAAGTGAACGTCACGTTACGAACGTCCGGTCGATCTTCCAACAACAACGGTCCGCCGGGCGATCCCGCGATCGTCAATACTTCGCTGATCGCGTGCACGATATCGGTATCGTCGAACCGACCGCTCACGGTCAGTTCTTCGCGTTCGCCTGCAGCAGGCGTGTCGACTCTCACGAACAACCCATTGATGGTGTTTTCGGTGAGGTTATTGCCAACAATCTCAGGACCGACACGGTCATAGTCGCTCGTAAACGGCGCAGCGACCTGGTAGCGAGGCGAATGGAAATTGTCTTCGCGGAAACTGTTCGGGTCGGCACTGATCGCGGCACTCGCGCTGAACGAAATCTCGTTGTAGATCAGCGTCGGTCGACTTTCATCGAGTTGGATTGCCGACACCGGGGTCTCCCGGACGCCTGTTCGACCACCGCCGTACCGAATGTCTGCGTGCGAGACATAGTCGAGGAAGATCCCGTCGTCTTCCCAGTTGCCGCGACCTTCGGAGTTATCGATATCGTTGCGGAATTCGATCCCTGCCCAATGTCCGGCCGATGGGTTCGTTTGCAGCGAATTGGTATCGAAACCGACACTCTCATCGTCATAACTCGTGAAGATGACAGAGGATCCCGGCGTACCGAGCACCTGCAACGCCGCCAACGATCGGTCTTCATCAACCGATTCACTACCGACCACGATCTTGGAATCGCGGAACTTCAAGAGTGCCCCGGCATCGATCATCACCGTGACGTTCTTGGGAATCTCAAAGGTCTGTCCGTCGGCGAGAATTGCGTTGCTGCTACCGCCACGTCCAAACTCGTAGGCCCGGTTATCGGACTGGGCAAGCTGCGCTTCATCGATTGTCGGCGTGGCCGGATCGTCCACCGCGGTGACCAACCCGTCGTCGCCCGCCGAAGGCAACAAACGCACGAGGTCACCAGGCTGAGCCGCATCGAGGGCACGCGAAACAGTACGGTACGGCGCGTCCAAACTTCCATCGCCCGCGTCGTTCCCGTCGGCGTCTTTCACCACAAAGATCGTTCGAGGTGTCGTTGCGGCGGCATCATCCGGAGCGACTTTGAACCAGAAATTGAAATCCCCACCGGCTTCGCCGTCCGCGTCACCGTCGAGTCGAGTTCCGTTGGCATCCACCAACGCGTTGGAACTGGCGACTCCGATTGAAGAATCAAACGTAACTCGCAGTTCATAGTTGCCTTCACTGCGACCGTCGTTCGCCGTGCCGGCTTGCTCACCGTCGTAAGATTCATTTCCGGTGCTGCTGACGCCGATAACGTAGTCACCTGCCGACAGATCAACCTCTAAGTACGAGTCATCGCCGAATGAGTCATCGTTGCGAGCGACCAACTCAAAATTGGATGTCCCCCCGACACCTTGCGTGACCCGGAACAATTGAATGGTCGTGTCGAGCAGGCTCGTGTCAGAAAGTCGCTGTGCAAACGTCTCGAGCGAAAGACGACCGAGGATCGCATCATCAGCAACGTTCTCACCGACAGGAGCATCGACAGAGAACGAGTAGAAATCGACATCGCTACTTTCGGGACGATGCAGCGCCTGACCGATCGTGATGTCACTCTGGCTGAGGAAGTCAGGTTCACTCGGCAACAGCGGGAAGCCGGACGCGTCGGTGCGGATGTCACCATCGGATCCGTCGCTGAAATTCCCATCGTTGCTGTAGATCTCGCTATTGGGTTCGTCCGGGCTGCTGCCGCCGGCCGCGACACCATCGGGCAGTTCAAAGAGGTTGCCGATCCCCAACAGGTTGCCGACTCCGCGGAGGGCTTCGACAAACCAACTCGGTCGGGCGTCGGGCGACAAACCGTAACCGTCGTACCAACCTTCATCGGCTTCCAAGACGAGAACGCCCCGCGACGGATCACGTTCGTTGACACGGTACAAACTATACGGAGTCCCTTCACCGGCACCGGTATCGGCCGTTTGCTGAATCGCTCGCAAGTCACCGGTAACAATCTGCAGTCCGGAATCTTCCGTCTCGACGAACTTCACACCGAGGTGCTGTTCATAGAGATCGAAAATCTCTCGGGCACGTTCCTTTTGCGCCGACGTGATTGCTGTGTCGAGCGGTCGACCTTGTGCGTCGTTTCCGTAGAGAGTGGCAAAGTTATAGGGAAAGACGTTGATACCGGTGGTGGTATCAATGCGACCGACCATGCTGTCGTCGCGACGATACTCTCGCGAGCCCGGGGCTTCATACGCACCCGGCCACGGTGGAACGTAGCTCCCCGAGTTTTGGATCGAACCGCCCTGCACCAAAACACTTTGGATACCGCCGGCAGGATCGAAACGAATCTCTTCCGTCTTCACCGTCTGGACCGGTCCAGCCACTGTCTCATCGATGACCACAACGTCGCTGCTGTCGAACGAATCATTGGACGGTACCGTCGTCGGGTTACCACTCTCGTCGAGTGCCTCGGTTCCTTCCCCTGGTACTTGCAACACCGTCGGCGCGTCGGGCAACGCATCGCCACTGCCGACGCGCAAGCGGAACGTCCCCACGCCGTCCGCGTTGCCGGTTAAAACAGACAGGTCATCGGAGAACCGAAGAATCGCCAATGCCTGCGTCGGATCATAAATCACCGTCTCGGGCTGCAGACGCAGATCGTCCGTGTTGTCGACCGTTTCCTCGGTCAGGAACAACTGATAGAACTCCGGCCGAACGACCGGCAGGGTCGACGTGGTTTGACCGGACTCCGGCGTCGCGCTGTTGGTGATCGTTCCCGCGCTCGGGTTGGAGAGCGGGTCGTTGTTGAAGTAAACGTGAACTTCGTTGCGCGCTTGGTCCCGATTTCCGGCGACGCCCGAAACCGGTTGTGGAACGACGGCAACAACACGCGGACCAACTTCGACTTCGAAATCGATGTTCAACGACGGAGTCGCCGAATCGACTTGGTCGGCCGGCAAGATCGCGTTTCCGTCGGTGTCACGAAGCGCGGTGATGTTCGTGTTGATCGAACCGCCGTTGGCGAACACGTCGTTGTTATTGACGTCATCGTAACCTGCGATCTGGATTCGGTACCGATCGTCCGGCAACGCCTCGACGAACCGTGAAACGACGACGCGGTCACCGACTTCATCATCGGCAAACCCTTGGAACCCCGGCTGAATCAGAAACTCGTTCCCGTCATCAAAAGTTCCATCCCCACCGGAACCAATGATGCGAATCCCACCGAGCGTTGATTCATCGAGCCGGGACGTGCCGTCAAATCGGAACGTCAACTCACGCGGTGCCGAGTCGAGTCGGTTTTCGGTACTCGTCCCATCGAGCCGGATCTGCGAATCCGCTCCCGCCTCGACACTGACCAATCGCGGGCCACTGAGAATCTCAGCAGCGAGCAACTCGCGACGTTCGAGCGTTTGATGATGCAGCCGACGTGACGTGTCAGTCGATTTACGACGCGGAGCGACCTGGCTTCGCCGAGCGTTTCGACGGGAAGAAGTACGAGACACTCGCGAAAGGGGGTTTCGTCGATGGGTCATGATGTGACCGAAGCCTTGGAAGAAATAAATCGGTGGGGGAATAGCTGACAGACTCGGACGGCAGTAAATCACTTCACTGCCGTCCGCGGTGGGAATAACTCAGTTTAGTCCGTCTCGAAACTGTCGGAAAACAGATCCAATAAGGCGGAATCAGTCGCCTGCCCGCTCGTTTCCGAGTCGGAGGTTGTCGACGATCCTAGATCAGAAGCCAGGGTATCGGCAACTTGCGCCGCCTTGGCCTCGCCTCCGGACTGGAGATCCATGCCCAAAGTCAACACTTGGTCGAGCGAGGTCGAAGGTTCTTGCTCGGTCGAGGAAGAATCCAACTCCGAGGATCGAAGGACGGCGTTTGCCGAACCAAGATTCGCGGTGGATCCACTCGCAAACGTCTGGGTCGACGCCAGCGAACTTTCAACGCCACCCGTTGTGGCCGCCGAGACGGACACCGTGGTTGGTGCGATCGGTTCGCTCGAGCCGTTGTTGCCATTGGCATCGCGATCGTTGAGTTCGTTGATCACCTGCAACACGTCGACGGTGCTGATGAAACCATCACCGTTGACGTCGTAGTAGTCCGGCGGCGAGGTGGTCAGTTCGGACACACTGAACGCTGTCGTGTTGCTGCCGCGAGCATTGATCAGGTTCAAAATTCGCAACGCGTCGACCGCGGTAACGAATCCGTCCGCACTGACGTCATACCGTTCAACCGGGTTTTGATAACTGGATTGGTTGAACGTCACGTTGACAGTGATCGGAGCACTCAAGCGACCGGTATCGTCAATCAAACGGTACGTGAACGTGTCGGTCTGACCAGCGGCCGGTTGGCTGCCATCGACCGTTCCCGCGGTGAACGAGAACGCACCGTCATCACGACCGAGCAGATCGACCGTACCGGTTCCGCCCACAGGCTGAGTCAACGAGCCTGGTGCGATTCGGATCGATGAACCTGGATCTGGATCGAAGTCGTTTTGCAACAGTCCGAGCGACGGGTCGGTGATTCGCAACGTTCCGCCAACCGGCACTGGGTAAGCATCGGGGCTAGCATCACCGCTCGGTGTGACGTTGCCACGAGGGGCGTCGGCGGTTGCCAAGACGACAAAGTCAAACGAGTGCGAATTGACGAACGTTCCATCGGTGGCTTCGATTTCAATCTGCACGCTGCCTGATTGATCAGGCTTCGGTGTGATTTGAAGGGTGTCACCCACGAATTCAATGGACTCAACCAGCGGGTTCGCAGCGATCTGCTCGTCCGTCGGATTGTTGATCGAACCGATTCGGCGAACACGGTAGGTCAACACGTCCCCGTCCGGATCGAAGAACAACCCTTGTCCGTCCACGGTATCGCGTTGCAGATCCGCAGTCGCTACACCGTCTTCAAGAATCTCGAGCGGTTGCAGGCTACCTGCCACGATCGGCGAATCGGGTTTACCCAGTACCGTCACGGTGATCTCTTGAGTAACCGCCGGACTGAGCGAGTCAGATGCTCTGACCGTCAGTGTCGTGGTTCCAAACGCGAACGGGATGAAGTTCAACGTCAACTGATCTCCGTCGGTCGTCGCGGTAAACAGATCCGTATCGGCAACGGTCGGTTGTGGGAACGAAAGGACGTCTCCGTCGGCATCAGTGAACCACGATGTCAAATCGAACGTGACGCTCTCATCAGCGGCCCGACGCTCTTCGAACTCGAGGGTCGATTGGCCTTGCTGGCCACGAACGCCGAAGAACTCAGGCTGGTTGTTGACGCCACCGACGTTGATGAATGCCGTTGCCGTCGACTCGGCACCGAGCGAATCCACGACCACGTAGGTGAACCGGTCGATACCGCTGAAGTTCACGCGAGGCGTGTATTCGAGGTAATCCCCGACCAACGCGATCCGTCCGCCGCCGCCTTCGGTCCGTCGTGATTGCACGATCTGACCGTTTTCGATCGACGTGAACTGATCCGCCTTCAAACTCCGTGTTTGATTTTGCGGAGCCTGCGTTTCGTCGTCTGGACCGGCGGTGTCGTTATCGAGGATACCGGCCACGGTTTGACCATCGATCACTTCCGGACCTTCGATCGGAATCCGCAAGACCGGATCACTGTCCGATGTTCGTTCGGTCGTTTGGTAGGTTTCGTCGTTAACGCGTGGGTTGTCATTGATCGCGTTGACCACGATCTCGACACGACCTTCCACGTCCGCCGATTGGCTGACGATGGTGCCCTGCAGGTCGCTCTTCAAGCGGTCGGCAACGGTGTAGGTGAACGTGTCGGCCACCTGACCGTTGTAATCCTGCGGCGGTGTGTAGAGGATCGTTTGACCGTTCGAACTGATCGTCAACGATCCACCTTGAGTCGTTCGGAACGCTGTTGTCGCGGTACCGGCGGACAAGAAGAACAGATCCTGTTCGACCGGTTCCGTGCCTGGACCGGCACTGTAGAACGGATCGATCAGTTCACTCGCGGTGAAGACAACCGGCCCGAGGCTGGTTTGATCAGCCTGACTGACCACGTTGTCTTCGTTGATCGTTCGGGTCGAGATCACGTCGTCGGCGACCACACCATCGATCAACGTTGGTTCGTCGTTAACCGGCGTCACCGTGATCGTTGCCATAATCGGTGTCGGGCTGACCAATTGATTCTCAACGGCCCCCGGCACGACGTCGGTTACCAAAGCACTGAAGGTGACAACGCCGGAGTAATCGTCGTCGGCATCAAACGTAAACGTTCCGTTTCGTTGGATCTCGAGAGTTCCCGCGAACTGGCCCGATTCGTCGAACAACTGACGCGTGCCGATGTCGTCCGCATAGATCTGAACACCACCAGGCGTCGCCGTGGTGACTCCCACGAGCAACCCGTTGTTGTTGGTGAACGCATCGGTTCCGATGTCATCGGTCGCTTGCAGGAATTCACCTTCTCGAACGGTGTACTGCGGGTTCGGGGTGCTGATGACCGGCGGTTGCCCACCGACCAAACGGACTTTGTAGTCTTCCACCTCGCCGCTCAACGCCAACCCAACCGGCGAACCGGTGCCGTTGGTCGACACGCGGAATCGTGCGTAGGTGTCGGCCGATTGACCGGCGAGCAGTTTCGCGGTCGTGTCCGGGATCGAAACGGCGAACGTTCGCGTCGTCGTGCCTTCTCCGAACAGAGCCGGATTGCTGGTTCCGTCGAACGGAAGGTCTGGCGAAATGATCAGTTCACCCGGATCGTTCCAATCGCCGTCGGCGTTGAAGTCGATCCATCCCTCGAGCACACCACTGCCGGTGACCGTGACGGTGACCTGAGTCGAGATACTCTCGTTGAAGAGACCTTCTGGGTTCGCTTCGCTCTCGAAGGTTACCCCGTCCTCATCATTTCCAGAGATCACAAAGGTGACCAAACCGGAGGTCGGGTCGGTCTCGATGCTGGTACTCGCCGGGTTCAGCGGGCTCGCATCAATTGCGTCTTGAATGCCGGCGGCAATCGCCTCCGGTGTCAACAACGATGAGTCCGCCGACGTCAGGACTCGATCCCCTTCATAACCTGGGACCCAAACGACGTAGTTGTCTTCATCGAAGATGCCATCGGTATCGAACTCAAACGTCGCAACGTCGAGGCCGGTGTCGACCGTGAACGTCTCGCCGTCGAAGAGAGTCAGGTCGAACAAGCCCGATGGGTCGATATCTACCTTCACCGCACCATCTTCGAGACGCGGTACAAAGACGCTGCCGCCACCGGTAAACGAGATCGTCAGATCGTCGCCATCGGCGGTCCGAACGGACAAGGCGTCGATCTCTGCATCAACACTCGATCCCAGAACGGGACCGGCACCGATGATGTGACGGGCACCGTTGTCGAGCAAACGAGTCGGATAGCGGCCCGGCACGGATCCAACAGGGTCCGGTGCGTCACCGAAGTCCAACGCGATGTCGGCGAGGTTGATCGTGAACTGCGTCGTACGGTCGTCGCGATTCGGTTGCAACGGATTGCCGACGACATCTTTAATCGCGGGCAGGAAGTAGTTGCTGACAGGTCCGGTGATGATCGACGCGTTCTCAACAAACAAGGTGTTGCCGCCGCGATCTTCCGCCACCAAAGTCGTCGTCGGCAACTCGCCGACAACGTTGACGCTGTTGAGCTGACGGAGCAAGACTTGTTTGACAGCCTCGGCACCGAACAGCGGTGAAATCGCAACCGGGATCGCCCCACCGGGGACTCCCGTCACGTTCAACGTCGGTGCAGCCGAAATATCGACTTGGGTTCCAGGCAGATCGTTCAGGATCACGCCACCGGTCGGAATACCGTTCTCGTCCAATTCGGCGATCGGATAAACCGTTCCGTCTTCACCGGAGGTGAATCGCAATCCGGCACTGTTGTTTCGAATCGCCGCAGCAAGGCTCTCGGCGATGTCACCCGGTGTGCTCGTCGGCTGGAACGACACCTGTACATTGCCTGGCTGAACCCCGCCGCCATTGTCGACCGAATCGAATTCGTAGGAAACCGAAACGTCACCTTGGCGGATTCGCAGAACTTCACCGTCGCTGACGATACCACGGACGATGTCAATCGCCGGCGTACCGCTGACACCCGGCAGACCCGCGTTGCTGACGCGATCTGGCGATGTCCGGCCGAGAGAAATTTGACTGCTGTTCTGAATCGTTGCCGTCAGGCCAATCGTCGAGGCGTTGATCACCGCAGCGAACTTGGTTGCCAGAACATCTGGGTCATCCGCAGTGCTGTAGTTCACAATGTTGGCACCCTCTACGCGGTCCGCAAACGGGACGAAGCCGCCGATTGCGAACTGGAACACAACATCGTTGCCGTCGTCATCGGCGATCAAGAACACGCTACCGTTGGTGATGCTGTTCCCGCCGAGAACCGGCATGGTCAACAGCAGAGGCCCGAAGACCTCAACCGTCGTGCTGCCGCTGACGCCCGGTTCACCACGCACTTCGAGCGAGCTTCCGAGCGTGACGGTCAACGCCAATGGGTTGTCCGCGTTCACGTTCACGGCAACCTGGCCCGGTGCAACCGTTTCGCTGCCCGGCAACAAACCGTCGATCAACGTGATCGGGTTGCCCGCATTGTCGACCGGATTGAGCGCCGCTTCCACCTTCTCGGCGAGCTGCGTCGCGGTATCCGTCAACGAATACACGATCGCTCGGTTGCCCGGTGTCACGCCATCGCCGTTCGGATCGTCCTCGGTGCTCAGATCGAATTCGAACGTCACGCGTTCCTCGAACGTTGCCGTTTCGGTCAAACCGATGCCGTTGAAGTCCGAAAGGATGCGAGCAGTCTTGCCCGCCGGAACGGTGAGATAAATGTATTCGTCTTGAGCAACCGGACTGACATCGATGCCACGGTCTTCGATCGCCTGAGCGATGCGTCGAGCCAACTCATCGAGCGACACGAAGTATTCACGCAGCAGTCCGTTTTCATCTTCGATCGTTTCGGTCACATCGATCGGGTAATTGCCCGGAGTGACTTCCGCCGGGTCGGCGTCGCTGACATCAAACTCGAAGTCATACAACTCCGGCAGGAGTTCGCCTTCACGCAGTTCCAGGGTGAAGACCGTTCCATCGATCGGCGTGTTGATCGTGCCAACCTCGAACCCGGCTGGGAACGCGTTGTTGATTTCGATCGCGGTCGATGGTGGCTCGGGAGCCTTGCTGACGCGAATCGTATCGCCGTCGAGCAGTGGTCGGGCCAAACCGATGACACGTAATTGACCGGCCGATGTCGTGACCAAACCGGTCGCCGGAAGGTCGAGATAGACCAGCTCACCGTCGACGGTCGGCGTCAAACCGAGACCCGCTTCCGTCACGGTTTCGCGAATCAGTTCCGCAATCTCTTCGCCGGTCAGATCACCCAATGTTGTATCGAGGAAGATCTGCGTCGCGTCGCTGTTTTGGACCTGAGCATCGAACGTGAACTCGAACGTCTGCTCAACGTTACCGTTGCTGATCGTGAACGAGTCGCCGTCCTCGATTCCGTTGACGCCGGTACCGATGGTCGGCACTTCGAAGGCCAACGTTCGAGCGTCTTGGCCGAGACCGCCACCCGATGTGTCAACGATGTAACCAGCCGGTGCACCGAGGATCACTCGGGTACCGTCGATCACCACGTCGAAGTCGAACGCGGCGGCACGTGTTTCCGGTAGTTCGCCGGTTTCGCCGGCTTTGCGACGTTCCTGCGTGATTGCAGTTTCGATGCTCTCCGCGATCAGGCTCAGGTACGCCTCCCGTTCTTGCTGAGCGGTCGGCATGTTTCGAGCAGGCAGGCTGTCCAGTTGCAACGAAACACCGAGGGCAGGCGACGGTGCCGCACCGCTGGCGAACGAGTCTGGCTTGCTGTTGATCGTGATCGCCGGTCCGCCCGTGTTCCGCGTGATGTTCACCGTGCTGAGATCGTCATCGGGAACGTCAACGAACACTTCGAGTCCGTTGTTGGCGAACGTCTGCGTCATCACCTCAGCGAGCCCGAAGACAGAACCTTCGATCGGATCGGCCGGATTGAACGTGACCGGAATTGCCCCGCCCGTGGCCGAGTCGCCTTCGGCAACGTATTGGAATACGAAGCTGTCCGTACCGACGGTGACATTCACTTCGTCGCCAACGAGCGATTCGGTCGGCAGCGAAATCCGGCGTGAGCCTGGCAACAACACCCCGTCGTTATCGAATTCGAATACGACCGGATCGTTGGTGCCGTCGGAGATTAGGAAGATGTCGCCGTCACCCAGACCGCCCGCTTCGGTGCCGATGCTCGGAACCACGAGAGTGGGAGTTTCAGGCAAGAACAACTGATAACCGGAATCGAATTCGAACACGACCGTTCCACCATCGGAATCAGTGATTCGAATTTGGTCGCCGTCGGTCACTTCGCTCGGATCGGGAGCGATCAAGACGGTCCGGTCACGATTGTTCAACGCGATCCGGTACGAACGATCATCTCGCCAAACTCCCGCGAGAGGAATCAACGTGATCGTGTTGCTTGTCTCGTCATAACTGAACGTGTAGTCGACGCCTTCTTCGAGCAACACATCGTTCTCGAAGACGGTCAGGTTGGCACCCTCACGGCGAAGACCTGGGATCTCCGCAACCATCAACGTGCTATCGTCCACACCGATGCCGGTGAACGGGTTCGATCCGTCTCCGGTATCGACCAGTTGAATCCGGAATTCACCGAGGACACCAACTCCACGTTGAATAAACGAGGTCGTTGTATCGCTGTCCAACCCGGCGGCATCGTTGTCACGTGGGTTCAACGCAACAGCAACCGGACCGATGAAGTCCGCGAGTTCGGAACTACCGCGATCCTTGAAGATTGTCTGCCCTGATCCGCCCGACGAAGCAAAGTTCGGGTTGTCCGCACGCAGCACGCCGTTGACGTCTCGGTCCGGAGTCAGAACGTTGCTGATCGGCAAACCAACCGCAGCCTTGACCGACGAGAACGAACTGCGTTCATTCAGACTGCTCGTCGCACTGTCAATGATTCGAGAGCCGTCCGCCGGCAAGAAGTTGTCTCCTTCGGCATCCACCAACAAGACATCAGTCGGTTCGATGAAGAAGTTGAAATCGTCCGACTGAACCGTGACGTTCGTCGCACCGATCACTTCGTCGGTCGAGATCGATGTGTCCACCACGTCAAACGGAGCGGTCGGGTCGATCGGCCATGTGATGTCGAATCGAATCTCGCTGTTACGCGTTTCGTCGTGCTGGAACACGTTTCCGTTGACGATCACTTCCTGCGGTTTGATGAAGTCGTTACCGGCAACCGCGACACGCTTACCAAACCCGAAGAAGTTGGTTTCATCAACCAGGATGCTTTGATGCAGGTTCGACAGCACGTTGTTGAGCAACGTCGGTGATGCACCGCCGGTAACCCAAATGCCGCTCTCAGCGATCAACTGGTCTGCGTTCTCTGCAAACTCCACGCGGTTATTGTTCTCGGAACTCGGACGATAATCGTTCGTGCTCAGTTTCAATCCCGCGTTCATCGCCTCGGGACTCAGTTCGATCTCGGCGATGTTTTCAAACAGCACATACAACTCAGTCGATGCAAAACCGTCCGAGAGGGTGTTCGCAGGGGTGAGGGTGCTCGAGTTGTTTTCGACGCGGTCGTGACCGAATCCCAATGGGAAGTCGGTGTCGTTGAACAACGGATCCGATTGAATCGGGAACAATGTTCGCGTCTGTCCGGCACGACGACTCGGGTCGGAGAGGTTCACGATACCGAGGTTATCACCGCTCTGGCCGCCCAAGGCGGTCGCCCGTCCGCGAGCGATCGGCCCACTTCGGCCGTCCGGTCCGTTGCCATTTTCATAGTTCGGAAGCGCTGGAATATCCGCACCCGAGATCGGGTCTTGCAAACCAGTCACCGCACTGGCGATCGCATCCATGATTTCAGGAACACGATAGTTGGCGATCAGCGGAACGGCGTAGTTTCCATTCGCCAAAACAATGACGTTTGCTTGGGTTGTGAACTCAAACGTCAACTGGTTTCCGACCGTCGTGGGAACGCCACCGCTGATCGGGAAGTTCGGCCAGTTACCGGCAAAATCAGGAATCTGCGTAACCGTGAAGGTTGTCCCCACGAGGTCGCTCGCCACCGTGCCGTCACGACGGCTTTGACCTTCGTTCCCGTCGTCGATGCTCATCACGAACTGACGCGGCGTGTAAACCTCAATTCCGATTTCGTACTCACCTGTTTCCGTACCACCGACGCGACCGGAGAGACTGTTCGGATCGTAGGATGAGTTCCCGACCGAACTGACCGCGATGTAATACGTCCCAGTCTCCAAGGTCGTGAAATCGACAAACGGGTCACGACCGTTCAATTCATCCGTAACCGAGCCTGCCCGACCGGTTCCGGTAAAGACAGTCGAACGTGGATCGAGGTAATCAGGAGCGGCACCGTTGTCCGCCACCTTGGTTTCGTTGGGTGCACCGAGATTGAGCACTTGTGCCTGACCAAACTCATCGAAGATCCGCACAATCGTGTCCGGTCCGCCCTCAATCGTGTCGATGTCCACAATCAAGCGATCACCAACGATCAGTTCGACCTTGTAGAGGTCAACGTCGTCTTCGTTGGCGACTCCCGCGAGAGCGGCAGGGAACGTTTGGGCAGGGAAGTTCAGGCTCAGGAACAACTGATCGGCTGCGTCGATCTGCTGCCCACCGTTGAGGTTGACCAACAACTGCGTATCGGTGAAGGAAACATCCACTCCGACGGTCGACGCATCGCTGATATCGACACTTTCGAGATTGCTGAAGTCACCCTCGAAAACGTAACCGTTGAACGTCCCTTCGGCGACCACACCCGTTCCGGTGTAATTCACCGAAATCGCTGCATTGGTGATATCAATATTGGCGTTCACCGTGGTCGTCGGCGCACCGTCGGTGGGGAAGTTCGCAATGTTATTGAACTCGTTACCAACTCCCACCACGGCGGTCCGGGCATCGGTCACGTTCGAACTATCGAATACCGTTCGGAAAGTGATCGTTTGGTCGGTCAACCCTTGAGGGATGTCGTACCCGATCGCCGCGTTCTGAATGTACGGTCCGCCATGAGCACGGCCGACGTGTGTTACGGTCGCGTCACTGAGAACGTCGTTGTTGTCGAGTTTCGCATCGTCGGGGAACAACGACTCCGTACCGTCCGAACCATAGACCGTGTTGTTGATAACACGAGCGAACGGCTGAGCGGCTTCGGCAACCGGCGCAGGACCAACGGTGGCGTCCGTGATGCCGCCGCCACTACCTTGCGACGTGTAGGCGGTGGTGAAGTAAATATTGCTGACACCTTGCAGGTAAACCGCCGCGTTCGGGAACGACTCGGCATTGTCTGCAAACTGTTCTGCGTCTCCGTCCCGAATCGACATGGATGGGCCGAGGTACGCGGTCACCAATTCCGCCATATCGTTGGTGACCAAGATACTACCTTGGATCGCTTGCTGGATCGCCAACATCAACTCAAACGAGGTGTACGGGTAAACCGTTCCAGGTGAATTATTGTACGCGGACGCACTGAGTTGGTGACGATAATAGATCGGCACGTGCCCATCGATGTAACCGTTACCACCGGCTGTTCCGCTTCCGCCTGCGGTCACGGCCGCTCCACCGATATCTTCGAACTCGAAGACCACACGGGTGCCACCGGCATCGATCGCCATCGCATAACCGTCGTTCACATTGAGGGTTTGCGAATCAATGATAAACGGTTGTGTTTCCCCTTCGACTTTGATACCAGACAACCGGGCCTGATCGATCGTGTTGTTTCGAATCACAACACCCGACATCAAACCGCCGTCGACGGAGTTGTTGAGCGTCGGCAAATTCCGAGCAACGCCTGCGGCCGGATTGCCAACCGGTGGCAATTGCAGGAATGGATGCTCCGCATCGGTATTCTGTGCGATACCGAACAACTCGTTGAAGTGATCCGGGTCGCTAGGATCGGTACGGAAGTACTCAACATCGGTACCACGGTCACCCGCTTCGGAATAGATACCGATCGCGTGCACATCACTGATCACATTGTTCTCAATGATGACCTGACCTTGGGTCCGAGTGACATTCACATCACCCACGCCGTCGTGCAGAACAGCTGGCATCAAAATCCGGCGATCGCCATCCTCGGTGATCTCGACATCGAGAACGTCGGTCACCGCAGGACCGTCCGTGTACGACGCCAATTCCGTGAACGAACCGTCAACCACACCGAACAGATTCAATTGGTTGCCGGTCATCGTCTCGTCATCGAGCCCATCGGCCGAAGCCGCCTCGACATCGAGTCGGTTCGTGGTGTTGATCGCGGTACGGATTCGCATCGCGAGTTCCGCAGGCGTGTCCGCCGCACTGAACGTCAATCGTTGATTGGTGAACTTCGACGAACCGTCGTTATCAAACTCGAACACCTGGGTCGTCTTACCGTCGCTCAGTTCAAAGATGTCGCCATCCTGAATTTGCGATCCTGCCGGAACGACCAACGTGACTTCTTGAGCGTGACGGTCGTTGGTATCGAACGAGCGGGTGAGATCTTGCGAGTTCCCCGTCGGAGTTGCAAACGAAGTCGCTCGCCGCATTTCCAATTGGTACTCACCGGTCGGTCCGTCGGATTCACCGGCAAAGGTTGTTTCACCCGGTGTCGCGTTGAACACCGTTTCGCCACGCTCGGCGAAACCGACAATGAAATCGTCGAGGTACAAACCTTCGGCTGCCCCATCGATGACACCATTGCTCTCGTATTCGAATTCAAACTGAATGTTCGTGTGTCCGGCGAAGTCGCTCAGCGAGATCACTTTTTGACGCCACTGCGAATCATTGATGAAATCGGGATTCGGATCCGCCGTCGGATCGAGCGTTAGATCGGGCTGTGACTGATCGAACGAAATCCCGGCAGGGTTTTCGGTACTGGTCACCTTCAACGTCAGCGAATCGACCGGATCACCCAAGCCATCCTCGGGGCTGTCCCAGAAGTAGTTGAAGTAGAACCGCGGCAAGTCTTCCGGTGCGTAGCCAACCAAATCGAAGGTATCGCTGAGCAATTGCCCGCGCGTCTCATCGTTGCGATCGAAGTGGATGCTTTGGTTGGCACCGTTACCGACCTCTTGGTCCGATGCCGAGACGTGCATGACGTACCGCCCCGCAGCGGCCTCGCCGGTTCGTGGGAACGTCAACGTGCCATTAGGTGCGGTAACGATCTGTGTATCCGCTTCCAAGATGCCGATGTAGTACGTTCCCTGATCGAGGATTCCGTCGAAGAACGGGTCATCACTCAGATCGAAGAATGTGTCACCGGCACTGCCCGTCTGGCCTTCGGTGGTAAACGATGTGAAGACACGACCGGGTGGCGTCAGCAACACACGCGATGCGTCCAAAATCACCAAGTCAACATCGACGCTGCCGAGCGAGTTGTCTCCGAAGATGCTTTCGAACGGGTTTTCACCTTCGTCAACATCGATGATGACACGGGTATTGTTCTCCGTAACGACCAACTCATAGAAGTCAGCCGAATCGCCGTTCATCGTTGCTTCGATGGAAACGTGAGGAATCGTCTGCGCGGTGTAGTCGTCGGTGCCGCCGATCTGCGAATTGCTCGAAATCGACCACTCGAGCGAGTTCAAACTCAACGCACCCGCGGGTGAGTCCGCACCCTCGCCGATCATCTGCACGCGGCTGTACGGCGACTCAACGTTGGTATCGTTGACCGACGCGTCGAGTTCGCCGCGGATTTCGCTGTAGAACGTTTGATTCCGTCCTAGGTTCGTGCGGTCGAAGTTATCGTTCGAACCGTGACCGATATCGTTCGCACGATCGTTGGTGACCGTGAAGCCGCCACCGATGATCTCCGCGTCGCTGAACAGTTCGTCTTCACGAGGCCCACCAAAGACACTGTCGCCCGAAACTCCGACGTCCACTCGGTCTTCGTAGATTCGTTGGATGGAGTTAATCGGCTCGCGTCGAACCGCCACGTCGCTGAGTTCTTCCGGCAACCTCTCGCCTGCGGTAATCGCGACGTAGTAAGCCCCCTCAGGCAACGACACGGGGCCGATCAACGGATCGCTGGTCGAGATCGAACCACGATCGAGTCGCTCGGCTAGGTCACCGTTCTCGCCAAACGGGCTCGATTGATCTTCGGCCACGTTGCTGCCCGTACTGAACAGCACCAACTGCGGTTCGGCCGGACCAAACTCTCCGTCGGCATCATAGAAGACGCTGATGTTCGTATCAGGGCGTGTCAGCCCCGATGCGTAGTCGACATCGAAGATCGTCGACATGTAATTCGTATTGAGCCCCTCGGTGCTGACCAACGCGTCCAAGTCAACTTGATAGAAGTCGACATCGAGACTGTCACTAATCGAACCGGCGACACTGATGACCGGTCGTTTGCCTTCGAACAGGTTGCCCACGTTCTGCGGTTGCTGCGATGGTGCCCGCGTGTCATCGGCCAACGCGACGGACTCGAGCACGTCATTGGACGACGCGATTCCGAACGGCGAATCCGCACCGGAAACCGATTCGTTCTCACCGGCTTCACCCATCAAAGGCGATTCGCCAGGCAGGCCGCGAACGTGCACGCCATGGTTTGCCCAGTGGATGTCGGTGTAGCGAACCACGCTGCCGGGATACTCTTGCTCTTCCTGCAAACGAACCTGGATTTGGTAGCTGCCGTAGCTCGATCCCGCACTCGGATCGCTCGGATTGCTCGACGCACTGCGAACGCGGAAGTAATACGTGCTACGGCTTTCGCTGCCTGTCGAGTCACCAGGCAGGACGACACGGAATCCCGCATCGCGTGAGTTGATGCTGCCAACGTCGAGGTAGTCACCGAACACGTTCGTTTCGGTGTAGGCGTCCGCTTTCGATTGCAGCGGACCAACCAAACCTTCCATTGACGGATCGATCGCGATCACATCGCCGTCAACCGAGTTGTCGCTGCGAGCCAGAAGCACGCCTTCGGAGTTGAGCAACTCGATCACCGTGTCGAGACCAAAGGTCGTGTCGTCGATGTCGAACCAAACTTCCGATCCGGCACTTCCGTTGAAACTGTACGTGTCCACGTCAGTTGGCTCGGACAGATAACCGCTGACCTCGAAACCGATTCGACGTGTGTCGTCACCAAGGTTCAAATCGCCTGCGAGTTCGCCCAAGAACTGAGCCTGATTGACACTCCCGTTACGACCAGGAGCGACATCGGTGCTGAGTTCTTCTTCCAAGATGAAGTCGACGTTGCGATCATTGCTGTACTGATCCAACAGAACGCTTCGCCAGTCGTTCGTCTCTGGACGCGACCCGAAGGAATCGCCGTTGGTGTCGGTGAACTGCGATCCATCGATCGCCAAACCGGCACCCACGGTGTCGTCTTTGAAACTGGTCAACACGACCGGGGCCCCTGGCAGACCGACGATGTGCACCGTCCCGCCGAGGCGTTGTTCGCTGTCACTGGTCTCGCCCGTCGCGGTGAAACCGGTCCCCAGTGTGGCACTGTTTGGTGTGCCCGCACCGCTGAGTTTGACCACCAAGGATTCGTTCGCTCGGCTCTCCAGTCGCAAACCGCCGGAGCTTTGAATGTTGCCAACCGTCACGCTCTCATCGAGAACGTGAACGATGTCGGTATCGTCCCAAATCGATTCGACCAACAACTCGCCGCCGCGAATCACCAATCCGCTGATTTGCTTGTCTTCATCGTCGTCGGCTGGCACGACTTCGAATCGGTTCAATCGGACGAGCGGACCGTGGTTGTCGTCAAACTCCGAGAACGTATCAACGCTGCCGGTTTGGCGACCGGTATCTCGCAAGAGATCCGCCACCATCGAATCGACGTCGATGTCAATCGCCGAACCGCGGTTGTCTTTGAACTCGTTAGCAACGATGACCGGTTGGCTGCCACGAACGAAGATCACCGAAGGATCCACCGCGAGGCGTCCACCACGGCCGGGTCGTCCGGATCCGTCTTGGCCATCGTCGTTGAATTCGAAACGTGTGTTCGTCACACGACCGTCGGCCTGTTGCAGTTCGAGTGGTGCAAAACCACGGCTCTCGCCACCGGAGACCAAACTGATACCGCCGGCATAAGAAACGACGGCGTGATCCAAACTCACGTAGGCATTGGCCCCGGCATAAATCCCGGACCAATCGCCACGGTCGGCTTCTTCGTTTCCGGTAATGGTGCCGGCATCGTTGTTCGTATCAAACGTCCCGCCGGCTCCATAACGATCATCGAGCGAACTGGTAAAGACGACCGGCTGAGACGCGGTGCCTTCGGAGAGCAATTGCGTGCCGTGGCCGAGTTCGATACGTGCACCCTGGAGCTTGAGCACCATGCCCGGATCGACAACCAACGACGCATCGAGCCGGCCGCGGCGACCAACGCGGTCGACGTCCAATTGATTTTCGAACGAAGCTCCGTTGTCGGTATACGCTGAACTCAAACCGTCGAGCGTTGCCACCAACTGATAACCGCCACTGATGACGTTTCCGGCAGCATCAAAATCGGCACGATACAAACGTCGCGAAACGTAATCGGTTCCCGAAGGGATACGCGGCAGACCTGCGAGTTGAACACTCGAATCCTCGAGCGTTTCGCCGGCGGCAGCATCCAAACGCAACGCCCCGGTGAGTTCGGTGGCCGCCGATTCAAATCCGTTGGCGTCCACGAACGTCATCAGGTACTCAACCGCATCGGTGTTGGCCGTCAGAGAGCCTCCCGACAGCACCTGTGCGGATGCCTGAGCGAGGGAAGGACGAATCCCGTCTTCCACCGATCCACCGGGACTGCCGGCGATGACCAAGTTTTCTGCGACGAAGTGAACGATGCTGGTGTCATCGAACCGCGCCGCCGACGTCAGTTGAGTCGGCGCCGAGTTCGGCGTGACGATCGTTCGAATAAACAGCCCATTGAGACTGTTCTCCGACAACAGGTTGTTGTGAATGTCTGGCCCGACTCGGTTGTAGTCCGGCGTGAACTCGCCCGCCTGCTGGAACGCGGGAGTCCCAAACGTTGTTTCTTCGAAACTGTTCGGCGCCGCGCTCATGGCGGCATCCGCGCTGAGCGTGATTTCGTTGAAGGTGATGTTCGGACGCAGGTTGATCATCGAAATCGGATTCACCACCTGCTGCACCGAATCGACCAAGATATCGCTGCCGCCGCCGTAGCGGATCTCAGCGTGGTTGACGGTCTGCAGGAAGATACCTTGATCTTCCAAATCGGCCCGGCCCTGAGCTTGGTCAATGTCACGGCGGAAGACGATACCGCCCCAATCACCGGCTCGCGGCGCAGGCGATGTGCCCGCTCCCGCGGCGTCCGCTTCACGATCGCGGGTGCTCGTGAAAATGACGCTACCGTCGTCATATCCGGTATCCGAACTGTTGACCTCTCCAACGAGCGGATCGGCCGCGTTGAAGTCAACCAACCGTGGCGTGCCGAGCACCTGCAACGCACCACCACTGCGGTCGATTTGCGTGCTGCTGCTGCCGACGCTGATTCGCGAAGATCGCAGTTTGAAGATCGCCCCGGCGTCGATCATGGTCGTTACCCCAGCGGGGATTTCCATGTCACGACCGTCTTCGAGAGTTTGGCCGCCGACCTCGCTCAATCCAAATTCGTAGGCAAAGTTATCATCCTCGGTCACGATGTCCTGGTCCGCACCGCCGTTGCCGACAATCCGAACAATGTCGCCCGGCAACGCGGCATCAAACGCATTGACCACGGCCGGATTGTTGACGTTGTTAAACGGCAGTCCGAGGCTACCGTCCGCGTTGGTCGCGGCGAGCTTATCGACGAAGATCATTCGCCCAAACGTTTCCACACCACGGAAACCGTTGCTGAAGTCGAGCGAACGCTCACCTTCGAGAGTCAAACTCTCGCCCGTGACAAACGCCTGCACGCCGGTCGCGTCTTGTCGACCGTTGATCGCCGTCGCCAACAACTCAGCGAGGTTTTCTGGAGGCGAATCATTGCCTGTCGTATCGCTGTACTGGATCAGAACATTACCCGGCCGAGCACTGCCACCGCTGAACGGTTGGAATTCATAGGTTCGTACCGAACCGTTCGCTCCCGTGATCGTGACCGTTTGCCCCGGTGTGATCGACGCACCGCTGAGCGTGAACTGCATCGTTCGCAATTCAGGACGCGTTTGGAACCAGAAGTTATTGACCCCACGCGGGACGCCATCGCCGTCACCATCGATCGGAGTCCCCGGTACGCCAGGACGGGTCGAATCCTGATCGCGAAGCACGTCCACTTCATCGACCTGAGGCTCGAACTTGATCCGCAGTTCGTAGTCGCCCTGCGTCAAACCACCAAACCCGCTGTCCTTGATCATCGGGTCATAGGTGTCGTTCCCGCTCGCGGCAACACCGATGTAGTAAACCCCTTCGCCGAGCGAAGCGGTCATGAATGAATCTTCGCTGAAGTAGTCGTCGTTACGACTCAACTGCTCGAGCCCACCGCCCGACAGAACGATCGGCGACGTTTGCAGATCGAGACCACTGATGTCCGTCGTTGGCGAACCCTTTTCGAGCGTCAAGTTGAACAGGCTGCTCGCAAACGGATCGTTCTCGATCGCGTCGATGACTTCTTGCAACTCAACGCTGTCGACGAACGCACCACGCCGAGGCAAATCAATCAGGATCGCGTTGTTAACAAACCCGCCCGCACCGTCATCCACGCGGAGCACGCGTACTTCGTCTTCACCGGCACCACGATCGCTCTCGACGAAGTCAATTCGAGCACCGTTGCCGGTCGTACCGACCTGCGCCGCGTCCACACGCAGCTGCACCGTCGGACCGACTTTCAAATCGGACGTCGCACTGGCGCGAACTTCTTGGAACAACGTCAACGTTGTATCGAGCGCGCTGGAATCGGACAGCCGTTCGGCAAACGTTTCAACGCTCAGTTGACCGATGCGATCGGCATCGTCGAGGTCGACCACAAACCGATACAGGTCAACATCGACACTGTCAGGACGGTGGACATACTGCCCGTGCAACACGTCGACATTCGACGGGAAAACCGGCTCCCAATCTGGCAACGAGAAGTCATCGAGGTTGTCAGGCAGATAAACCAAACTGCCCTCGGTCGTTGGCACGTCGGCGGGCAACGTGATCGGATCGATCAGGTCATTGAGGAACCCGCGGAATTCCGGGAACTCTTCATCAAAACGCTGGTAATCGGGCGAATCCGGGTCCGTCGTTGGAGCGGTAATTTCAGGTCCGAGAACACCGTCACTCGGCCGACGCAGCAACGCCTCATCATTGAACGCATTGAGCGCCATCAATACCTGAGGCGCTTGATCGGGAGCGGCCAGCAATCCCAACAACAGCCCGACACCGGCGGCTGCCTTCCGGGTGAAATCTTCACCGTAGTCGAATCCGAAGTTTGCTTGGTTACTGAACACGATCGACGCGTTCGAAGACGCCGCAGTCGAGTTGTCATTGATCGCCGGATCGACTCGCACCGACGCTTGCAACTGTGGCACGGCGGTGAAACGCTGGTCCTCGGGCAAGGATCCGTCCGTCAACACATCGCTGGTTTCACCCAACGCGAACGTGATCCCCTGATCCGCCGTCTCGGTGAACTGAACACCAATTTTGTTGCTCCACAACTGCAACACTTCGCGAATCCGCAGCTTCTGCGTCGGCGTGATCTGGTTCAGCGAAGACGACGTGCCGTCTTGGAAGTAAACGCCTTGGAAGTTGTAAGGGATCTCAGTAATCCCCGATTGCAAGTCGGCGCCAAACGCATCATTGATGTGTTCGATCAGCAAACGGTGCCCTGCATCATCGTCTCCACCAGGCAGCTCGATGTTCACCTGCTGCGGCGTGATCGACTCGCGAATCACCAGACTCGTCAACGTATCGGAATCGAACGTTCCGATGTCCAATGATGTGCCCAACGTGTCACCGAGCCCGACCAACACGACCGGATCACTGCCGATCAATCGTTGTGGCAGTGGCAACGCCAACGACGCACTGTCGACCGAAATCGAAATCAAATCGCGGATCACCGGATCGGCAGCAATCGCAGCAACCAGGTCACTGACCACAGGTACCGTGCCGCCGAAGTTGAATTCGATCACGCCGTCGGCATCTTGTGCCACCGACAAACCGGCACTTCCGGTGTCGACGAATCGGACTTGTTGCCCCGATGCACCTTCACCCACTTGTCGCGAAACAAATTCAAACGACGCGTCATTATCCAACGAAACCGTCGCGGTCGGTGCCGTGACAAACTCCGACGGAGGAACGATCAGATCCACCTTCGAATCGACCGCGGTGCCGATACGCAGGCGGAACGTTCCACCACTGGCCGGGACACCGGGAAGATTGTTGATGTCGGTTTCGAAGATCAGCCGCGCGGTGTGAGTTTCCTCGCTGTAGATCACCTCGTCCGGCAGATAGAACTCGTCGTCCGTCGTTCGGACCGAATCCTGGGTGAGCAACAATTGATAGAAACGTGGATTCTCCGCCGAACGTTCGGTCGGGTTCCCAGCCGCGTCGTCTTCAACGAACAACGGGTCTTCATTGAAGTAGACAACAATCTCATCACGATTCTGAGTCAGCGATCCGTCCGCGTTTCGGATGACCGGTTGCGGCACAACCGCTTCGATCAACGCACCGAGATCGAGGCGGAAATCAACCGTCTCGACACGCTCACCAACGACCGACGGCTGAATCAACTCGCCTTGAATGTTCCGCAGCCCCACGATCGGCTGTGGGCTCGCGGTCGGGTCGTCGTACCCGTAGATATTGATCCGGTAGTTGTCGTCCGGCAGGGAATCCGCGAAACGAACCACGACTTCGTTTTCGTTTGGATCACCCAACGTGACGAGGCCGGGATCAATTCGAACGTCATCCGACGTTCCGAATACACCATCGCGACCACTGCGGACCAACTGAATTGCATCGAGCGTGTTGGCATCGATCTGCTGATCTTCGTCGAACCGGAAGGTCAACACGCGAGGAGCCACTTGGCGCACCGAACCGTTATCAATCAGCTCGCCCTCGTTGGGCTGGATGCCGATCAATTCGGGGCCGGCAAGCAACTGCCTCGCCTCGAGCGTTTCGAGCAAATGCCGACGACGCTGTTGACGCGTCGAACGCGATCGTCGGTCCTCTCGATTGGAGCGGCGGCTGCGCGCGGGGGAGTCGGACGACGCTGGACGGGTCGTGGAATTGGGGGAGGACGACGAGTTTCGCTGACGCGAGGTCATAGACCGAACCTTCTAGGCAGAGCGGACGGCAAGTCAGTCGTTACAGGCGAAATTGCCCGCAAAAACCGCAGTACCATTGCACTTGATGTGAATCTCGGAGCTTCGTACCGCCTCGGATCGGGTTCACTGTGAGCTACTGTTCAATAGACACACGGCTCTGTCCGACTCAAAGGAAGACGAAGATCAGTCGTGAATGACGAGGGTGAACGCAAACGAACCATCCACTCCGAGCCAGGAAAGGATTCCTAGCCGTCATAGCAGCCGATGCGATCAGTTCGCCGAGTATAGTTGGGGGCAGCGGTGTCGCAAATTTTTGCTGCACCACCACTTACCGCCACAGATACCGCGGCGAGCGGATGCGCCAGTCGTAACGATGTTGACGCGTTTGTCCCCTCCAAAGCAGCCACCAAACCCTTGGCCGGCGCCCTTTCCGAGACTGACAAACGCGCCAGCATGCATAACCGGCACAATTCCGCGCCCATTTGGACGCTCGAAAAATCGGAAAGTTCCCTGGCGCGGTACCGATCCACTCCCCGATACGGTGATTTCCCCGCAAATTGCCCACCACCCACGCCCCAATCCCCCTCAACACGGGGAACGTCGTCAATCCGATCTGCGCGATCAAGAAGGGGCCACAAATCGATGTTCCCCCCACGGTGAAGCCATCGATCGAGTACCGTTCAGCCCGCGCCGAACGATCATTTGCCCCCGGGTGAGACTGCTGAAATGACACCTCTTCGGGCCAAAGACGCGGCCCGTTTATCGAGCCGAGGCCAAAGCCATGAGTGACGGCTTTCAGTCGCGCAGTCTACAAACACCGTATTCGCAACATCGAATTCACGCTCCCGAACGCAGAGGTCGTGCAGTTTTTAAGTGCTGTGCCAGTAACGCCTTGCAGAACCCCGCCCGCGCGGGACGTCGATTTTTTTACTGACGTTCTTCGAGGCGTCCTTGGCCCAGGACCTGAACCGTAGTGGACAAGGCGACGAGTCCTACCCCACGCAAGGGACTCGTTGCCTCGTCCGCTACCAAATGCAGCCCTTAATCAATCGACATCCCCAGCGGGAGGGAATAGAAAGCGAGCGTACAGCGAGAATTCCGGGGAGGGCACCGCGCGCCATTTCCCATCCTCGCGCCCCGGTTACCCCATCGAACGGCTACCGCATGGAACGGCTACCCCATCGAACGGTTACCCCATGCAAACCGCCCCCAACACCGATCCGCTGATGCAGTCCGCGGACAAGCTCTTTGCCAACCCGCCCGCTACTTAGCCACCTCGAAGCCTGATGCTTGCAATTGTTGGCCGATCGCATCCGAAAACGCATCACCCAGGGTGACCGAATCACGCGACATCGGCATCTCCTTCATCCGCTGAGCCACAAACTCGGCTCGCTCTTTGCTGACTTCGGCGAGCTTCGCTTTGATTCTCGCCCGTTCCTTCAACATGTCCTCGATACGTTCCACACGCTCTTCCGCAGACAATCCTTTCAACTCGGCAGGCAATTCCTCTTCGTCGAGCCGCTCGAGAATACTCGGGTCTTCTTCATAAGTATCCACCAAGTCGCGGCCCACGTTGCGATACAACGCACTCGACTTGATCGCCGCACGGCTGCTCAATCCACGTCCCGCGTTTGAGTCCTGCACCTTCTGATTGTTGGCATACTTCAGTCGATCCACTTTGGATCCGTACCACAAATAGGTTTTGTTCAACTTCGCATTCAGCTCGATGATGATTTTGTCGTGCGGTGACTTCAAACGCACCACCTTTTCATCTTGGTTGATATTCAAGAACTTCCCTTCGGCGAGCTTGGCACCTTCCTGCCATTTCCCACGAACCCCTTGGTTGTAGTTCCCGCAGTGAATCGTATTGACCACCACGCCATCTCCGATCGCTCGTTTGCAGGCCTCGCGAAAGTCGACCGGGCCTTGGTCGAAAGGCTCATTCCCAGCGATGAAGATCGCTTTGTAGGCGTTCGGCTCGTGACTCCAGTCGAGCCGTTTGATTGCTTCGGTGATCACCGACCCACAGTATTCATCACCGCCACTCGTGCGGAGGGCAAACAACGCCTCGGAAACCTTGTCCAGATCGTCTGTCAGCGGCACGACCTGACGCAGATAGTCTTCCGACGCGGGCAACCGCGAATTGCCATACTCAAAGATCGAAACCCGCAGCAAAGGCGTCTTCCCGCTCTTCTTCGCCTCCGCAAACTCTTGCACGATGTTCCAAAGCTGACTTCGGGCCTGATTAATTAGCCCGTCCATCGAATTGGATGTGTCGAGCAGAATCGACACATCGACCGCCGGACGCTGGCCGGTGAAGGGCGGCTTCGCATCCTTGGATGACTCCACCTCGACACGGTCCGTTTTCGTCTCGATGGTGATTTTGACTTCGTCGGCGAGCAACGCCCTGCCCGCTCCCCACATCCCCACGACGGATAGAGAAAGACAGCCCCATACAAAGAGACAAGCGAACAACCACACCACGCGACCGAAACTGACTCGGTAGGTCTGCAGGATTTTCATGACCGAACTTTGCAAGAAAGAAGAGGCTTCCCACGACAAAACAACACCGTCGTGACACGCCCCCCATTGTAGCGCTCGCTAGCCATCGATCGTGCTTTTTTTGATCGAATCGTCGATCAGCTTCGGTTTTTGCGGACGTTTTTATCAATCCACTCCTGCGCCGATCTCGCCCGTTGAGTCGACACCACATTCTGGGCGATCTGTTTCTGTATCGCAGTGATTCGCCGCGTCACCATGGCGCTCTCGATCGGCTCGTCATCTTTCATCCCCATTTTGTCCATGATGGTGTGAACAAAATCACCCGTTTGCTCGACAACCCAAGGACATTCGAGCGAAACGTAATACGTGACCCGACACCGACAACGCAGCCGATCCTCGAACTCCTTCACAACACCTTCATCAACCTCGAGAGACGGATGCCGTTCGGCAACGATGACATCAACGAACATCGTTTCGTCGACCTGCGATCCGATCGCCGACGGCAGTGACCATCGATCCGCACGCACCGCCTCGGCGGGAACCCGCCCCTGATACTCTCGGAGCAAATCCTCGATTCGTTCGTGTGTCTCCTCAAAATGCGACACGACGAGAATAGCGACCGCCTCACCGTTACCCAATTCGCGCAGCCTTTCAGATATCGCGGAAAACTTTGCCTCCTCGGTTTTCCAAATCCGATCGGGATTCGTCTGCACATTCTTCGGTGGCGTCGACCCAAACAATCTTTGAAAGAAACCCATCGATTCATCCGCTACGTTTGTCTCGTTTGTTTTTCACACCGAACGGAAATCAACGAAACAAAAATCGATCTGCTTCGTTCACACGCCCACAACCACATCAAATGTAACAAACAATTGCCTACCCATCCGAATACGAACCATCCGATCTGCGTTCGCCGCGGTTAACACGATCCGGTCGCGGCGAAAGTCCGCAGACATCAATTCGACGGTAACCGGTGAGTTCGCAGTGCCGATTCGTAGTCACGGACCAACGACTCATAGTCCTCGCGAATTTTCTTGGGTACGTCGATCCCCGACTGCGAATCGCGAATCACCGCGATTGCGTTTTGAATCGAACCTGGATCCGATTCGTTCTCAACGAGCAGCAGCTTTGCCGGCGCGCCTGTGTTTCGTGGCGTCGACAAAACCGCAAACGCACCGCCGCTCAGCCGGAGTTTCCTGAGCACGCCGGACACACCCGCCGGATCAACCACCGACACCAACGAACTCGGGTACTGACGCAGCGTCTGGGCAACGTCACGGTGAGACGACAACGCAATGAAACGCATCCGTCCGGCAGACGTCGTGTTCAATGCGGGCAACATCCGCCCCCATTCCGCCATCCACGCGGGTCGATCGGATGAATCCTCCGGCGAGATCGAAGCGATCAGGAACCGTGACTCCAACAACACGCCCGGCTCGCCGACACCCTTGGCAGTCATCAATTCCTCGATGCGAATCTCTTTGCCGAGCAGAGGTGAAGGCGGCGGTGGCGGAACCGGAACAAAACGGCCGACCCACTTCTCACGAAAGCGAGGCCGACTTTCGAATTGAGGACTCGTTTCCCCGGTACCAAATCCCTGCACCGGAGCGAGGAACGTCGCTGCCCTGAGTTCGAGAAACAATTCCCATCCCTCTCGCTGGTCGCCGATCGATGGCGGCACGGGCAACTCCACCCGCCGGATTAAATTGGTAACAGGATGAATCCAAAAAACAAACCGTTCGCGATCCGACGTCACCGCGATTCGCTGCAGCTCCACACCGTCAATCTCTCCGGTATCGAGCCACTCAAATCGCGAGTCGTCAGTGAACAGTTTTTTCATCGGCCGATCAGCGAGCAACCATTCCAACTGCGGCGGCGGCCCGGCAAGACCAGCCGAAACACGCGAACGCAACACTTCATCGCGGAGCACGTTTTCCAAACGCAGCCGATCCTCCGGTGACGAATCCCACCGCTGCACTAAAACCTGAGCGTCGAAGTGCGACGTCTCCGGTTCGTTGAACCAAGCGATTAACTCCAGACGCTCACGCGAACGCCTAACATCCTCGCCCGCCGATACCCGTATCCGGGCCGTGTAAGCATCGACGGCGAGCTGCCGCGGATCCAATCGAACCCGCAGCGGTGCGGTTTCCTGTTGATTCGCAAACGAGCCGGATCCCGACGTCCGTGGCGAACGAATCACAACCTCGCCATCATCCTCATAAAAGGTGCTGGCCTGGTATGCCCCAAACACCTCCCGCAACCGGGTCTGTGCGTCGACGTCATGCGCCGCCTGCCTGGACACCGCCCCCGATTCGGAGGGACGTTCCGACGTCCCACAACCGTTCATCCAAACCGCGGCGACGGCCACAACCCACACCAGATCAGCCCGACCGCGTTTCTCAATCGATCGATCGCGTCGCGGCCAAACCGAGGCCATACGAAAGCACCATGGAGCCAGCCGCCAATTCAATTTCACGAGTCGTTTTCATCCCTGTTAGTAAGAAGCTGCGACATTTTCACTGGCTTGCATAGCAAACGTTTCTCGGCCGCCGCACGACCACATTTTCGACACACCAACTTTCGACACACCAACGTTGCCCCCACAAGCGAAAAGCCCCAGCATTCTATCCCACCCCCATATCCCCGCCGTGGATCCTGTGAAAGATCCTCACGAGCCAGAATCGACAAGCTGTTAATAACCCACCGCTTCTTCACGCCAAAGGCGTCCAAAGCCATTAGTACTTCATGTCAACTTGATTTTCGGGTAGAGGACGAGGCGACGAGTCCTTGATGCGCTAGTCAAACAAGGGGATTCCTCGCGTCATCCACTACGATTCCACCCGAACGCCACGCTGCAGTGGAAT
>NZ_ANOH01000307.1 GCF_000346505.1 Aporhodopirellula sallentina SM41
TTGGAAATCTATCAGGCTATCGATGTTGGTCGCGGTTGATGCGTGATAACCGATGCTAACTCGCGTTGGCTGGTTCTGGCACGATGTTGTTGCGGGCGTCTTCTTGTTTACTCCACGGTTTCGAATTCGTCGACGTCTTCAACTTCGGGGTCGTCTCGGAACTCGGGGTCGAATCGTTCGGTCTCGGAGACGATCTCGGGGTTGTTTTCGATGTAGTTCTGAATGTCGTCCACGGTCGGATCCTTCGGAGGGACCTTTTCCTCGCAACCCACCCACACTCCGGCGGCGAAACACAGAGATACAGCGAAAACAACTGAGCGACGATTCATGCCGTATGATCATTTCAAGGAAGAAGCTTAGATGAGGCTCTCATGGTTGCCCTAAAACTCGCCGCGTCAAGACAAACTCTTGACATCCTGGTGCTCTGGCGAGCCTCACGCTTAGGGTCGCGAGACTCGCCAAGAGTTTCGGGAGGGCTCGTGAATCACCGATAGTCTTGGCGACTTTCGCTGCATCCATCCCCCCTCTGTTTTGATCTCACGTGCAAGTAGGCGCGACATGCGACTGACGCACGAAACGCGCTGCCGTGAGATCCTCACCGCTGAGAGCGGCGATGGCGGGGATGAAACCGATTCCACCCGATAGAACATGGGGATCGATCACTACTCAGCTAGTTGCCGTCCGCGGAATGCTCAAAGACACAGTACTCCCGCGAAAATTGCACACATCGGGCCGCGACACCTGCGAAAACAGCAGCAGCCTGCATCGCCCATGCCGAGAACCGTCCGCGATCCCAACACTCGGTCAACGCTGCCCCTCGTTCTTTTCCATGTCCGAGATTCCTCTCAAAACACATTGAAAACCACAACGGGCCCCTGAAACGACAACCTCGCCCTCATCCGGGAACGAGGCGTGGCATTTCGCCAATACGAGACTCACCGACGCGAAAAATGAGCAGTCGCCGCGAGACGGCACTTCATCATCGTTGTTTGATAGGCAAAATTAGGGCTGGGGGTGCGGTAACTGCCTGAACATTTTGCCCGATGACGTTAAACTGATGACTGTCAGCAGGTTGGTTTCTTGCGTAGCCCCTATCCGGCGACCTCGCCTTTGGATTCCCACCTCGCCTATGGATTCGCAGGCAGGTGTTGTTCACGGTCGTCGCGGTTGAGGCGCGGCGTTCGACGAACGGCGGATGATTTTTCAGATAGGTTCTCAATAACATTTTCGTCAAACGATGTTTCTTTAATGACATCACTCATCCAACGCGGCATCGAGATCGTTCCGGGCTATACGCTCGTTCGCCGTTTGGGGTCGGGGATGGCTGGCGAAGTTTGGGTGGCCCGGGCGTCCGGGGGCGTTTACGTTGCGATCAAGATCGTTCGCGACATGAGCATGATCGGCAGCAAACGCGAACTCGGTGCGTTGCGGATTGTTCGCGAAGTCAAACACACCAATCTTTGCCCGTTGATCGGCGTTTGGTTTTTCGATGATGACGGCGAACTGCTCAGCAACGCGGCCACGGACGATATTCTCGGTCGTGAATCCTCGTTGATCGATACCGAGTGCCTCGCACGCGATCGTCCCTCCGACGGAATGCGAGAAACGCACGCGATGGGGCTCGCTGACTCGGCGGTCGATGGGGAAACTCCCGAGCATGACGCGGACGCCGATACCGACAGCCACCTGCGTGAGACGGGCGCCTATGAAGGCGAAAGCCGAGGCAGCGATGCCGACGATTCGGGCTTTTTCGCTGAGATCGCGCGACGGGCCACGCCTCCGCCTCGACGGGGTTCGCGTACGACGTCGCCACGGTCGAACTCATCGACAACGCCCACTGCCGGTGATCGCCGCAACGAGGACGATCCCGACACTTCGCTCGGCGAAGCGAAACAGATGGTCATCGCGATGGGACTCGGTGACAAAACGCTGCACGACCGGTTGATCGAGATGCGGGCGCCAGGCAACGCACCGGAGAACGACAACGATCCGCTACACATCGCTGGCGGAGTCCCCGCCCCCGAACTGCTTCGATACATTACCGGCGCGGCGTCGGCAATCGATGAACTGAACATTCATCACAACATCTATCACTGCGATATCAAACCACAGAATATCCTGATCGTTGGTGGCAACGCACAGGTTTGCGACTTTGGGCTCGCCCGGCGGGTGCACGAAAACCGCCGCACTCAACTAGCAATCGGAACGCCCGCGTATGGCGCTCCGGAAATGTTGTTTGATCAGACCTACACGCAAACAATTGACCAATACTCGCTGGCGATCACTTACTACGAATTGCGTACGGGAACGCTGCCGTTCGAGACGTCGCGGCGTTCGTCGTTTTTGCGTGCGAAAGCAAACGGTGAGCTGCGTCTCGATGCGTTGCCAGCACGAGAACGCGAGGTGATCGAGAAAGCAACACGGCTCGACCCCGACGAACGTTACGAATCGTGCTCTCAGTTTGCGGAGAAGTTGAACGAAGCGGTCTACTCGACCGGCGTTGATGGCCCTGGCGGACGACGCAACCAAGCGGTTCTGGCGACGGCGGTGTGCTTGATGGCGCTCCTGGTCGGTGGCGGAGCCTATTACCTGGCGACGCGTCCGGATCATGCGGCGTCGGAAACGGGCGGCGATGAGAAAATCGTTCCTGAAGACACAATCGTAACCAACGGCGAACCGGACGTCTCACCGGCCCCGAATCAACAACCTCCCTCGGATACGCCAGACACTTCATCATCCAGTGCCGGATCGCCTGCGGATATCGCTGCAGTCTCTTCGCTCGATCCCGACTCGTCTGATTCCGGTTTGCCCGGATCCGACCTGCCGGATGGGCAGATGCCTGACACTGAAGACCTAGCCAACAGCGGGGAACCAGACGTTGCACCGGAGCTCGGTTTTGATTCGACATCGCCATCATCCACCAGCCTGATGGGAGAGACGCCCGCGTCTGAACAGACGAGTGTCGCGGCGACCGGGGACACCGAACCGGAACTCAACGAGACCATGCCCGCGTCATTGCCCGAGATCGCGACCGAGACTCCCGCACCGGAGCCGGAGCCCGCCGCTGAGCCGGAATCGATCGACGACTTCTTGCAGCTCGCCGCCGAAGATTTGAAAAAACAACTCGATGCCGACGCGTCTCCTTGGCAACGTGGCGAGCTCGATGGATTTATCGAGCGAATCGAAACGTTCGCCCCCACGCTTGATTCCGCGGGGCAATGGCGTGCCCCGGCGATCGCAACTCAAACGGGTGAGGCGTTTAGTGAACTACACCGGGAGAGCTTGCTCGATCTCGCGGGCCGATTCCGAACTGCGTTGCAGAACGAAACTGAAGAGGCAGCAATCGCGCTCCCATCGGATGAGCTGGCGCCATACCGGACTCGTGTAGACATGGCGATCGCGAGCAGCCTGATCCGCGCGACTGCGGACGCGGCCGATGAGAACGGGGACACACAACAGGATGCGACCGTAGCGGCACGATCGAAAATCCTTTCCGCAAGCCTAGTGTCCCTTCGCGAAGCGATCGCTCCAGATGACGCCGACGCATCGAACAGCTCAATCAGTCCACGGATTGCGGACGCCGCCTACCTGATCGCCCTCCCGACGATCAACCAAAACGAGATCTCATTCGACAGTGACGACCTCGCGCGGGGCGAACGCGTTGAGAAAGACCTGGCTCGCGCGATGGCAATGAACGTCGAGCCGGTTCGACTCTCGACGATCGCGGATTCGCAAGGTCGGTGTTTGCTCGCGCTACGAGAGATGCGTGATCAGACGACTGGCCAGCCAGGCGACAATTCCGACGTATTGAAATCAATCGATCGTCTCTCGATGGCTTTCGTGCGTGATCTCGACCGGCGAACCGATCACGCGGATCGACAAAACGGTTGGCAGCGGATTCGTGGACCGGTGAACGTCCTCGGACACACCGTCGCCGGCCTGACACTGTGGGACGCCGACCGGCTCAGCGACGCGATGAGGCATTGGATTGAAGTTCCCAACGATTCGGTGATGAGCCAGATGGGGCCTGACCAATGGCGAAACGAAGTGGCCACTCGGTGCCTCGACTGGGTGCGAGAAAACTCGGGTGCGAACGATCGCGACATCAGCACGCTTCGATACGCGAGGTCATCGAAGAGCCGCGAAGGGGTGTTGAGTTTGGCGGTGAAATTCGCCGACGCGTCGGAAGACCTGCAACAGCGAATTGTTCCTGAACGTTTTCTGCTCGCCGTTGCAAAAAAGGATGACACGAACGCGTCCCAGCTTTGGGATCGCATGGGGCTCGACCTGGATGACGACCGCCTGACTCCGCAGCTAGGGTTTGCGTTGTGGACCAGTTGCTCTCGGCAACATGACGCGGCGACTTCCCGAGAACAACGCATCGAGGTGATCCCCAACCTGATCCTCGGAACGCTCGCGCAGTTGAATCAACGCGACCGAAGCCGCCCGGTGGAAACGGCCGCGAGTCTCGATCCAACGGTCTCGCAGCGCATCGAAACGACGCTGCAAACACTGCGTGACGTCGCCGACGATGATGAGGACGAAGCGTTCGCGGTCTTGCCCGCCGACCTGGCGACTCCGTCGACTCGGCAATTGTGCGAGCGGTATGTCGACGAAATTCGCTCGGCGACGGCTCCGGCGACCTATGAAGGATTTCTCGATCGGCTGGAACTGGTTCGATTCGCCGCCTCCACGGCCGCATCGTTGGAAGCGGATTCCGCCGAAAAGGATAAACTCTTGCTGGTCGCGGCGGAGGCGTTCATTCAAACGCGTTACGAAGAGATCGACGACCGTCCGGCGTCGCGGATGATTCAAACTCTTTACGAGTACGAAGATGCGTGTGATCGGCGTTCGCGTTCGCAACCGACGATCCATCGTCAATTCCTCGTCGCCCGCGCGGCCGACCAACGAGGTTTTCTCAGCCGCGAGGACGAAGATGTTTTGCGGCATTACGTGCAAGCCCGCAACGCGTACACGAAACTGATTGAGAATCAAAAGTTGCCCGATGACTTGCGAGGCAGTGTCTACCGTTGCCGAGCGAGTTTGCTGAGCCGGATGGCCGTCTTGGAACCGCCGACGCGAAAACGTGAACTGCTCGAACTCGCTGCAAAGGACGGATCGGCAGCGATCTCGTATCCGCCTCGTTGGCATCACGACAATGATGATCGTCTCACGACAGCGGCGGATGTGAATATCTCGACGGTGCGTTTGGTGACGGACCTCGAGGTCGCCGAAAAGCAAAAACTGCTCGACGACGCCGATCGCTTCTTGGCCGAAGCCATCGCGGTACGTGAACAGAATGGCTATCCGGTTTTCATACAGAAAACGCACCGGCTCAACGGCTACCTGTTCGATCTGCTGATGTCACCGAAAGGGCGTCGCGTCAGCAACCGCGAACAACGGGCGATGACCCTGATGAGTCAACTCGCGACCGAACCGATCGAAGGTGCGGGTGATGACGCAATTTCGCACACGATTCCTGCGACGTCGTATCGCACCCGAGTTCATTGGCACTGCATGTGTGCGATGGTGCACCGTCTCGCCGAGCACCCCGAGATGGCGATGAGCCATATCGAACACGCGTTGCACACGGCAGAAGATCATCTGCCCCGGACCGATGACCGACGTCACCGAGCGGTATTGATCTACGTCCAATTCCGCGGCCCGGAACTGCTCAGCGGAATTTCAAAGAACGGCAAAGCGGACCAATCGCTCGTTCGTGAACTACGCAGCCATCTCGATACGATCATCGAACCAAACGCTCATTTCCGAAAAGAAAAGCAAGGCTACGTCCGCGATCTCGATCGAATGGGCAAGTAGGCTAGGTCGCGAGAGTTCCAAAACGGCACACGTGTTGTTCCGTGATCCTGCGACGCCGGCTACCTCGTTTTGAGGACGCACGAATCGCGGAAATGGATTAGATTATGTGCCATAGCCCGCGATCGACTGGCGTTAGCCGGTTTTGCCTGCGGGCGAATCCTTTCGCAGCATCTCGCTGGATGCTCGTTGACGAAAAACATCCCCAGGACGAACCCCCATGTACCGAACCGCGTTCCTTATCGCGACCTTTGTTGTTTCCGGCGTCGTTGCCCCTGTCTGCTCGAGCGTCACCGCCGAGGACAAACTGAAAGTTCTGATTATCGACGGTCAGAACAACCACGCGGCGTGGCCCAAGACGACTGCGATGATGAAGCAGTACCTCGAAGATTCCGGCCGCTTCACCGTCGATGTTTCGCGAACGAAGTTCACTTGGAAGGGCGGCAAACTGCTCGAGCAATTCGGCCTCGATGACGGGACCGAGTACCAGGATTTGCCACAACCGAAATCCGATCCGGACTTCAAACCGAAGTTCTCCGACTACGACGTCGTGCTGAGCAACTTTGGTTGGAAAGCGGCACCGTGGCCGGAAGAAACGCAAGCGGCGTTGGAGGAATACGTGTCCGGCGGCGGGGGAATGGTCATCGTGCACGCCGCCGACAATTCATTCGGCAGCTGGGACGAGTTCAACAAGATGATCGGACTCGGCGGTTGGGACGGCCGGAACGAAAAGTCGGGCCCCTACGTCTACCTGGATGACTCCGAAGAGTTGGTGCGAGACACTTCGCCCGGTTCCGGAGGCAGCCACGGACCGGCCCATGAATACCAAGTTGTTGTGCGTGTCCCCGACCATCCGATTACTGAAGACATGCCTCGGGCGTGGATGCACGTCAAAGATGAGCTGTATCAGAAACTGCGTGGCCCGGCGGCGAACATGACGATTTTGGCAACCTCTTATGCCGATCCAAAGTACCGCGGCACCGGTCGGCACGAACCGATCGTAATGACCATCGACTACGGCAAGGGACGAATCTATCACACACCGATGGGCCATGACGACAAAACGATGGAGTGCGTCGGCTTCATTACCATGTTGCTGCGTGGCACCGAATGGGCGGCAACCGGAGAAGTCACGTTGAAGGAAATCCCCGACGACTTTCCGAAGGCGTTTGAATCGAGTAAACGAAGTTTCGAAGCGAAATAGGTCCAACCTCGATTCGCTGGAACAACCTTTTTCCGCCTGCCGCGTGCTGCCTCTGTGAAGTCAAATTCCTTCGAGCGTTTTGAATCGTACTTGAGCCCTTTTGCGGATCATCCGGTTTTGCAACAACGGGTTTTGCACGTGCTCGAGCAATTGCCCGCGGACGTGCAAACAGATTTTCTCGAGGATCCCCGTTTTCGCGTAACGGTCGATAACTATCAGGCCGGGGTGGGCTGGTCGCTCTTGATGCCAGCCCCCGGTGTGAACGGTGAGGGCAGTCGCTGTGTCGTGCTGCGTTTGAAGCTCAACGACGCGTCGGAACGTTTCGCGTGGTACGTGATCGCTCACGAATTCGCGCACGCTTACCTGCGAAACGGAGGATGGGGCGAGATCACCGATATCGAAGAAGCAGCCGACGCGTTGGCCGATTCGTGGGGATTCTCCCGGCCGAGCCGTTTCGTCTAGAGCATGTTGAGGTTGGACGTGCCCGATCCCTTGTAGCTGGATTCGCCAAGATTCAGTTCACCGAACCCTGCCTACACCTCCTACATCACTCTTTCAAAACGCTCTATCTCGGCCCTGCCGGAAGGCTGCGTAGAGGCGGGGTTCGCCGCGAATCCGCCTCTACGCGGGCACGCGGGGGTAGCCGATGGCGTCAAAGGTGTTCAGTGTGCGATAATTGTGTGATCAAACCGCAACCGGGGGCGTGAATGCTGGTTTGTCCGCGATGTGACGGCGATTGTCGCCCGATGCGATCCAAGCGAGAAACGGTGACAACCGAGGAAGATATCGATGAACATGCGAGCCGAAGCGTTCGACACGAGACACACCGCCGCGTTCCCCAACATCAGCGAAGAGGAAATGGGATGTTTGGAACGTCTCGGGACCATGCGTCAGTTTTCTAACGGTGATGTGTTGTTTGAATCCGGCGACAGCGATTTCTCATTCTTTGTCGTTCGATCCGGTCGCGTCGCCATCACAGAAACGTCGAGCGGGCATCCGCGTGAAGTTGTTGTTCATGAACCGGGCGAATTTACCGGTGACGTATCGATGCTGACCGGGCGGCCCGCGGTGGTGACGGCGACGTCAGTGGGCGATACCGAGGCGATCGAAATCACGTCGTGCACGATTCGCTACATGCTCGCCGAAGTCCCCGGGCTGAGCGACAAGTTGCTCGAGGCGTTTCAGTATCGTCGCAAACTCCTCGAAGCATCGGACTTTCTAGGCGTTCGTGTCTTTGGTGCGGCGGACTCTAAGGAGACGCTCCGGCTGCGAGAATTTTTCTACAAGAACAACGTTACCCACACGTTTCTCGATATCGCCGATACGTCCGTTGCCGAAGACCTAAACGAGTTCGATTTTTCGGCTGACGATACTCCCGTGATCGCCTGCAGCGAACACATTGAATCGAAGCCGTCGTTGGCGAAGGTCGCAGAGTGTCTCGGAATCTCGCGGCACATCAAAGAGGAGCTCTACGACGTGTTGGTCGTCGGCGCCGGGCCAGCCGGATTGGCTTCGGCAGTTTACGGCGCGTCGGAAGGATTGCGAACATTGGTGGTCGACGGGATCGGGCCGGGAGGCCAGGCTGGCCAGAGTTCGAAGATTGAAAACTACATGGGCTTTCCCGCCGGAGTATCGGGGACGGAACTAGCAAACCTGGGTTTCTTGCAGGCCATGAAGTTTGGTGCTGAGTTCACCGCCCCGGTCATGGTGCGGTCGATGACGTGCAACGACAACGGCAACCACTGCGTTGAATTGTGCACCGGCCAAAAGGTTCACACCAAGACAGTCTTGATCGCAACGGGGGCATCGTATCGACGGTTGCCCGTGGAGGGTTGCGACCGACTCGAAGGCATGGGGGTCTATTTCTCGGCAACGACTGTGGAAGCGCGGCTTTGCCGCAACTCGACCGCCGTTGTCGTAGGCGGAGGAAACTCGGCCGGCCAAGCCGCGATGTATCTGTCGCAACATGCCAAGCACGTCAAGTTGTTGCTGCGAGGCGATGACTTGCGCAAAAGCATGTCGGACTATCTCGCACGCCGGATCGAGAAGAACGAAGTCATCGAGGTGGTTCACCATACCGAGATCGATTCGCTCGAAGGCGACCAACACGTCGAACGAGCCAGTATCCGAAACAATCAAACCGGAAAGTGCGAAAGCGTTGATTGTTCCGGCGTGTTTATCTTTGTCGGTGCCAAGCCACACACCGATTGGTTGCCCGACAGCGTGGAGTTGGACGAGCACGGGTTTGTTTTGACGGGGCCCGGGGTGCGTGAATCAGACCGCTGGACGCTCGACCGCGAACCATGCGAACTCGAGACCACTTGTCCTGGCGTTTTCGCCGCCGGCGACGTACGCAGCGGTACAACCAAACGATGTGCCTTCGCCGCCGGCGACGGTGCCCTAGGCATCACCTGCGTGCACCAGTACCTCAGCCGCAGCGACCACGATTGAGACCCCCATCGGTCAATTCACCAGCCGATCGGCGTTAACCGCGGTTCTCGCGCGTGATAACCGGTGCGAACGCACGTCGGCTGATTCGTTCGTGAAGTTTTTGCAGCATAGTCGTAGGCCGAACCAAGCGAAGCGACGTTCCGGCATCCACCCCAATCGCCGGATACGCGTCGCAGAGCCTGCTTCA
>NZ_ANOH01000308.1 GCF_000346505.1 Aporhodopirellula sallentina SM41
CGGCGAAACCGTCAAGGCGGCCGATTAGGTCCAGTTTCGCACGTTGACGCATGGACGTCGGTTCGGTTCGTTCGATGTTCGCCACGCCGCTGCCGGACGGTTTGAAGATCGAACCTTGATACGTCGCTGGTAGAAACCCGCTGCCAAAACAATCGACGCCACCGGGAGGGATCAAACCACCGTTGATCACGACAAAGCCCGGCAGGTTTTGACACTCGCTGCCGAGACCATAGTTCACCCACGCCCCCATGCTCGGACGCCCCTGCAGGCCGCTGCCCGTATGCAAAAAGTAGTTTGCAAACGTATGCTCGGGGAACTCCGACACCATCGAACGAATCACCGCGAGTTCATCGACACAGGTCGCCACGTGCGGGAACAGGTCACTGACCGGGATGCCCGATTCACCGTATTGATTGAACTTCCACGGACTCGCCAACACGTTGCCGTTGTTGTTGAACTGGGTCGGCTCGACATCGAACAACCCTCCCGGATCTTTCCCGTCGAACTTGTCGAGCAACGGTTTCGGGTCGAACGTGTCGATCTGCGACGGACCGCCGTCCATGTACAGGAAAATCACGTTCTTGGCACGAACCTCGTGATGCGGACCGTGACCGGCCTTGCCCGCCCCACCCGTCGGCCCCGAATTTGCAAACGCCGGGTCGGTTTGCAATCCCGCTAACGCAACGGCCCCAAACCCGCTGGCGCAACGCTTGAGCATCTCCCGACGGGATGCCGGTGCCGATTGATAACGCTGACACGGGTAAAGATGCTGCTGACTCATGATGAGGTTCTTTACGGTGGAAGGAGAAACAGTTGGGCGGGATGCGGTACGCGTGCTGCAACGCACAACGCGTATTCAATGTTCAAAAACGATCGACTCGTGGGTCGCTACAGCCAACAACCAGGGTTCATGCCGTAGCGAAAGTCGCCAAGACTTCCGGTGATTTACGAGGCCTACCGAAACTCTTGGCGTGTTTCGGCATCCGAAAATGAAGGCGTCCCGGGCCACTAGGGAACAAAAACAAATTCTTTTGTATTGACCAACGCGTGTGCGACATCGGCCCACACATCGGCGTCATTCAAGGAAACGCTACGAGACTTCGATTCGCCATTCACGTAGGCGAGTCCCACCGCGATCTCCAGTTCCGAAGGACCTCGGGCGAATGCGGTTTGGTACATCCAACGCAAACGTTCGGCGGGATCTTCGATTTTTTCGATCGCTCGTTTGGCCCACTCGCGGGTTTGCTCCACAACGAGAGGATCGTTCATCAGGATCAACGCCTGTGCCGGAACATTGGAAACGTTACGTCGTCCCATCGTGCTGAACGGCGCCGGTGTGTCGAACGTCAACATGAATGGGGACAGGAAATTTCTTCGCACGGCGGTGTAAATCGAACGTCGCCCATTGCCGTCCATCGGACCGCTGGTCTTCGGACGTCCGCGACCGTCCATGAATGGGGTCAGGTGGATCGGCACGGGCTCGCCATACAACGTCGGATCCAACCGCGAGGAAAGAACCAACAGCGAATCGCGGATCACCTCGCCTTCGAGCCGTTTCGGTGGTCGGTGATGAAACAACATGTTCTTCGGATCCGCGGCGACTGATTCGGCGTTTGGTTGACTGCTCAGCCCATAGGTGCGGGTCAGCATAATGCGGCGGATCATCCGTTTGATGCTGCGCCCGTCCGCGTCAAACTCAGTCGCCAGATAGTCCAGCAATTCAGGATGCGAGGGCAATTGGCCGAGCACGCCAAAGTCGTCCGGCGTGGGAACGATGCCTCGTCCCAACAAATAGTGCCAAATCCGATTCACCGCGACTCGGGTCGTCAACGGATTGTCGGAATCGTTGATATGCTCGGCGAGTTCCAACCGGCCACTGCCTTTGACGATCTTCATCGGCGCGTCGCCCGAAAGCGCCGTCAAAAAATGCCTCGGCTCCAAATCACCCGGTTTGGATGAGTTGCCGCGTATCAACACGTGCTCGTCTTCCCCGGTGCCGTCCATCATCGCCATCGCCAAACGAGACCGCCGCATGATTTGCGACTGCAATTCGTCGCGTTCTCGCTGCCACGACGCCACGAGATCGGGAGCCTGTTCTTCCAACACTCGGCGGGCCGCGGTTTCGAATTCGCTGACATCCTCGGACGCGTCTTGCAGCCTTCGATCGATCCGACTCCTCATCTTCGCGTCGCCACCCTGCGTCACCAACACGATCTCGAGTTGGCTATTTTTCGCGGGGGTGAATTCGAGATGGATTCGGTGCCCGACATAGCGTCCCAATGAAAGGGTCACCCAATTGTTGTTCGCTTTGATCGGACGGATGGTTTCCCCGTGCAGCGGTCCGGCGACCAAGCGATGCGAATCCACGCACGCCACAACGGTGCCCTCACCACGAACGCGGCACGACACCTGCGCCTCCTCGAGCGTGAAGGTTGGCGTTCGCAAGGTCCTGCCGCTGCGAGGGATCCGCACCAATTTGTTGCGGCTCGCCATTCCCTTTTCGGAAACCGACTCCAAACCGTTCCAAACCGGATCGCTGATCGCCGAGTCGGCGGGCGCGAATTGCAACGACATCCCTTCGTCACTCGACGTCCAATAGGGTTCGGCGAACCCGACCGGGCCGGCACCGAAGAGAAAACCGTTCTGCATGAATTCGTCGGCCGAAACGTCGGCATAGTTCACAACGATGCCGTCGCCGAGTCGCGGGCGGTTCGGCTTATTGACATCGCTACGGCTCAGTACCTCCGCGATCTGCTCGCGGTATCGCTGGTCGACTTCCGCCAATCGATTCGCAATCTGTCGGTTGTGTTCGATCGATTCGAAGCGGACTTGGCGATAATCACTGCTCTGCAAAAATCCCGCCAACGAGTAGTAATCGGCTGTCGAGATCGCATCGAACTTGTGATCGTGACACCTCGCGCACGCCACCGTGACGCCGAGAAACGTCTTCGACATCACGTCGATCATGTTGTCGAATCGGTCCGACTCGTCTTTGCGGATATCGACCGGAGAGTGAACCCATTCCCCGAGAAACCAAAACCCTGTTCCCAGGATCGATTCGTTAAAACCCGTATCGGAGTTCAGCCTCGGGTTTTGCAGCAGGTCGCCCGCGATGTGCTCTCGCACCAACTGATCATGAGGGACGTCGTCGTTGAGAGCACGAATGATGTAGTCACGATATTGAAACGCATTGCGAGCGTCGTCATCGAACTCGTGTCCACGGGACTCCGCATAGCGAACGAGATCGAGCCAGTGACGTCCCCAACGTTCCCCGAAATGAGGTGACGCGAGCAACTCATCGACGAGATGTTCGATCGCGGCAGGCGAATCATCCTGCTGGAACGCTGCGATCTGCTCCGGCGTCGGAGGCAATCCGATCAAATCAAAATACAACCGCCGCACCAATTCCATTGGACTCGCATCGCCGGTCGGCTCGACACCTTCGCTCTCCAACCGGGCGAGAATAAACCGATCGATATCGTCGCGTGGCCAATCGGTGTCTTGAACCAACGGCACCATCGGCGACTCAACGGGTTGCCAAACCCAATGCTCATTTTTGCGAGCCTCGATGTCGAAAGTCTTGCGTGCAAAGTCGCCACCGGATTCTTCGGCTGGCCACGGGGCGCCCATTTCGACCCATCGCTCCAGTGCAGCAATTTGTTCATCCGGCAGTTTGCCTTCCGGCGGCATCTCATACGATTCAAACCGAACGGCCTCGATCAACAGACTGCCGTCGACATCGCCCGGAATGATGGCTTCGCCGGAATCGCCACCATGCAGCAACGCGGCCCGACTATCGACAAACAAACCCGCTTGCAGCTTTTCCGCCTCGCCGCTGTGACAGGAGTAACAGTGCTCCGCCAAAACAGGGCGGACTTCTTTTTCAAAGAACTCAATTTGCTGCGGTGTGAAATCCTTCTCGGACTCACTCTCGGCGGCCATCGCAACGGCACCGAACATCGCCATCACAGCGACCGATGCTACAGTGATTTTTGCCATACGCGGAGCACGGAACTCAAGCATGGACTCTCCTTTGATCAAGTTTGCTTTGACGCAGCGTCGGGGGGGATGGACGGTGACGCTACAAGGGTCGCATTGCGGGGCATGCGGCGGTGCGGAACAGGTATTGCCGCCGGACATGTCTGCGAAAGGTGGGTTGGTATCAACAGCATAATGGGTATCGGGCCAAGAATCCATCGCGACATCGGCCCCATTCCGATACCTAACGGCCTGATAAAGTCCATTTATTTGCAGTCCACAGACTTCTTCACCGAACCACATCCGACGGCCTGCGACACGCGGCGTCGGTTAAGACTAGAACGATTAAATCCGGCGAATATCGCGCACACTTCGCCGCCTGAGCAGCCGCACATCGACGCTGGACCTACCATCCAACGACGGTGGACCAATCGCGAAATTCATCGCCGGAATTTGTCGCTGCCGCAATCCACCGTCGCATATTGGCAAAAACTTGACGCGTTATCGAGGAAAAACGCTCGCTTGGTGCGGCCCATACAATTTGGCAACGATCCTGGAGAGCTCCAACAACGCACCCGGTCATTCGCCAAGGTGAGGCTGACGCATCCCTTTCGTCCGTTCGGGGGTGAACGTTTTTCCGCATTGAACCTCCGCATTGAACACAGGCGTCGGGTGTGGAATCCCGCCAACTCGATTTTTCAACCGGACAACCAGTCGCGTTCGCCTTTCGGGACGTTTCGTTACAATACCGCGGACGCTTTCAAAGGCTCGCCAACTCCCGACCGTCGAGCCAGCAATCAGACCGCCTGGCTCGACCTCCAATCTTTCACTGCATCACCCAAGTTTTGCTGAGTTACTCAAGCATTACCGCGCCGCCCGAGTTTCGCTGCGTTGCCAAAGGACAGGAATGTTAATCGTCAATAACGTCAAGAAGTCATATCCGACCGTGGGACAACCGCTGCAGGTTCTCGAAGACGTTTCGCTGCGGCTCGAGCCCGGCCAATCCGCGGCGATCGTCGGCCCGAGCGGAACGGGCAAGACAACACTGCTGCAGATTCTCGGTACGCTCGATCGTCCCGATGAAGGACAGGTTTCGATCAACGGAACCGATCCATTTTCGCTCGATGAGAAAGCCCGAGCGGCGTTTCGAAACCAAACGATCGGATTCGTTTTCCAAGACCACCACCTGCTGCCTCAACTGTCGGTTCTCGAGAACGTGTTGATTCCGGCATTGGCGACCGGGAAACCTTCCGCGTCGGACACCAACCGAGCCGAAACTCTGATCGACGCCGTCGGACTCGGCGAGCGCAGCACACACCTGCCCGGCGAATTGTCCGGAGGCGAACGGGAACGGGTCGCAATCGCTCGAGCGATGTTGATGCGACCGACACTGATCCTCGCTGACGAACCGACCGGAAACCTCGATTCGAAAACGGCAACCGACATCACCAACTTGCTGTTGCGATTGCAAGCCGACGAGAACGCGGTCCTGGTCACGGTCACACACTCACTCGCGCTCGCCGAAGCGATGCAGAGCCAATTTGAACTCAACGAAGGCCGGCTCGTCGAACGATCCATGGCGTGAGCCACCGTGCTCGATCAATTCGTAACGCCTACCAATTCGTAGCGTCAACCAAGACGTTCGCTCGGATAGAATGCAGATGAATCGGATGTCCTTTGTGTCGCCGGTTTGTTCAACAGCAACTATCGGAGAGTTCATTCGCCCGATAGTCACCAACGCATGATGCCAAACGCATGACTCAATCGCTCGCCCCGGAGACGCTGCAGAAAATCAAACGGCTCGACCTGCGCGCCCGGATGGTCGTGCGAGGTTTTCTTCAGGGTCTGCATTCCAGCCCGCTGCAAGGGTTCTCGGTTCAGTTTAGTGAGCATCGTCGATACAACCGCGGTGACGACCCGAAATTGATCGATTGGCTGGTCTACGCCAAAACGGACAAACACTACGTCAAACGATTCGAAGCCGAAACGAACCTGACCGGTTACCTAGTGATGGACCTGTCCAAATCGATGGGGTTCAGCGAGCGGCAGTCGATGACCAAATTCGAGTACGCGACTTGCTTGGCCGCATCGCTAACGTACCTGATGACGATGCAGAAAGACCCCGTCGGCCTGTTGACGTTTCGCGATAAACTACGCGCCGTGCTGCCCGCCCGCAGTCGACGCGGTCACCTTGGGGACGTCATGGCGGCGCTCTCATCGATGACACCCGACGGCACCACCGACATCACCGCGAGCCTGATCCAAACCGCCGCGATGTTGCGTCAAAAAAGCCTCATCATGCTTTTCTCTGACTTGCTCGGCGACCCCGCTGAAATCTTGTCCGCACTCGGCCGGCTACGACATGGCGGTCATGACGTGATAGTCTTCCACGTCATGGACGAGGCCGAGGTGCACTTCCCGTACGACGGACCGGTTGAATTCGAAGATCCCGAGAGTGGCGAAGTCGTCACGGTCGACGCAACCGGTTTTCGTGACGAATACCTTCGCGGCGTCGAGGCGTTCCGGCAAACGTACAGCGAAGGTTGCAACAAGATGCGTATTGACTACGTTGCCCTGGACACCAGCATGCCGTTTGACAAAGCCCTGACGGAGTATCTGCAACAACGGCAGGCTCGTTTCTAAAAAAGCATGTTGGGTCGGCCCGGTCATTCTCCCGCCCTCATCCCCCCACGCCACGCCCACACGCTACTCCCCCAACTCCCCATGAAAATCATGCTTGCTCGCACCGTTTATCCGATCGCGTTGATCGCGATCTCTGTGGGACTGAACTCGCCGGCTCCCGCGTCTGCGTTCGCCGCCGATTCACTACCCGCCGAGTCACAGCCTGCAGACTCGTCGGTCATCGTGGACCAGATCACGTACAAGCAAACCGAACACAACGGCAAACCTCGCGATCTTCATATCGACTGGACGCGACCTGCCGATTGGCAGGCGACCGACACTCGCCCTGCCGTGGTCTTCTTTCACGGCGGCGGTTGGGTCGGCGGGAAACCGGGCCAATTTGAACAACACAGCGAAGAACTCGCCAAACGAGGCATGGTTTGTTTTCGAGTCGAATACCGGTTGCTCGACAAAGGCAACAACTTGCCACCGGCGACCTGTGTCGAAGACGCGTCGGACGCCTTTTGTTACGTGCGCGCGAACGCCGAACGTTTGGGTATCGACGCGAATCGAATCGGCGCGGGCGGTGGATCTGCCGGCGGTCATTTGGCCGCCTACCTCGGCATGATGGACGACGCACCGGTCGACGGCGTATCGCGAAAACCGGACGCGTTGATGCTGTTCAACCCCGTCTACGACAACGGCCCCGGCGGATGGGGGACGAAGCGCGTCGGCGAACAATACTTGCAATATTCACCGGCCCACAATATTTCTTCCGATGATCCGCCGTCGATCGTTTTCCTCGGTGACAACGATCGGTTGGTTCCCGTTCCAGCCGCCGAGCGTTTTCAACGACTCTGCCACGAAGCGGGGCTCAAGAGTGAACTTCGAATCTACGAAGGTCAACCACACGGGTTCTTCAACGCGAGCAAATCCGGCGGCGAATATTACCGCAAAACTCTTGCAGAAACGATCGCGTTCCTGCAAGAGATCAGATGGATCGAGTGATCGATCTGGAGCGTTAGAGGTTGCGACCGGCAAAAACGGCGTTGCCGGTCGCGAGCAGCAGGCTGCAATCAGGCAGCCCGGCGGGCGACGTCCGATCCGGCTTTGCGGTTGGTCCATTTTCCAGATGCGTTGGACAACACTTGGCTGCCCGGATGGGTAACCTTGCCGAGGAACGTCGCGAGGTCTTGCGAGTTTGTTTCCTCAACGGCAGTGTCCACCAACACCAAATCGACCGCACCGAAACGATGCGCGACGCTGACAAGTCCACGTCCAACCGGTTCGGGGAAGATGACCGGGCGAATCGACAACCCGGCGAGTTGGCGGTGGTAGTCACGCATCGCGACGACTCCCCCACCAAGTTCAAATTCGTCGATCACGATCGCCTTGAGCGAATCTTGTGTGACGCCGGATTGATCCATCATCGCGAGGATGGCCGGCATACGGGAGCCGTCGCCGACACCGATTTCGAGAATGCTCGAAGGGCGTTGTTTGTTGATCAATTTCAACAACGCATCGTGCTCACCCCGCGACAACATCGACAGGACGCCACGTTTGGGCGGCGCGGCCGGAGCGGCGGCCTTTGCCGCGGCGACCGGTTCGGTGCGTGAAACCGGCACCTCTGCAGGCGTTTTTCGCAGTTTCTGCTGCGCGGCCTTGCGCGGAGCCCGCGCCTTAGCCGCAGGAGCGACGGTCGCTGCCGATGAAGGAGCGGACACAGCCGGCTGCGCCGATGCGTTTTCGGGACTCGCGCCCGTCTCCGTTTTTTCGGAACGTCCGCAAAGTGAATTCCAAATCTTTTTCAAAGACATCGCTGCCGAACCCTGACTAGTCGCGCCTACCGGAATAAACACCGCCAAGGACGCGATTCAACGCGCGTGCCGCCTGGCTACTCACTTCTTTCGGAACACCCTGACCGCGGACTCAAGCCTCTTGATACAGGGTCCGGTTGGGCAAGATCGGTAAGTCGAACGTCCTCCGGTTGTGGTGTTTCCTTCCGCTGCCGCGTGGTTTGTAACCTACGTTTGAGCGGAAGAACCGCGCGGCGACGAGGCGACTGCAACATCCGTGCGGGTTGTAACGATTGATCTCGTTTGGTGCCCATCGAACACCAACGTACTCGACGGCGACAGGCATGAAACTCCGTACAACCTCCCCCCCATCATCCGACACCGGCATCGAACTCGATCCGACCGGCATCGAAACTTGCGAGCCCCGGTTGGCTTTATCAGCCAGCATGATGGGCGCGTGGTTGGCGCCGTTGGCGGACCCGTTGAGCGATCCGTTTGAGGCCGATCCGTTGCAAGGGCAGAACGATATCGCGGATGCATTCCTGGCTTCCTGCCCGGCTGATGCTTACGCTCACAATGCCGACACCAGTGCGCCGTCACTGGATACAACGACCGCCGACTTCCCACTCACGATTGCACCGGCTGTTCTGACGCCGGTCTCTTCGGGAACGTCGCTGAATGATCTCGATGAAGCGTTCACACAGGCCGCGTTGAATTCGAGCGGCGACGGGTCCGGCAGCAGCCTAATTGACCAATCCGCCCGCATCGGCGAATCAACCGGCATCGACGGCAGCGGACAAACGATCGCGATCATCGACTCCGGAATCGCCTACGACCACTACGCATTCGGCTCCGGTTACGGAACCGGCACGCGAGTCGTCGGCGGATGGGACTTTGCAGAGAACGACGCCGATCCGTATGACGACGCTCCCGCCGGTTACCACGGATCTCACGTCGCGGGCCTCGCCAGCGGTGTGACCACGACTCTCGACGGAGATACGTTTCGCGGAGTCGCGCCCGGTGCCGACCTGGTTGCTCTTCGTGTTTTCGACGACGCCGGCAACGGAAACCTAGCGTGGATCGAGGACGCTCTGCGTTGGGTGCATGACAACCAAGACACGTTTGAATCGCCGATCACGACGGTTAACCTTTCGCTCGGCACCGAACTCAACGATTCCAACCGCGACGCCGCGATGGCGATGCTCGAAGACGAACTGCAAATGCTCTATGAAGACGACATCCTCGTCTTCGCCGCAGCAGGGAACTCTCAGGAAACACTCGATCCGAACGCCGACGACGTGATGTACCCGGCATCGAGCGAGTGGGTCTCCGCGGTCGGTTCGATCGACACGAACGGAAACTTGAGCGATTTCTCGCAACGCGAAAACGGCATGCTCACCGGCGAAGGACAGCAACTCCTCAGCGCGATCCCAGAACACGTTCGCGGCTACGACGGATACGTCAACGACTACGCATCGCTGAGCGGAACGAGTATGGCGAGCCCGCAAGTCGCCGCCGCCTCGATGTTGGTCCGAGAAGCCATGGAAGCCGCCGGAGTCGAGGCGACCTCGGAGAGTATTCTTCAACGACTCGAATCCACCTCGGTCGTTCACACCGACGCGTCCACCGGATTGACCTACCGAACGCTCGACATCGAAGCCGCCATCGACTTTAGCGACCTCGTTGGTGATCCCATCGACAATCCCGTCGATGGAGAACCTGATGACACGCCGATCGACGACACGCCCGCGACCATCGATGGCTACGTCAGCGGCAATGATTCCGATCAACTGCATCTCGATCTCAGCGGCCTACTCGCGGGCACCGGCCAGGCAACCGATGGCAGCGTTTACCTCAGCGATGACGCCGGGCAGTACAAAATCGGGCTCGACGGCACGACCGAACCGATCATCATCGACGCCGGTGCCGGTGGCGACTCGATCGAGATCGTTGGTTCATCCGGAACCGACCAACTGACGCTGCGTCCCACGACGGGAACCAACGCCGGCCACTCCATCCTGACCTTCCCCGGCGGCGTGATCGAACTGCGTGGATTCGAAAACGTGTCCTTCACCAGCGGCGGCGGCCAAGACCGAGTCACGATGTACGACTCCGACGGAGACGATGTCCTGCGATCCAATTCGGAATCGGCGCAGTTCACCGGTCGCGGGTTTGAATTCGAAGTCGAAGGCGTCGACAAACTTTACGTGCTCGCCACCGCGGGAGGCAGCGACGCCGCCCACATGACCGACTCCGTCCACGACGATGAACTCGTCATCCGGCCTCAATTCAGCTCCCTTCGCGGTGGAGACTTGTTCCAGGCCGCGTTCGGATTCGAACGTGTGTATGCTTACGCGGAAGCCGGCGGACATGACACCGCTGACCTCGGTGACAGTTCGGGCGACGATTTCATGTCGATCGCTCAAACCCGATCGTTGATCAGCGGCGTCGGTTACCGAGCGAGCGCCACGGGATTCGAAGATGTGACCGCGACCGCATCACGCGGCGGAGTCGACACCGTACGCATCTACGTCGACAGCCCCGACGGCGAATGGCACACCAGCGAATCGTTGACCCAGTGGACGGGCGCCGACGGAACGAGCCGCATCGCACGCGGTTTCGAACGCAGTGAGGCGTTTGAACAGTATGAAACGGTCCCCGTCGGAGCAAGCGCCGTCGGAGCAAACGCTGTTGCCGAGCAATCGTACTTGCCCGCCCGCTCGCTCGACGAAATCAAACGCGACGCCGACGACCACCTGCTCGGACTGCGACAACTATTCGAGAATTACGAATAGGCACTGGCCTGCGAGATTGCCCAGGTCTGGAAGGCCAACTGTCCGTCTTGGAAAGACGGACCTACGTGCCTCAACCAAAAATATGAGCCGAAGTGCGTAAGCACTCGGGTAACAGGCCAGTTGACATGCCACCCCACTCAACGCTCTCACCCGAGGCTTCACGGCCATTCGGCTCACCCACCAAACAACGCAAAACACGCATCCAAAACTGTCCGTCTTGGAAAGACGGACCTACGTGCACTCAACCAAAAATGTGAGCCGAAGTGCGTAAGCACTCGGGTTTTCGGCGGGTCGATTAAACAACCCACTCAACGCTCCCACCCGAGGCCTCACGGCCATTCGGCTCACCGCGTAGCTCGGTTTTTCCAAAACCGAGACCACGCTCAACCACTGAACGAGCCGAACCTCACTCCGATTCCGACACGCTCGCGAAATCGCCCGCGACCGCGATCACCAAATCGTTCGGTTTGATGTACTTCCGGATCGCCGCGTTGACATCCTCGAGCGTTGCCTCGCGAATGTGTTGCTCTTGTTGGGCAACGTCCACCAACGTGCGGTCGGTGAACATCGCCATCAACAACATCGACGCCAATGCCGGGTCACCGGTTCGCGAGATCCGAGCCGCCTGCAGGTACGACTGCTTCGCCGCGTTAAGTTCCTGCTGCGTCACGCCGTCGATGAGCAACCGGTGAATCTCCTCGCGGATCACCTTCAGCAATTTATCCTTGTTCGCCGGGTTCGTGATCGCGTAGATCGTCAGGTCGACACGGTTATCTTTCGGTCTCGGGCTGACACCCGAACGAACACCGTACGACAGACCTTCCTGTTGGCGAACCCGATCCGCCAAACGGCTGCTCAGCGAACCGCCACCGAGGATAAAGTTCCCCAACGTCAATGCGGCGAACTCCGGATCGAGATCCGACATCACGTACTGTTGGCTGCTGTACATGAACGCGTTCGACTTGTCCGGCGTTTCGAGTAACTCGAGTTGACCGGGAACATCCGGATGTGCAGGCCGATCGATTCGCACATAAGGCTGGTCCGTCGTCCAACCTTCCAGTTCCGACTGAAACGCCTTGATCACATCCGCCGGTTCAAAGTTACCGACCACCGACAATTCGCCGGCGTTGTTACCGAGGTACTCGGTATGCAGTTCGCGGATCTGTTCGATCGTCGCTTCCTCGTACATCGCGATTTCTTCGTCGATCGTCATCACGTATCGGATGTCTTCGGGGGGATACGGTGCCAACGCACGTCGAACGTGCCGGGGCGCGACCACACTCGGTTCGGACTGGCTCTGCTGCAACTGAGTGATGATTTGACGACGGATCAATTCCAACTCGCCTTCATCCAAACGCGGCGTCTTCACCACGTCGCTGATCAACGCAATGACTTCCTGCAGGTTCTCCTGCTTCGTTTTGACTTCGACTTGCAACAACCCCATCAACGTATAAACGCTCACGTCCGCCTTCAGACGCGTGTACTCGTCCTGCAATTGTTGGTAGGTCATTTCGGTCGTGCCGCGAGCCATCAACAGCCCCAACATTTCCACCGCGCCCATTCGGTCTTTCAACGTTTCCGGAGTCCCGAAACGAATCGTCAACTTCAACGTCACCGCATCCCCGCGGGTCTTCTTCGGCAACAGTGAGTACCGCATCCCGCCGACCAAATCGCCACGCAGAACCCGTTTTTCGATCGCCATCGGATCGGGGTCGAAACTCTCGCCCGCCGCGACGGCTTCGCGTCCCTTGTAATCCTTCAAGACAACGTTTAGGTCCGGCGATTCTGGAATCCGAACCCGTTCGGATTCTTCGCCGGGGATGAACAACCCGACGGTGCGGTTGTTTCGAACGAGGTACTTCTTCGCAACTTCGCGAACCTGATCGGCCGTCAACGCCTCGACCGCGTCGCGGAACAGGAAGTACAAACGCCAATCACCTTGTGCAGCCCAATCGCTCAACGTCACAGCGATCTTATCCGTATCGGCCGACGCCATCTCGCGTTGTTTGAGAATCTGAGCCTTCGCGCGCTCGACCTCTGCATCGGTGATCGGATGGTCGTCCCAGGAGTCTTCGAGAATTTCGATCAGTTTCGTGCGAGCCTGTTCGAGCGACTGATCCTTCGGCACCTCAGCCATGCACATCAAAAGACCGGGTTCGCGGAAGCCAAACGCCATCGCGTAAACACTGCTGGCGATTTCCGTCTCGACCATTTCTTTGTAAAGACGCCCGCTCGGTTCATCGCCGAGCACTACCGTCAACGCCTTCGCCGCCGCGTAGTCCGGATGACTGCCGGCGGGAATGTGATACGCCGCACCGACGGATTGAATTTCACCGACACGGCGCAACACCACCGTACGCTCGCCGTCTTTCGCCGGCTCGACCGTGTACGTTTCGTCGATCGGGGTGTCCGGAACCGGGATCGATCCGAACGCGTTTTGAATCGTCGCCAACGCGTGTTCCGGTTCGAACTTGCCCGCCACGATCACCATCACGTTGTCGGGCCGATAAAACTTCCGATAGAACTTTCGCAGTTTGACAACAGGCACACGTTCGATATCACTGCGGTTACCGATCGTCGACTTACCGTAATTGTGCCAATCGAACGCCGCCGACTCAATCCGCTGCATCAAGACTCGCGTCGGCGAGTTCTCTCCTCGTTCGAATTCATTCCGAACGACCGTCATTTCGCTCGCGAGATCCTCGCCGCGGATGAAACTGTTGACCAATCGATCGGCTTCGAGATTCACCGCGAATTCCAAATTGTCTTCACTCGCCGGCAACGTCTCGTAATAGTTCGTGCGGTCCATCCACGTCGTTCCGTTGAACCGCGCCCCGCGTTCGGTCAGAACTTTGGGAACCTCCGGATGAGTCGGCGTGCCCTTGAACAGCATGTGTTCGAGCAGGTGAGCCATACCGGCTTCGCCGTAACCCTCGTGCCGCGAACCGACGAACACAGTCATGTTTACGGTCACGACCTCTTTGCTCTCGTCCGGGAAGAGCAAAATCTGAACTCCGTTGTCGAGTTCATACTGCGAAATCCCTTCGACACTGCGGAGCGTCTTGGGCAGGCTTTCGGTTGCGGCCACTGGGTCATCCTTGGCGGTTGTTGATTGAGAAGATTGCGACGTCGCGGCGGTTTCGTTCACAGACACGGCGGCCGATGGTTCCTCCTCGGCGGCTGATGTCGCGTCAGCAGAACAAACGCCAGGGCTAGCCGCGATCGAGTAACCGATCAACAACAAAATGCCTGTTCGAGCGGCGATACCGAAAGTGAAAACACGTGTCCCCAACGCGGACAAAGAAGCGAGCCGGTTCATCTGATGGAAATCCGTTTGTGTAACAGAATGATCGTTTCGGACGCATTGTAGCGTCTCGGGCACCGTGGCGACCATCACCCCCGCGTGCCTACGTATCCACGCCTCCTCATTAGGAATTTCCTGTTCTCCTCTCCCAATTTCGTCGTCGGTTTCCGCCCGCTATCCCAGAGGCAACCCTGACTTTCAACCGACGAGAGAATGCATGAGTTTTTGCAGATCGATTTCGCGATCCCGACCGGTTCGCCCTCTGGTACTCCGGACGGAATTCCTTTCACCGACCACCCTTGTTGACCATTTCCATCAACGATTTGACACCGCCACCAGCCGTCACACCTCTCCGGCGCGCTCGCACCGATTACACTTTTTCCCCGTCACGCAGGCGTTCCCCGCCACACAATCGTTTCGTTGACTACACCGATTCTGTCCCACGCCAATTCTCGATCGGATACAAAGACCGGCCTCGTTCATTAAACTACCCCTGTCGATCGAGATCACGAATCGAATCCGACGGGCCCCTGTGGAACATCCTGGTGTTCCGCCAACGGCTCCCCACGAAATCCTCTCCCCACCCTCCCACCAGTATCATCCTCATCGCAGGACGACGCTCATGAAAATTCGCTTTGCTTTTGTTTTCATTCTTCTCGCGTGCAGTGTCACGCCATCCGTTTGCCAAGAATCGCAGACGACGCCTCAGCAATTGGCATCGACCGAACTACCCAAGCCATCGCAAGCGGACGGATTCGCGATCGAGCAGAACGAACACGGCGTGACGGTCTCGCTCAACGGAGAAGTCTTCGTTGGCTACCGTATCGACGACGTCAACAAACCCTACCTGTGGCCGATCGTAGGCCCAGGTGGCAAAGACATGACTCGAACCTACCCGATGAAGGATGTCGATCATGAACCCGACAACCAACGAGATCACCCACACCACCGCGGCATGACGTTTGGCCATGAACACGTCGTTTCCGGAACGCAGCAGGCTGACACGTGGCACGAATGGATCACGTTCGGCGGGCAACAAAAGGGGCCAGGCAATGCCCCGTCCGTCAACCCGCGAATCAAACACATTGGAAAGATCGTCCACCGGGAATTCACGACCCTAAGTGCCGATCCCAACCAAGCAGTCGTGGAAGAAATTCTCGATCACGTCAGCCCGAGTGGAAACCGGATGCTGACCGAGGTGCGACGAATCACGTTTCGCGTCGAACCGGTTGGACGCATCATTGATTTCGATCAAGTCCTGACCGCGAGCGACGGCGAAGTCAAATTCCATGACAGTAAAGACGCGGGACTGAGTATTCGCGTTCCGGCCAACATGGCGGTGGACAGCCGAAAGGGTGGAAAGATCCTCAACAGCGAAGGTGACCACGACAGGGACGCGTGGAGCCAACCGGCGAAATGGTGCGACTACTTCGGGATCATTGACGGCGAGCAAGCCGGTATCGCGTTCCTAAACCACCCATCGAGCTACCGTTTCCCCACGCGATGGCATGTTCGCACTTATGGATTGTTCACCGCAAACCCGTTCGCCATGAAGTCGTTCGACGGGGCGCTCCGAGACGGAACAACCACCCTATCACCCGGCGAAGAACTCAACCTGCACCATCGGCTGATCTTTCACTCCGGCCATCCCGGTAAGGTTAATGGAGAGACCGAGGTCGACGGAGAGAATGAAGTCGATATCGAGAAGGCATGGCGACAATACTCCCAAACGGTTCGCCCGTAAGAAACGGTCGCTAGGCTGGAAACCGATCACGACCTTGGAACCGTCCGCCACCTTGGCGACAACGCACCTGCCGGACATTCGATGCCGGCAGGAACGCACAGGTGGGTCGTCACGAGATTTGGTTCGGGTACGATGCTCTCTCTGCAACAGCCCATGTGGCACCGACGACCGAACCGACGCAAGCGTTTTCACCATGCCCGACTCCGGCCCCGATCCTAACTCCGGCCCCAACTCAGCCCCTCGTTATCCAAACGATGTGGTTGCGTCAACGAACCGCGACATATCGCCCGAAAATCGCAGATGGCACACCGTCGCTCGCATTGCAGACGCGCCGGCGGAAAACACGACGCAGCGAACAGTTCCTAAATCGCAAATCGATTCGGAAGACGACATCGCCATGGAAGTGCTCGTCGAAAGTCGCGTCGTGGCGGTCTTTCGTCACGCGGGTCAATGGTTTGCGTTGGACGGGATGTGCTCGCATCAAGGTGGCCCGCTCGCCGAAGGGGTCGTCCGCGACGGATGTGTCACCTGCCCGTGGCACGGTTGGCAGTATGACCTCGCGACCGGGATTCAGATGATCAATCAGCAACCGTTGCAAGAATCCTTCCCGGTTCGGTTGGTCGAAGATCGAATCGAAATCTCGATCGACTAACGCAAACGCCCGCCCGCACTGCAGCGACATCGAACTCTCACCCTCATCGTTGATTCAATTACATGAACTCCCCGAAAACGTCCCCCGCCGTGCACCAATGTGAGTCTCCCGATTGCGGATGCGGCGACGTCGACGCCAACGCCGCACTCAACGTGGTCGTGATCACGCTCAGTGACACGCGAAAAATCGAGGATGACAAGAGCGGCAATCGCATCGTGGAATTGCTAGAAGACGTCGGCCACAAAATTGCCGAACGCATCGTGATGACCGACGACGCGGGGCCGCTGCGAGAATCCGTGCTGGCCTTTGTCGCGGACGACTCGGTGGACGCGATCATCACAACGGGAGGAACAGGGATCGCACCGCGGGACATGGCGGTCGACGTGATGGAGGAGCTCCTCGATGCGAGCTTGCCCGGATTCGGTGAATACTTTCGAGCCGTTTCGATCTCCGAAATCGGCCCCAAAGCCATGCTCAGCCGAGCCACCGCAGGGCGAATCGGCCGCACGATCGCGTTCGCCCTTCCGGGTTCCACCGGCGCGGTAACCACCGCAATGAATCACTGCGTATTGCCCATCATCCGCCACGCATCGGCGCTCGCCAAAGGCTAATCCACGTCGGCAGGCGAAATAGGCCGAGCAAGAACATTTAGAAAATGATGCAGCCGATGTCGCCAGACTGCGGTGGTCTGAATTTGGGCGTACTCAGCGACAAGGACCGGACACGTCAAATCTGAAAATGCCCTCGCATCCCAAACCCGCTTGGTTTTCGCGTCGGTGGTCGCGGACCTAGTGAAAGATCGTGCTGCATGAGGATCTTTCACAAGATCGACTACGCGAATAGAGAGCTGACAGAAACGATCACGTAGCGGCGTTTCAAAACCGCCTCGTGGCTCATTCCGGATCGATGCCGAAGTCGCGGATCGTCAACAGAGTGTGCAGCTTCAGGCCCTTCTCGGCGAAGGCCTCTTCACCGCCCGCCAAGCGGTCGATAATCGCGAGCACGTACAACACGTTCAAACCAAACGCCTCGGCCGCCTCGGCGGCTTTGATCGCGCTGCCGCCACTGGTGATCACGTCTTCGACGATCACCACGTTTTGGCCGGCTTCCACGGGCCCTTCGACCTGTTGGCCCATGCCGTGGCCTTTGGGTTCTTTGCGAACCATGAAACCGTGCAGATCGATATCCTGTTCGCCCGCGATCGTGACAATCGACGCGGTAATCGGATCGGCACCGATCGCCATCCCGCCTACCGCATCGGGCATCTCGCCGTTCGCCCCGCCATGACGGCTGATGAAATTCAACATCGCATTGCCGATCAATCCCGCACCTTTCGGGTGCAGCGTGACTCGGCGGCAATCGAGGTAGTAGCTAGCGGTCTTGCCGCTCGCGAGAGTGAACGTGCCTTGCTGCAACGCTTCACGCTGCATCAAATCGATCAATGGTTTCAGGCTGGCGTCAGCGGTCATCGTGAGGAAACTCGCACGTGAAAGAGAGATACATCGGAAGATGATTTCTTATCACATGCGTCCCGGTTCGGGCACCCCGTCCACGTTCGGACGCACTGATTTTCAGTCGACTCGCCCGGCCCAGCCCTACGGACGCGTGGCAACCTGTTCAGCCGCTACACCCAGCATTTCCGGCGTAATCTCGAGCATCAGAGTCCGCTGCGCCACAACGGTTTCGTTCGCCGATCGCACATCGAGCTTGATTTGGTAGGCCCCCGGTTGCAGCGACGCGGGAACCATGAACTGCAACTCGCGGGATTCTCCCGGAGTCAGCCAAGCACCAAAACCGTCCGACATTTTGATCGGATGTCCCTGCTGCGCCGCCAAATTGAGCTGAGCAAACAAAGGAGCGTAGCCTTCACCTTCGTTCTGGATTTTCATCGTGAACGCGTTACCGGTCGGCAATTGTGCCCACTGCATTTCCTCGGCGGTCAACTGGATTTCGGGTCGTTGCTCGTGAATCAACGCCAGCGGCAACTGCTTGGTCGACTCCGACTCTTCGCACGCCACCTCCAACGTTCCCCATTCATGTGCGGCTTCCGATCGTCCACGCAACATCGCCCGGACGGTCTTGCTACGTCCCGGTTTGAGCACGAACGACTTGCTGCTCAACATCACTCCGTCGAGAGGTTCGCCGGCCTGATCCTTCGCAATCAATCGAACGCTCTTGGGCTCCTGTCCCCGATTAGAAAACAGCAACGTCGTCATCCGATCGGCATCGGCGACACGGCCGAGTTCGATCTGCGACGGCTCGACCGTCACTCCCTCATCGAGCGTCGCGACCAACGCGCTCAACCCGCGGAAGCTATTGGAGTTCACACGTGTCGGAAACGCCGCCTGCACCATCGCCCGACGTCCATTACTCAGACGCAAATTCAATTCATAATCGCCACGTGGAATCACGCCATCGACCGGACCTTCCAACCGCAAACGGCTGCGAGGCATGATGCGAACGAGATACCGGCTGTCGTCTTTCAATTCACTTCGCGACGGCATGTTCAAACGCACCGGTGACCACGCCGACGCATCGCTGCCGGTCAGTTGGGCACGCACATCACACTCCAACGCGTCGTCGGTTGGATTGTTCAAATAAGCACGAACGTACGGCAAACCTTCTCGCGAGATCAGCTCGCCGCGATCAAAGTGCAGCCGATTCATATCACCGACGTCTTGGGCCCCCGTTTCGATATCCACTCGCAAAACATACTGAGTGACAAAGCGAATCGCGGCTCGTGTTTTTCCTGCCTCGAGCGGTTCTTTGGATCCGTCCGAAATCTGCCCACCGTCACGGACGAGGATCCCAAACGAGACGTAGTTGGTCTTGTTGAGCGGTACGGTGACCTCCCCTTCGATTTGGAACTTCTCGCCCGGTCGCAACTGGAATTTCTTCGGCGACGTGAACCGAACACCTCCCATGGGACGGCTGTTCTCGTCGTGCAAGATGATGCCGGTTTCCTCCTGCCGCAAACTGACGGCGCGGATATCAACGTTCATGACCTTACCGGTCGACGCGATCTCGAACGAAAACGGGATCACCTCACCACGCCGACCGCGAAACCGATGCACGACCGGCTCGACTCGAAACGAAGGTTCAACCCGGCGGGTTAACGAAATCCGTTTTCCCGCAGGTGCCGCACCGGATGGTTGCCGCCCAGAATTCTCCGCAGCCGAAACGCGACGCAGTTCCGCCGACGATCCGATCAATACGGCCAACGCCGCAGAAAGGGACAGTAACCTCATTGCGAGATAAACGCGGGGGCGGTCGTTTCGACATTCAGAACGGAGCAACGGGCACATAGGGGCAGTCTGTGTTTTCAGAAGATTCGATTTCTTGTTCACGACCCTTCCGACCGGACGATCCGAGGCGAGATAAAAATCACCACCTCGGCGTCACGAGTTTGCCGCTGAGTCGACTGAAAAAGATAGCCCACGCCCGGTAACCGACTTAAACCGGGCACACGATTGACACTATCAATGGTTTCTCGTTGAACCAATCCTCCGATCACAATGGTCCTGCCGTCTTTGACGCTCACCGTTGTCGACACGCTCCGCCGGTTGATCACCGGAAAAGGGTTCAGGGACAATTCGCTGTTGGCGGTACGCACATCTTCACTAACCTCCGCCTTCTCGATATCGATGGTGACGATGTTCCCGCGAATGTGAGGGGTAATGTCCAACGTGATACCGGCATCCACTTTCTGAATGTCTTGCTGAAAGAAGACCGCATTGTCACCGGTCGAACCAGCCGGCTGGACCGAAAAGAATGTTTCGCGGTTGATCGCAATGTTGGCTTGTTCGCCGTCCTTCGCCATCACGTGAGGCGTCGCGCGAATTGTCAGATAGCCGTGCTCGCTGAGCAGTTTGACGAACGTTGACGTGCTGCTGAACTCCGAAAAGATCTGGTTCAATCCGTTGCCGCTGACCGTCCCGTTGAGGGCCAATCCCGTCGCGCCCAACGCCAACGACTTGGCGCCGTCGAGTTCCACCGCGTGCTGCCAATCCAATCCAAATTGGAAATCACAATCGGGCGATACCACACAGATGATCGCCTCCAAAACAACCTGCGGGATCGGTTGATCCACGTCCGCAAAACGAGCCACGATGTCTTCCGCAATCCGTTCGGGTGCCTGCACCATCAAAACCTTGGCCGACTCGATCGACGTGACGTATTGCAACCACGACACCGGCACCGTTTCCATCAACGCTCGACTCTCGATGTGCATCGGCCGATACTCCTGGCGGACCGATACGTACGGAAACAACGGCGAACTCGGATCCGGCGGTGCGACGATAATCTGATCTCCCC
>NZ_ANOH01000309.1 GCF_000346505.1 Aporhodopirellula sallentina SM41
CCCGAGCCCAAGGTCAGGCGGCCAAGTTGCACATCTCGTAGTAGAGTCCTCGGATCCAACGATTCGCCACCGCCGCAGTGATCACGTTCGATGGCTTGCCTCGATCTTTCATTCGGTCGGCGAACTCCACCCAGTGATCGTCCAGTCGCCGCAGTCGCTGGGCCGCTTCGATGAGTACCCGGCGAAGTTCCCGATTGCCTGCCTTGATCAAGCCGGCGTCGGCTTGCCGCTGACCGCTCGAGGCGTTGCGAGGTGTCACCGCACAAAAACGAGCCAACTGTTTGCCACTGCGGAAACGATCGAATCGACCGATCTCCGCCCGTAGCGTGGCTGCGGTCACCAGTCCGACGCCGCTTTGCTCGAGCAGCTTCGTCGCCACCGGATCACCTGCGAGCATGCTTGTCAGACGTTTTTCGATGTTGCGAATTTTCACATTGAGTGATTCGATTTCTGCAAAATGCTCACCGAGAATCCAGCGACTGTTCTCACCGATTTCGGTGCAGTTTTCCGCCCACGCTCGCCAGGCCTTGGTCCAAGGATTGATCTCGGCGGGAGACTTGGCACGCTGATCACGCAAGAGTGCTCGAACACGAAGTTTGACGTTTCGACGATGATTGACTTGTTGTTGCCGGTAACGCACCAGACGTCTGAGTTCACGGATGTTCTCCGGTGCCAACCAAACCTTGGGCAGGTAACCGACGCGCTGCAAGTCAGCGAGCAGTTTGGCGTCGGCCCAGTCGGTTTTGTCGGGGCTTTGCTTGATTCGGGCGACGTAGCCTGGGTGGGCCAAGTTGACTGACCAGCCGGTATGGTTGATGAGTTCTTCGGCGAAGTCGGCGGCGCCACAGCAGGCCTCGATGGCGGCGAAAACCGTGCCGCCTTCGGGAACGACCTCAGCGACCGCCCGCCAATCGTTAGGTCGTGTAGCGTTTTGAATAATGTTGCCTTGTTTGTCCATGACACACACCTGGA
>NZ_ANOH01000310.1 GCF_000346505.1 Aporhodopirellula sallentina SM41
CCTCGAGTCTGTTACCCAGGTCGTCGAACAGTTGCCGACTTGGCGACGAAACCTCGTGACCGAAGTGTCGAAATCAGCTTCAGACACACCGCGGCCTAAAGTTTCATCGGCTTCGATCGCTGGTTCAGCGACATCGGCGAATCAATCCGAGAAATGTTCCTGATCGACATCGTCGGCAACGGATTTGCCCCTGCTAGCTAACTCCACTAAAAAAGCCGAGCAGGGCCCCCGCCTAGTGCCCATAGCTAACCGGCCGCCGGGGACGGTAGAGGGATCCAAATCCAGGGGGGGCAGGACACCTAGCTTCCACCAGAAATCCAAGGTCTGATCGCAGACTCAGGCGGAAAAGGGAAAGCGGACATGGAACTGGATGCGATGGTTGCGTTGCTGAAATGGCGGGACATGTCGATCGCCGAAGTTGCGGACTGCCTGAACCGGACGCAGGAGCACGTTCGGAGAACCTATATCGACCCTTTTACTCAGGCTGATCTTTTCCGCCCGACGATCCCCGACCGCCCCGCAGATCCCCGCCAAACCTACCATGTCAATACACGCAGGAACATGGAGTACGCTAAAAACCAATGAGCCTGCACACCGAGATCCATTTCGAGGGCGAGATCTGTGAACACCTGCTTCAGCATGATTGGCACTACCATGCGGAAGATGCATCCGGCTATAACCGTGAACTAGCGTTGTATCCGGATGACGTAGTTGCATGGCTACAGGAGACGCAGCCCAAAGCATGGAAGGCGTTGACTAAGAATCATGGCCAAGCGGCTGAGGCAACGCTGTTGCAGCGATTGAGGCACTCGCTGAACCAGACCGGCACATTGCAGGTTTTGCGGCAGGGCTTTGATGTGCTGGGGTTGCGAAGCGTCGTGAAGATGGCGCAGTTCAAGCCAGCTTCGGCCGTGAATCCCGACATCATCAAGCGATACAACGCCAATCGGCTTCGCGTCGTAAGACAAGTTCACTACTCGACGCACAATGAACTCAATATCGATCTGGTGCTGTTCCTGAACGGCATACCGGTCGCCACTGCCGAACTGAAGACCGATTTCACTCAGAGCATTGACGATGCGATTGATCAATACCGATTTGACCGCATCCCCAACCCGAAGGGACAGACCGCAGAGCCACTGCTGACATTCCCTAGCGGTGCCTTGGTTCACTTCGCTGTCAGTAGCGGTCAGGTCGCAATGACAACGCGGCTTTCTGGTCCGAAAACTCGATTCCTCCCGTTCAACCTGGGTGACAACGGATCCTCAGGCAATCCGGTCAATCCGGACGGTCACAAGACCGCATATCTTTGGGAACGGGTGTGGCAACGAGACAGTTGGCTCGACATCCTGGGGCGTTATCTCGTCGCAGAGAAAGACGACAAAAAGAACATCAAGGCAATTGTCTTCCCTCGTTATCATCAACTCGACGTCACGCGGGCATTGCTTTCGGATGTTGCGGCCCGCGGCGCCGGTAAAAAGTATCTCATCCAGCATTCAGCGGGCAGCGGGAAAACAATGTCGATTGCGTGGACCGCGCACTTTTTCGGCGACTTGCACGACGAAGACAACCAGAAGATTTTCGATTCCGTAATCGTCGTTTCGGATCGGAATGTGATCGACGGTCAACTACAAGACGCCCTCAAGGATTTCGAACGAACCAAGGGAGTTGTGGCAACGATTAAGGGCGGCAGTAGCAGCAAGAGCGCAGAGCTTGCCGAGGCGCTTTCCGGTGACAAGAAAATCGTCGTCTGCACAATCCAAACCTTTCCGTTTGCGTTGGAGACGGTGCAAAAGCTAGCTGCGACAGAAGGGAAACGATTTGCTGTTATCGCGGATGAGGCTCACAGTTCGCAAACCGGTGAAGCGGCTGCGAAGCTGAAGCAAGTGCTGTCGGCTGACGAGCTCAAGGACTTGCAGGACGGTGGAGAAGTCAGCAACGAGGACATCCTGACTGCGCAGATGGGTTCTAAGGCAAAAGACGTCGGAATCACATATGTCGCCTTCACGGCGACGCCTAAGGCAAAGACTC
>NZ_ANOH01000311.1 GCF_000346505.1 Aporhodopirellula sallentina SM41
CGTACCACGCGAAGAAGATGGCGCCCCAGGTAGTGAGCATGATCGCCCACCAGATGGTTAGCTTGGGTCGAAACCGCATTCGATACTTTCAGCCGGATAACGGTACCGATCACCGGGCGGCGGCGAACAGGTTGCAAGGAAACGAAAGAGCTAGCCACCGCCGCTCCGTGTGCATCGGATGGTTATCCGCCAATTTTGGGTGTGGCGGGGACAGAGTTTGGTGGCTCATACGACCAGCCTTTCTTCATCCACACATTCGATTCATCACCGAAGTAAACACCACCAAATGCAGAGCTAGAGCCATAGAAAGTGAGATGTGGACCGCCGCCCCCCGTCACGATCTTGGAAAGCGTGAAAGGATGCGTACCACGCTTTGCAACCAATCGTTGAGATTTCAGTTCGGAACTAGCTGCGGCCTTGCCTCCCGGTTTCACGCGTTGGGTTGTGTAGAAGCACAATCTCGCATGCTCGGCTGAGTTCAGCGTATAGGTTCCGGTAACAGTGATCGTCGCACCGACCTCGAAGGCGTCTCCAGTTGAAGTAACAGAGTCGATTTTGATGTAGTCTCCATTGAAAAACTGGGCTTCGCCAAGGAAGAACACGACAGGGTTGTCAGCGGTGGCAATGTTTGCAATCGGAATCGCGAGCATCGTAAGCACGGCCAAGAGTCTGGAGTTCATTCTAGGTCTCGCAGTGAGGAGTAATGCAGTAGTTACAGTCGGATAACG
>NZ_ANOH01000312.1 GCF_000346505.1 Aporhodopirellula sallentina SM41
GTCGGACCTACCCATGGAGAGTCAACCGCGATCCAAACGTCGCCTGCTTGCACGGATTGCGGGCGTTGTCGTCGCATCAATCGCCATCATGTGTTTCGTCCCAACACTGCGCCTCGACAGCTCTATGGCTGACGCGATTACGCCCGGAATGTCTGTTCGTGATGCCACGCAGATCGTCGGTTCCGCCCCCGGATGGTACGACGGCGTCGTAGTCATTCGCGACGCCTTAATGCCGTCAACGAAAGGCGGTGGCGTTGATTGGGCGTCCACCAGCGGGCAACTAATGCTCGACCTCGACGCGAACGAGCGCGTCATCACTGCGCAATTCCGAGCGAACAACACGGGCGTATCGGTTCCGCTATTCGTTTGGGAGCGGACAATCGGTCGGTGGCTCTGACGGTCCGACAACATGGTTTTTACGCTAGGCCTTCGGCACACCGCTGTCGTTTGTTCAAACCTCCCTCCGGTGGTAGAATCTCTCATAGTTCTGACATCACTCGCTTCGTTTAA